>JASLAP010000671.1 GCA_030147065.1 Pseudonocardia sp. | reverse complement strand
CGGACGGGAAGTGCGCCCGCACCTCGTCGGCCACCTGCGAGGAGAGCCGGGTCCGGCCGTCGTACATCGTCAGAAGGATCGTGGAGACCCGAAGCCTCGGGTTGAGGTGACCCTTGATGAGTTCCACGTTCCGGAGGAGCTGCGAGAGACCCTCCAGCGCGTAGTACTCGCACTGGATCGGGATCAGCACCTCCTTGGCGGCGACGAACGCGTTGACCGTGAGCAGGCCGAGCGAGGGCGGGCAGTCGATGAAGACGTAGTCCACCCCGACCTCGTCGAGCGCCTCCGGGGACAGCGCCTGCTTGAGCCGGTTCTCCCGGGCCACCATGGTGACGAGCTCGATCTCGGCGCCGGCCAGGTCGATGGTGGCCGGCACGCACAGCAGGTTCGGCGAGGCGCTGCTCGGCACCGCCGCCTCGGCCAGCCGGATGTCACCGAGCAGCACCTCGTACACCGACGGGGTGCCGAGCCGGTGCTCGACGCCGAGCGCGGTGCTGGCGTTGCCCTGCGGGTCGAGGTCGATCACCAGCACGCGCACCCCGTGCATCGCCAGGGCGGCGGCCAGGTTCACCGTGCTGGTGGTCTTGCCGACCCCGCCCTTCTGGTTGGCGACGGTCAGGATCCGCCGGTGCGTGGGTCGCGGCATCGAGTGCCGGTCCGGGTGCAGCACCCGGGCGGCCCGTTCGGCCTCCTCGGCGATCGGCGTCCACCCCGGTGTTCCACGTGAAACATCGGACACCTCGTGCTGGCTCACGTTGAACGTCACGCCTGCCCTCTCCTGCGTCGTGGGCCGCCGGATCGATCCGACCCGCGCACCCGCTCGACGACGACGACCGTGCTGGGCGGATCGACGGCGCCGGTGCCGCAGCGCACGATCCGGGCGGCCCCACCGCCGGACCTCCGCACCGCCACGGCGTCCCGCTCGACCTCGGCGGCCGCACCGGCGCCCTTCAGCGCCAGCATCATCCCACCGGGGCGCAACAACGGGACGCACCAACCCGCGAGTCGCCCCAACGGAGCCACGGCGCGGGCGGTCACCACGTCGGCACCCTCCCATCGCCGTCGGATCTCGGGCTCCTCGGCCCGCCCCCGCTCCACCTCGACGGCCAGGCCGAGATCGTCGATCACCTCGCGGAGCCACTCGGCCCGTCGGGCCAACGGCTCCAGCAGGACCACGTGCAGATCGGGCCGGGCCAGCGCCAACGGTATCCCGGGCAGGCCCGCGCCCGAACCCACATCGACCACCCGCGCGCCGGTCGGCACGATCTCGGCGACCACGGCACAGTTGAGCACGTGGCGCTCCCACACCCGGGGCGCCTCCCGCGGCCCGATCAGCCCGCGCTCCACCCCGCTGGTGACCAGGTGCTCGGCATAGCGCTCGGCATGACGACGCCGGACGCCGAAAACGGCGTCCGGCGTCGGGTCGGGCTCGCTGGGGTCGGGTCCGTCACCCACGGAAGACGACGACCTGGCGCCGCGGCTCCTCGCCCTCGCTCTCGCTGGAGACCCCGCGCACCCGGGCCACCGCGTCGTGCACGACCTTGCGCTCGAACGGCGTCATCGGCCGCAGCCGCACCGACTCGCCGGCGGCCAGGACCTCCTTGGCCGTCCGGGTGCCGAGCGCGGTCAGCTCCTCGCGGCGGGCCTGCCGCCAGCCGGCGATGTCCAGCATCAGCCGGCTGCGGTTGCCCGAGGACTGCTGCACGGCGAGCCGGGTGAGCTCCTGCAGCGCCTCCAGCACCGCGCCGCGCTCGCCGACCAGCTTGTCCAGGTCCTCCCCGCCGTCGATGCTCACGATGGCGCGACCGGCCTCCACGTCCAGATCGATGTCGCCGTCGTAGTCGAGCACGTCGAGCAGCCGTTCGAGGTAGTCACCGGCGATGTCGCCCTCCCGGACCAACTGGTCCTCGGCGGTCGTCCTCGGCGTGGCGTTCTGGGTGCCCTCGTCCTGGGCGGTCTTCGGCACGCTGCTCTCCTCTCCCTGATGTCGCGGCGCCACCGGCGAACCGGGCTGCCGCAGCGACCGCCCCCGGCGGTCGCGCTGGCTCGTGTCAGCGACGCTTGCGCGGGCGCCGGGCCGGCGGCCGGGTCGCGCCGCCGCTGCGCCGGCGCGCGGCGTCGCTCGGCGCGGCACCGTTCCCGGCCGGGCCCGCCCCGCTCTCCGACGGCGTCGCCTTGCTCGCGGCACTGCCCGTGCCCGCCTTGCCGGTGCTCGCCTTGCCGTTGGTCGCCGCGGCATCGGTCCCCGCGCCGGCCGGCCGCTTGGTGGCGCCGGTGGGCTTGCGGGTGACGGGCTTGGCGCCCGGGGTCTTGGCCGGGGGCTGCTCGGCGACCGGCTCGGGACGGACCGGCTTCTGCCCGGGGCGGGGGGCGCGGGCCTGCTGGGTGGCCGCCTTCTCCTCGCGCTTGGCGGACTCCTCGACGTCGATCCGCTTGTAGACGACGTACTGCTGGCCCAGCGTCCACAGGTTGTTGGAGACCCAGTAGAGCAGGACCGCCAGCGGCAGGAACGGCGCACCGACCACGACGCCGATCGGGAACAGGTACAGCATGACCTTGTTCATGATCGCGGTCTGCGGGTTCTCGGCCTGGGCGGCGGTCTGGCGGGCCACCGAGTGCCGGGCGGTGATGTGGGTGAAGATGCCCGCGGCGATCATCAGCGGGATCATCACGACGAGCATCGAGCCGATCGAGGTGCCGGCGGCGTTGAGGGCCTCCTGGCCCTGGGTCACCCAGTTGCCCAGCTTCGCGCCGAACAGGTCCGAGCGGTTGAACGACTCGACCTCGGCCTGGCCGAAGAAGTAGTTCTCGGTGCGCGGCAGGCCGTCCTTGGTCAGCGGCCCGAACTCGCGCAGCACGTGGAACAGCCCGATGAACACCGGGACCTGCACCAGGATCGGCAGGCAGCCGCCGAGCGGGTTGACCCCGTGGTCCTTCTGCAGGCGCTGCATCTCCTCGGCCTGCTTCTGCCGGTCGTTCGCGTACTTCTTGCGGAGCTTCGCGATCTCCGGCTGGAACTCCTGCATCTTGCGCATCGAGCGCACCTGGCTGACGAACGGCTTGTACAGCAGCGCGCGCAGGGTGAAGACCAGGAACACCACCGACAGCGCCCAGGCGATGCCGTTGTCCGGACCGAGCAGGAAGCCGAACGCCTTGTGCCAGACCCAGAGGATGAACGAGACCGGGTAGTAGATGAAGTTCAGCACGGCGCTTGATCCTCCTGGTGGTTCCGGGCCGAACGGGGACGGCGCGGCGGCACCGGGTCGAGGCCTCCAGGGTGCCACGGGTGGCACCGGAGCAAGCGTCGGACCGTGAGCCAGCTGCCCCGCAGCGGCCCGTGCACCTGCAGCGACTCGATCGCGTACGCGCTGCAGGTCGGGTAGAAGCGACAGGTCGGCGGGAAGGCCGGGGAGATCCAGCGCTGGTAGCCCCGCAGCAACCCGATCAACGCGCGGGTCGGCGCGGAGCGCCGGGCCGCCGGCTCAGCCACCGGGGGCCACCGGCTCGGGGCGGGGTGGCCCGGAACGGGGTCGCCCGGAACGGGCGGGGGCCGGGCCGTCCAGCTTGCGCAGCGCGGTCCGCAGCCCGGAGTCGAGGTCCTCGGCCAGCTCGGCCGACGAGGCGGCCGCGGCGGGCGGCAGCGCGCGCACCACCAGCCGGGAACCGGCGGGCAGCTCGACCAGCCGGGGCCGGACGAGGTGGCGCAGGCGACGGGTGACCCGGTGGCGGACCACGGCGTTGCCGACCGCCTTGCTCACCACGAACCCGGCGCGGGCCGCACCCGCGTCGGCGTCGGCCGGGCGGTCGAGGTGGACCACGAGCCGCGACCGGCCGCTGCGCCGCCCTCGCCGGAGGACGGCGGCGAACTCGTCCCGGCGGCGGAGCCGGGAGTCGGCCGGCAACACCGGGACGGCCGGATCAGGCGGAGAGCCGCTCGCGGCCCTTGCTGCGGCGGGCGGCGAGGATGGCGCGCCCGGCCCGGGTGCGCATCCGCAGCCGGAAACCGTGCGTGCGGGCCCGGCGGCGGTTGTTCGGCTGGAAGGTGCGCTTGCCCTTGCTCACGGTCGGCTCTCTCCTGCTCGACGGCGGTGGGTACCGGCGTCGAGGATCATCGATCGGGGTCTGGACGGATGTCGCGGTCGTGCTCGGTGCCCGTCCGCGGTGCGTACCGGTGCAGGGCACGGGACACGCCCGCGCGGACACGGTCCAGATCAGGGTACGCAGCCCGCTGATCGGGGGTCAAACCACCCCGTACCGCACTCACCCGTCCGCACCTCGCGCGACCGGGGCGGGTTGTGGTCGGCGGCGGCGGTTGTTACCTTCTCTGCTCCGCAGTTCCGATCCGGGGGGATCGCGACGCCCGCAGCGACCGGGCCCGCGCGCAGCAGGCGCAGCGGGTCCGCGTAGCGTGCTTGCGCACAGGTGTGGACAAGTCTGGGGATGGTTCGGCCCGTCGGGCCCGGACGAGCGGTGCGACGACCGGAGGGGGTGCCGACCGGTGGCCGACCAGCCAGGAGATCTCGGACAGGTCTGGAACCGGGTCATCGCCGACCTCTCCGGGGCGTCCGCCGGCGCCGGGGCGCAGACGCTCTCCCCGCAGCAGCGCGCGTTCCTCCGGCTGACCCGGCCGCTCGGCCTCATCGACGGCACCGCCCTGCTCGCCGCGCCGAGCGAGTTCGCCAAGGACGCCATCGAGCGGATCCTGCGCCGGCCGATCAGCGACGCGCTGGGCCGCCACCTCGGGGTGGCGGTCAACCTGGCCGTCGTGGTGGACGCGTCGGCGGCGTCCGGCGGCACCGAGGTGCCCGACCCGCCCGGTCCGGCGCGGGCCGAGCCGCACCCCGCCGTCGACGGCCACGGCCACCGGCCCGGCGACCCCGCCGACGACCTGCGCGTCTCGAACGGCTCGACGATGGCCTTCCCCGGTCCCACCACCGGCCCGCTGGCCGTGGTCGAGGACCCACCGCCCGGACCGGCGGAGCTGGTCGGCAGCGGGCACGACGGCATCGGCATCGGTGGCGGAATGGATCCGATCGGCCTGGACGGGCGCTCGTCAGCCTGGTCACCGGCCCCGGCCGAGCACCCGCAACCGCGCTCGCAGACCCGGCTGAACGAGAAGTACACCTTCGACACGTTCGTCATCGGCGCCTCCAACCGGTTCAGCCACGCCGCGGCCGTGGCCGTCGCCGAGGCGCCCGCGCGGGCCTACAACCCGCTGTTCATCTGGGGCGAGTCCGGGCTGGGCAAGACCCACCTGCTGCACGCGGTCGGGCACTACACCCAGCGGCTGTTCCCCGGCATGCGGGTGCGCTACGTGTCCACCGAGGAGTTCACCAACGACTTCATCAACTCGCTGCGCGACGACCGCAAGGTGGCGTTCCAGCGCCGCTACCGCGACATCGACGTGCTGCTGGTGGACGACATCCAGTTCCTGGAGGGCAAGGAAGGCACCCAGGAGGAGTTCTTCCACACCTTCAACACCCTGCACAACGCGAACAAGCAGATCGTGGTGTCCTCGGACCGGCCGCCCAAGCGGCTGGAGACCCTCGAGGACCGGATGCGCACCCGCTTCGAGTGGGGCCTGATCACCGACATCCAGCCGCCCGAGCTGGAGACCCGGATCGCGATCCTGCGCAAGAAGGCCGCCCAGGACCGGCTGGCCGTGCCGGGCGACGTGCTGGAGTTCATCGCCGAGCGGATCGAGCGCAACATCCGCGAGCTGGAGGGCGCGCTGATCCGGGTCACCGCGTTCGCCTCGTTGAACCGCCAGCCGGTCGACACCCAGCTCGCCGAGATCGTGCTGCGCGACCTCATCCCGGACTCCGCGGCCTCCGAGATCACCGCACCGACGATCATGGCCGTGGTGGCCGACTTCTTCGGCGTGACCATGGACGAGCTGTGCGGGCCGGGGAAGACCAAGGCGCTCGCCCAGTCCCGGCAGATCGCCATGTACCTGTGCCGGGAGCTGACCGACCTGTCGCTGCCCCGGATCGGGCAGACCTTCGGCGGCCGCGACCACACCACGGTCATGCACGCCGACAAGAAGATCCGCAACGAGATCGCCCAGCGCCGCAAGACCTTCGAGCAGGTCCAGGAGCTGACCGCGCGGATCAAGCAGCGCGCCCGCGGCTGACCACCGCCTCGTCCGCCTCCCGGGCACACCCCCGGGAGGAACGACCGCATCGGTGGGTCGGCTCCCGGCGTGTCGCCGACCGCTGGGCGTCGGGGTGGCCGCACTCGTCGCACGCCGTGATCACGCCCCCCGGCCGGTCGTCCCCGCACCCGGTCACGCACCGGGTCCGCGGCGGTACCCGGTGACACCCCTGTGGGTTGTTCCGGCCGGCCGGACCGCCCGGAACCGGTCGCGCAGCGCGGCGACCCGGCCACGGCTTCACCCACATCTGGGGACAACTCTGTGGATACCGGCTCCGGGGCATGGGGACGGATCGTGTACGAGCGGTGGACAACCGGTGGCCAATCCGGGGACAGGTCGCCGCCGGCGGTCGCCATCCACCGGTCCGCCGAGCTGCCCACCGACCCGCCCACCCCGTTGTCCACACCTCGCCGCACCGCCCGACCTGGGCGGACCCGCTCCATCCCCACAATCCACAGGTGTGAGTACTACTGCGGTTGTTCTCTCCCTCTTGGAACTACAAGAAGAACAACGGCGTGGATGGACCGGCGGGGCCGGTGCGGATGAGCCGGATCGGGTCCCCCCGGCCGGGATGACACCCGCCACGGCGAGGCTCTACGGTGGGCTCCCGGCCCGGTCCCACACCGGGCGAATCCAGTGCGGTGCCGAGCGGCGTCGACCCGGACGGCCTCCCCGGCCCCCGGTCCTGCCCCACGACCCGGCACCACCGGCGCGAGAGGTCCCCCATGAAGTTCCGGGTCGAACGCGACGTGCTGGCCGACGCGGCGGCCTGGGTGGCGCGCAGCCTGCCGGCGCGGCCGCCGGTCCCGGTGCTCGGCGGCGTCCTGGTGGACGCCGGCAGCGGCCCGGACGGCGACCGGTTGACCGTCTCCGGGTTCGACTACGAGACCTCGGCCCGGGTCGAGCTCGACGCCACCATCGGCGACCCCGGCCGGGTACTGGTCTCCGGGCGGTTGCTGGCCGACATCACCCGGGCGCTGCCGTCCAAGCCGGTCGACCTGGTGGTCGAGGGCTCCCGGGCCACGATCAACTGCGGGAACAGCCGGTTCAGCCTGCCCACCATGCCGGTCGAGGACTACCCCCAGCTGCCGGCGATGCCGCAGCTGGCCGGGACGGTCGCCGGCGACGTGCTGGCCGAGGCGGTCGCCCAGGTGGCGGTGGCCGCCGGCCGCGACGACACGCTGCCGATGCTCACCGGCATCCGGCTGGAGATCGAGGGCTCCCGGCTGACGCTGGCCGCGACCGACCGGTTCCGGCTGGCGGTGCGCGAGCTGGACTGGACGCCCGAGGACGACACCTCCACCGCGGTGCTGATCCCGGCCCGCACGCTCGCCGAGGTGGCCAAGACGCTGTCCGGGTCGGGCACCGTGGCGCTCGCGCTGTCCGCCGGCGACGGCATGCTCGGCATCACCGGCGGCGGCCGCCGGGCCACCACCCGGCTGCTGGACGCGGAGTTCCCGCGGTTCCGCCAGCTCATCCCGGCCGAGCACACCTCGGCCGCGGTGCTCGACGTCGCCCCGCTGGTCGAGGCGATCAAGCGGGTCGCGCTGGTCACCGACCGGGTGGCCCAGGTCCGGATGGAGTTCGGCGAGGACGGGCTGCGGCTGGCCGCCGGCGGCGACGACGTGGGCAGCGCCGAGGAGGAGCTGCACTGCGAGTTCGAGGGCACGCCGCTGACCATCGCGTTCAACCCCGGTTACCTGCTCGACGCGCTCGGTGCGCTGCACACCGAGCGCGCCCAGCTGACCTTCACCACCCCCAACCGGCCGGCCCTGGTCCGGCCGGTGCCACCGCCCCCCGCCGAGTCCGCCGAGGAGGGCGCCGAGGGCGCCGCACCCGCCGCCGAACCCGTGCCGGGCTACCTGCACCTGCTGATGCCGGTCCGGCTGCCCGGCTGAGGCTTGCCGGGCGAACGATCAGGGCACACCGGGGACGGACATCCAGCGACACGATCTTCAGGGAGCACACGTGCAACTCGGACTCATCGGCCTGGGCCGGATGGGCGGCAACATGCGGGAGCGCCTCCGCAGCGCCGGGCACGAGGTGGTCGGCTACGACCCCCGCCCGGAGGTGAGCGACGTCGAGTCGCTGGAGGCGCTGGCCGCCGCGCTGGCCACGCCGCGCGTGGTGTGGGTGATGGTGCCCTCCGGCGAGGTCACCCGGAACACCGTCCGCGAGCTCGCCGACGTGCTCGATCCGGGTGACCTGGTGATCGACGGCGGCAACTCCCGCTACACCGATGACCGGCCGAACGCCGAACTGCTCGACGCCAAGGGCGTCCACTACGTCGACTGCGGGGTGTCCGGCGGGATCTGGGGCAAGGAGAACGGTTACGGCCTGATGGCCGGCGGCGCCGCCGAGGACATCGAGCGGGCCATGCCGATCTTCGACGCGCTGCGCCCGGAGGGTCCGCGCGAGGAGGGCTTCGCGCACGCCGGCCCGGTCGGCGCCGGGCACTTCTCCAAGATGGTGCACAACGGCATCGAGTACGGCCTGATGCAGGCCTACGCCGAGGGCTTCGAGCTGCTGTCGGCGGTCGAGCTGGTCACCGACGTGCCGGCCGTGCTGCAGGCCTGGTCGCGCGGCACCGTCGTCCGGTCCTGGCTGCTCGACCTGCTGGTCATCGCGCTCAAGGACGACCCGGGGCTGGCCCGGCTGGACGACTACGTCGACGACTCCGGTGAGGGCCGCTGGACCATCGAGGAGGCGATCACGCACGCGGTGCCGCTGCCGGTGATCTCCGCGGCGCTGTTCGCCCGGTTCGCCTCCCGGCAGGACACCTCGCCGGCGATGAAGGCGGTGGCCGCGCTGCGCCAGCAGTTCGGCGGGCACGCGGTGCGGGCCGCCGGACCGGCCGGGGCGCCGGGCGACCACGCCGGGCCCGACCACGCCGGGCCGAGCTCGGGCGCCGGCTCCACGCAGGACTGAGACCCGGGCCGGCATGCACCTGCGCCGCCTGGCCGTGGTCGACTTCCGGTCCTGGGAGCAGGCCGACCTGGAGCTCGGGCCGGGGGTCACCGTGCTGATCGGCCCGAACGGGGTCGGCAAGACCAACCTGGTGGAGGCGGCCTGCTACCTGGCCACGCTGTCCTCGCACCGGGTGGCCGGCGACGCCCCGCTGATCCGGCGGGGCGCCGACCGGGCGGTGGTCCGGGCGCAGGTGGTGCACGACGGCCGCGAGCTCGGGGTCGAGCTGGAGATCAACGACGGCCGGCCGAACCGGGCCCGGGTGAACCGCGCGCCGGTCACCCGCCCGCGCGACGTGCTGGGCATCCTGCGGGTGGTGCTGTTCGCGCCCGAGGACCTGGCGCTGGTGCGCGGCGACCCGGCCGAGCGCCGGCGGTTCCTCGACGACCTGCTGGTCTCCCGGCTCCCGCGGTACGCCTCGGTGCGCGCGGACTACGACCGGGTGCTGCGCCAGCGCTCGGCGCTGCTCAAGTCCGCCCGCGCGGGCGGCGACCTGCGCACCCTGGACGTGTGGGACGGCCACCTGGCCACCCACGGCGCGGCGCTGCTGGCCGGGCGGCTGGAGCTGGTGACGGCGATCGCGCCGCTGGCGGCCGAGGCGTTCGGCGAGGTGGCGCCCACGTCGGCGCCGGTCTCGCTGGCCTACCGGTCGGCGCTGGACCCGGAGCCAGGGCCCGCGGTGACCGGCCTGCCGGCCGACCGGGCCGAGCTGGCCGAGCTGCTGCTGGCCGCGCTGGGCCGGATGCGCCGCCAGGAGGTCGAGCGCGGCGTGTGCCTGGTCGGCCCGCACCGCGACGACCTGGAGCTGCGGCTGGGCGACGGGCCGGCCAAGGGCTACGCCAGCCACGGCGAGTCCTGGGCGCTGGCGCTGGCGCTGCGGCTGGCCTCCTACCGGCTGCTGCACGCCGACGACGTCGAGCCCGTGCTCGTGCTCGACGACGTGTTCGCCGAGCTCGACTCCCGGCGCCGCCGGGCGCTGGCCGACGTCGCCCGGCGCGCCGAGCAGGTGCTGATCACCGCCGCGGTCGCCGAGGACGTGCCCGAGGGGTTGGCGGGCGTACGGTTCGCGGTGAGTGACGACACGGTCCGTCGGCTGCCGCAAGAGGCCACGTCAGGGCATCCACTGTGACGCCGGCCACCTGGGGACAAAGGTGTGGATACTGTGGATAACTCCGGCCGTCCTGGTGATGACGAGCGGAAACGACCGTCTGGCGTGTCTGGTGGACCGCCCGTCGCGGGCTCATCGGAGCCAGTTGTCCACAGCCCTGGGGATGGAACGGGGACAACCGCTCGCCGCGGAGCGGACCTCGCGCGCGATGCGTTACGCGCTGCACGCGAGGCCTCGGCCGAGCGCGCGGCGCAGCGGTCGGCCGAGCGGCAGGGGCGCCGCCCGGCGGCCGGCCGCAGCCGGCGCCGCCGCTGGTCGGGTCCCGGCCCGGACGACCGCGACCCGCAGCCGTTCAGCCGGCTCGTCGCCCGGGTCTCGCTGGACCGGGGCTGGTCGCCCCGGCTGACCGACGCCACCGTGCTCGGGCGCTGGCCGCAGCTGGTGGGCGACGAGATCGCCGACCACTGCACGCCGCTGTCGCTGCGCGACGGCGAGCTGGTGCTGCAGGCGGAGTCCACGGCGTGGGCCACGCAGCTGCGCACGCTGCAGCGCCAGTTGCTCGTCCGGCTGGCGGCGGCGGTGGGCCGGGACGTGGTCAAGCGCATCCGGGTCGTCGGTCCGAGCGGGCCCAGCTGGCGGCACGGGCCCCGAACGGTCCGTGGCCGCGGACCCCGCGACACGTACGGCTGAACGGCCCGAACGCGGCTCACGCCACTCCAGGGCGACGTGACTGCGTCGGAGCCCGTTCGTGGCCCCCATCCGGCGGGGGGATCCCGTCCTGGTCTCCGGGAAGGGTTCTGCGGCGGTTCTGGGCGGGTCCTAGCCGCCTTTCTGTCCGACCGCACCGGTATGATGGAGAGATGTTCACGGGCGCTCCCCGATCGCCCGTACGACAGGCCCTGCAGCCGGACGGCGCTCCACCCGCGCGTTCCCGGTCCAGGGGCCCCTGTGCCGAGGAGACGCACCACCCGTGCCGGAGAAGAAGCAGAACGCCTACAGCGCTTCGTCGATCACCGTCCTGGAAGGGCTGGAGGCGGTCCGCAAGCGGCCCGGGATGTACATCGGATCCACCGGCGAGCGCGGTCTGCACCACCTGATCTGGGAGGTCGTGGACAACGCCGTCGACGAGGCGATGGCCGGCCACGCCACCCGGGTCGAGGTCGTCCTGCAGGACGACGGCGGCGTCCGGGTGGTCGACGACGGCCGCGGCATCCCGGTCGGTATGCACCCGGTGGAGAAGCGCCCCGCCGTGGAGATGGTGCTGACCATGCTGCACGCCGGCGGCAAGTTCGACAGCGACTCCTACGCGGTGTCCGGCGGCCTGCACGGCGTCGGCGTCTCGGTGGTGAACGCGCTGTCCGTCGCGCTCGACGTGGAGATCCACACCGACGGGTTCGTGTGGCGCCAGCACTACGCCCGGTCGGTCCCCGGCCCGCTGCGCAAGGGCGAGCCCACCACCCGCACCGGTTCCAGCGTCACCTACTGGGCCGACGGCGAGATCTTCGAGACCCTCGAGTACAACGTCGAGACCGTCCGGCGCCGGCTGCAGGAGATGGCCTTCCTCAACAAGGGCCTGACCATCGTGCTGCGCGACGAGCGCAACGGCGACAGCGCCGAGGCCGAGGAGCCCGACGCCGAGGGCTACGTGGCCAAGGTCAAGGAGTACGTCTTCCACTACCCGAACGGGCTCGAGGACTTCGTCGCGCACCTGAACAAGTCCAAGGACCCGATCCACAAGAAGCTGATCGCCTACAACGCCGAGGCCGAGGGGCACGCGGTCGAGGTGGCCATGCAGTGGAACTCCGGCTACACCGAGTCGGTCTACACCTTCGCCAACACGATCAACACCCACGAGGGCGGCACCCACGAGGAGGGCTTCCGCTCCGCGCTGACCACCACGGTCAACCGCTACGCGCGGGAGAAGAAGCTGCTCAAGGAGAAGGACCCGGCGCTGACCGGCGACGACATCCGCGAGGGCCTGGCCGCGATCGTCTCGGTGAAGGTCAAGGAGCCCCAGTTCGAGGGCCAGACCAAGACCAAGCTGGGCAACACCGAGATCAAGTCGTTCGTGCAGCGGGTCAGCAACGAGTGGCTGGCCGACTGGCTGGAGCGCAACCCGGCCGAGGCCAAGACGATCCTGAACAAGGCGGTCTCCTCGGCGCAGGCCCGGATGGCCGCGCGCAAGGCGCGCGAGCTGGTCCGCCGCAAGAGCGCCGGCGACATCGGCGG
>JASLAP010000637.1 GCA_030147065.1 Pseudonocardia sp. | reverse complement strand
GGCCGGTGCGTGCGCACCTTCGGCACCCGCGAGGACTGGCTGATCCCGTCGGCCTGCCTGAACTCGACGGTGTCCGGGCTGGTCTCGCGCACCGTGCTGAACCCGGCGATCCTGGGCCCGGACCAGTACCACGGCGCCAAGTTCTACGCCGAGCTGTCCGGCGCGGACGTCTCGGCCGACTTCCTGGACGCGGTCACCGCGCAGTTCGACGGTGTCACCGACACGACCGCCCCCGCCGACCGCGAGCCCGATCACGCCGGCCTGGCCGCCGCCCTGCGCCTGGTCGAGGACTACGACCTCGGCGACCCGAACCTGGTCAAGCCCGGGGTCGGGGAGACCACCCGGGTGCTGCTGCGCCGGGTGCCGTGGCGGGTGCTGGTGGACCCGGCCGCGCCCCCGGCGGACCTGGCGCACGTGCTGCTGCTGGCCCAGCGGCGCGGGGTGCCCGTGGAGGAGGTGCCCGGCCTGGCCTACCGCTGCGTCGGGCTGATCCACCCCCGCTACACCCGCGGCGCGACCGGCGCCGACGGCCACAGCACCACGGGTGACAGCCCGCCGCGGGACCGCACGGCTCGCGACGACACCGCGCTCGACGGCGTCCGGTGAGCGCTGACACCACCGCGACGACCGGCGCCCGCCCGGTGGTCTGCCTGGACCTGGACCGCACCACGATCTACTCGGCGGCCGCGCTGGACCTGCCCGGACCCGACCACGAGGCGCCGCGGCTGCTGTGCGTGGAGGTGTACCGCGGGGCCCCGCTGTCGTTCATGACCGAGGCCGGGGTGGCCGCGTTCGAGCAGTTGCGGGCGGTGGCCACGGTGGTACCGACCACCACGCGCACGCCCGAACAGCTGGCCCGGGTGCACCTGCCGGGCCCGCCGGCCCGCTACGCGGTGGCCAGCAACGGCGGCCACCTGCTGGTCGACGGCGTGCCCGACCCGGACTGGACGGCCGCGGTGCGGGCCCGGCTGGCCGGCTGCGCCCCGGCCGACGAGATCAGCGCGCACCTGCGCGCGGTCTCCGGGGAGTTCGTGCTGAACCTGCGCCTGGCCTCGGAGATGTTCGCCTACGCGGTGGTGGACCGGGCCGCGCTGCCGGTGGCCTGGGTGCCGGAGCTGGCCGCCTGGTGCGCTCCGCGGGGCTGGGCGGTGTCGCTGCAGGGCCGCAAGGTCTACGCGGTCCCCCGGCCGCTGACCAAGTCCGCCGCGGCGGCGGAGGTGCTGGCCCGCACCGGGGGCGGGCCGCTGCTGGCGGCCGGGGACTCGCTGCTCGACGCCGACCTGCTGCGGGCGGCCGACATCGCCGTCCGCCCGGCCCACGGCGAGCTCGCCGAGACCGGGTTCACCCTGCCGCACCTGCACGTGACCGCGGCGACGGGCGCCGCCGCCGGGGCGGAACTGCTGGACTGGCTGCGCGACCGGGCCGCCGCCGCGGTGGCACCGCTCTCTGGCAGGCTGTGAAGTCGACCGCGACGAACCACTCGCGACGAGGAAGGACTTCAATGGCTCTGTGGGACACCCTCAGGTCTCGCATCACCGACATGTCGGGTCAGGTCAAGACCCAGGTCGGCAAGTACAAGAGCAAGGAGTTCGCCAACGCCAGCATGGCGATGTGCGCGCTCATCGCGGCCGCGGACGGCACCATCGACCCGGCGGAACGGACCCGGACCGCCGGTTTCATCGCCAGCAACGACGCGCTGTCGGTGTTCCCGCCCAGTGAGCTGCAGGAGAAGTTCAACTGGTACGCCAGCAAGCTGGAGTCGGACTTCGCCTTCGGCAAGGTCGAGGCGATCGCCACCATCGCCAAGCTGAAGTCGAAGCCGGACGCGGCCCGCACGGTGATCCAGATCGGGATCATCATCGGCGGTGCCGACGGCAACTTCGACGCCGACGAGAAGCAGGCCGTGCGCGAGGCCTGCAACGCGGTCGGGATCGCTCCCGCCGAGTTCGACCTGTAGCACTCCGCGGGCGCAACGCGTCCGACGCGCAACGGCCCCGGCGGGATCCCGCCGGGGCCGTTGCACGTCGTGCCGATCGAACGCGGTGCTACAGGTGCGCGGTGGTGGCCGGCACCAGGTCCTGGAAGGTCTGCCCGCTGGCGATCGCGCCGATCGCGGTCATCGTCCAGCCGCCGCCCGCGCGGCTCACCTTGGCCATGATCTGCGCGTTGTGCCGGCCGGAGCCGGTGAGCTCGTAGCGGGCCAGCTCGTCGTTGGTGGTCTCGTCGACCAGCCGGCAGTAGGCGTTCTCGATCTGGGAGAAGTCCTGGCCGGTGAAGGAGTTGACGGTGAACACGATCTGGGTGACCGTCGCCGGCACCCGGGTCAGGTCGACCAGCACCGACTCGTCGTCGCCCTCGCCCTCGCCGGTCAGGTTGTCCCCGGTGTGCTGCACCGAGCCGTCCCGGCTGCGCAGCTGCCCGAAGTAGACCGCGTCGACCAGGTTCGCGGCGCCGTCGAACAGCAGCGCCGAGGCGTCCAGGTCGATCGACTGGGAGCGCGAGCCGAACAGGCCGCGCTTCTTGACCGCGTCCCAGCCCAGCCCCATCCGGACGACGGTCAGCCCGCCGCCCCCGCGCTTGGTGAGCGAGACCTGCTGGCCCTTGGTGAGGTTGACGGACATCGACGTGCTCCGTTCGACAGTGGACGGTCGGGGGACGGTCGGTGGACGGTCGGGCAGGGACGGGACCGGCCACCGGTCGCGCGGACCGGTGGCCGGACCGGGTCAGACGTGCTCGGCCTTCTCGGCGGCGATCTCGTCGGCCGTCTTGCGGGTGTCGACACCCTCCGCGGCCAGCCGCCGGTTGCGCAGGATGCTGGACAGGAACGCGGCACCGATGAATGCCACCCCGATCAGGCCGGTGACGATCTCGTTGACGTGGTAGCCGATGCCGACCAGCAGGATGGTGGCCAGGGCACCGATCGCCCAGTGCGCGCCGTGCTCGAGGTAGACATAGTCCTGCAGGGTGCCCTTGCGGACCAGGAACACCGTCAGCGAGCGGACGAACATGGCCCCGATCAGACCCAGGCCCAGCGCGATGATGATCGGGTCGGTGGTGATCGCGAAGGCGCCGATGACACCGTCGAAGGAGAACGCGGCGTCCAGCACCTCGAGGTAGAGGAACAGGAAGAACCCGGCCTTGCCGGTGGCCTTGGCCAGCTGCGACGGGCCGGTGCCGCGGTCGGTGGCGACCGGGGCCCCCTGCCCGGTGGACCGGTCCACGGGCTCGTCCTCGTCCAGACCGCCGGCCTGCTCGAACAGGTCGCCCAGGCCGTTCACGGCGAGGTAGGTCACCAGCCCGAGCGAGCCGGCGACCAGCACCACGGCGGGGTCCTCGGCGAGGAACTGGGCCAGCAGCACCAGCGCGACCACGGCCAGCACCACCGAGAGCCGGCTGAGCGCGCCGATGCGGGCCAGCGGGCGCTCCAGCCAGGTCAGCCACTTGATGTCGCGGTTCTCGAAGACCCAGTCCAGGAACAGCATGAACAGGAACATGCCGCCGAAGGCGGCGATCTGCGGGTAGGCCTCGTTGAGCAGGTACGCGTAGCTCGTCGGATCGTCCTCGGGGCGCCGCTCCAGGGCCAGGGTGAGCGCCTCGGCCGGGTTCAGGTCCGCCGTGACGGCCACGATGACCAGCGGGAAGACCAGCCGCATGCCGAACACGGCGATGAGGATGCCGATGGTCAGGAAGATCTTCTGCCAGAACTCGCTCATCCGTTCCAGCACGGTGGCGTTGACCACCGCGTTGTCGAACGACAGCGAGATCTCCAGGATGCCCAGGATGGCACAGAGGATGAGCGCCTCCCAGCTTCCGTAGACGAAAGCCACCACCAGCGACACGATCGTCACCAGGTAGGAGAGCCCGAAGATTCGTAGGTTCATGTCCCTCTGTTTCCCGTCCCCCGTGCATGCAAGATCCGCGGTGCGTCGACCGACACCGTAGCGGTGCAACGTTCCGCACCCGCCCGGTGTGCCCCGTTTCGGCTCAGGCATCCGAGATCACACCCGGCCGTCACCGACCGGGCACCGAAAGCACCCGTCGGCGTAATCAGCTGCCGTCCGAGCGGGCCTCCGCCGATCGGACACCGTCGACGGCCGCGCTGACCGCGTAGACCGGGACGTCACCGGCCGGCGCGCCGCCGTCCTCGATCTCGGTCGCGGCGGTGCGCCCGACCACCCGCCAGCCGTCCGGGCCGGTACCGGCGCGGACGCGGTACTGCGCCACCCCCGGTGCGGTCCCGGCCGGTGGGCTCCACGTGACCCGCACCGAACCGCCGGCGAGCCGTTCGGCGCGCACCGCCGTGGGCCGGGGCGGGTCGTCCGGGCCGGTGACCGGTCCCGGGTCGGCGGACGCCGGCTGCCCACCCGGTTCGCCCGCTCGGTCGTCGGCCGACCCGCCTGCCTGCTCGGCCGGCTGCCCGGGCTGCGGGACCGTCGCGGCGACCGGTGGCGGGGCCGCGGCCAGCACCGGCCCGTCCGAGCGGGTCGGTGGCGAGGCCCGGCCGGCCTGCACCGCGGCGACCGCGTAGACCGGGGCCTCCACCCCGGGCGGGGCCCCACCGTCGTCCAGCGAGGTGCCGCCGACCCGCCCGACGACCTGCCACGACCCGTCCGGGCGCAGCCGGCTGACCTTGTAGACCACTCCGGCGGTGGGCGAGGCGCCCCACAGCACCAGCACGTCACCGCGGCCGTCGCGGGCCGCGCTCACCCACGCCGGCGGAGCGACCGGCAGGTCGGCCAGCGCGGCGGTCGCCCCGGGGTGGCCGGGGCAGCGCTCCAGCACGGCCAGCAGTGCCGCGGCCCGGTCCGCCGCCGGCCCGGCGAGCGACTCGGCGACCGCGCGGTCGGCCCCCTCGACCTCGGCCCGGGCCGTGGCCAGCAGTGCGATGGGGTCGTGCACGTCGGCCGCGACCCGGGCCAGGTGCTCCAGGTGCTCCACGGCCTCGACGAACCGGCGGGCCTCGCAGGCGCCCGTCGCGGCCCGCCAGCGCACCTCGGCGTCGGCCAGCACGGCGTCGACCTCGTCGGTGACCGCCCGGATCGGCGGGCCGCCGTCCGGGCCGGCGAGCTGGGCGGCCTCGCGGACCAGCCGCTGCGCCTCGGCCGCCCGGCCGGCGCGCAGTGCCGCGCGTGCCGCTTTGAGCCGGTCCTCCCAGGGCGCCCGCCGGGGTCGCGGCGGCGCACCCACCGGGCCGGGAGCCGGCGAGGCAGCCGCGGCGGGGCC
>JASLAP010000534.1 GCA_030147065.1 Pseudonocardia sp. | reverse complement strand
CGTCCGCAGACCGTTGTGGGACCGGCTGGTGCGGAAGGTGTCGCGCACGTCAGGCCGGCCGTTGTAGGTCCCCGTGCCCGGGTCGACCAACACCCACCGGTCCTCGAATCGAGCGCTGACGTGCGTGAGGTCCGCGTGCTGATGCGACGGGCCGGTTCCGCACTTGAGCCACACGTTCCAGTCGCCGACGGTGGCGTGGGCGATCCCGCCGCTCACGACAACCCCAGCTCCCGAGGCCGAAGCGGGAGGCCGCGGGGCCCGGGGACGGGGCTCACATGCAGGCGCGTACCACGCCACCTCGTCGAAGTCCGACCACCAGCGCGGGTCGGCGGGCTCCCCGCTGAGAGCGAGTCCGAGCGCCGTGGAACCGGAGAGATCGAGCGCGTCACCGGAGGACGCGAGCACCCGTCCCTCGTCCCAGTCCCCCCACTGCGGGATCGGGCCGTCGAGTGCGCCCATCCGCCGCAGGTGCCGCGCCGCGCCGCGCATCGCCGCCGCCGTGGCGGGCGACCGGTCCCCCAGGATGTGCTTGACCGCGAGCATCTCCAGCACGAATCGGTGGTACGACACCGAGTCCTCGATCATCGAACCGTCCGGGCGCATGTGCCGTTCGAGTTGCGCGGTGAAGGCACGCTCGGCGAGGGCGTACGTGCGGCTGCCCGCGCCGGCACCGGTGAACCCTCCGATCGCCAACAGGCCCAGCGCGTCACCGAGGAGATGGTTGTTGCGCATGCTGCTGACGGTGTACGGAAGGTCGACCAGCAGGTGGCGACGGGCGCGGGCGACGTCCAGCGCCATCGCGTCACGCACGTGGCGCGGCAGGACCTCGCCGCAAAGGGTGTATATCTGCAACCAGGCGACGGCACGGAGCGCGATCTCGAGGTTCGAGTACCAGTGCACACCGTGCTCGGTTGGGGTGGCCTCGAACCACCATCGCAGCCGCCGCGACAGCTCGCCCGCCCACCGTTCTCCCGGCCTCAGGAACGCGGCCCGGGCGAGCACCACGAGGTCGCGATGTCGACCGATCTCCCAGGCCGACTTCACGTCTCCGAGGCGCTTCCCGGTGCGGATGTCGATCTGCCACCAGTACGGGGACGGCCACCTCGCTCCGGCGATCCCGACCGTGTTCCAGTCGCCGGGCGCGGCGATGGGGACGCGCCCGGCGAAAGCTCGGTGCCCCTGGTCGACGATCTGTTCGGCGTCCGCGGTGCAGCGGGCGGCGGCTGCCTCGGAAACGTCGCCGTGCGGCCGGAACCCAGGAAGCACACGCAGCACAGCCGGGCGCGCCGAACGGGTGGCCGCACGCAGAACCAGCCCGTGCGCACCGGACCGCTTACCGAGCTCGTAGACGGCCCGCGCCGGAGCCAGCGCACCCAGCGCTGCGAGGTCTGCTCGTGCCGACGGGATTCCCCTCATACGAACGGCCTCGGCGGATCGAGGAGGCGGTCCAGTACACGGAGCACGACGTCGAACTCTGCTTCCCAGGTGAGCTCGCGGTCACCGAGATCGCGGCACCGGAGCGCGAGCGCATCGAAGTCGTCCTCGACTGCGCAGGCGACGAACGAGTCCGAGATGCCCTCCGCGGTGACGGGCGTCAGCCGTCCGACCTTGTTGTCCATCACGAATCTCCGGTTCTCTGGGAGGTCTCCGGCGAGCACCGGGCGGCCGGTGGACACGCATTCCAGGATCTTGTTGGACAACGAGTCGTTGCCGGCGTCGGTCGGCTCGTAGAGCGCGACCCCGACATGTCCTGCCAGGTAGGCCTCCGACACGAGCCCGCTGTCCAGGTGGCCGTGGAACCGCACCTGCTCGGTGAGCAGCAGCGAGGCCGTCAGGTCGGCGAGCGAGGCCGCGTAGTCCGGCCGCCCCATCCCGTGCACGTCCAGTTCGACGCGGGTGCCGCGGTCGCGGGCGCCGTGCACGGCGTGGATCAGCTGTTCCAGCCCGCGGCCTTCGAAAAGGGTCCCGACCGCGACGACGCGGAGCACACCGGCCTCACGCGCGGGTGGCGGCCGGAAATCGCTGCGCCAGTTGAGCAGCGGCGCGTTCCGGACCACCAGCACGTCGCCGAACCCGTGGTCGGCCGTCAGTATCGCGGCATGGCCGGGGGTGACGACCAACGTGACGTCCGCCCACCGTGCCCCGATCCTCAGCAGCACCGGTTCGACGTACCGGAACAGGGCGAACAGCGAACCCCGCGCTGACACGCTGGCCGGTCGCTCGTTGACGTCCAGGACCAGGATCGACCCGTGCCTGGCCTTGTGCAGCAGGCCGAGCGGCAGCATCGGCACCCCGGTGGCGTGCACGACCTCTGCGTCGCGCCGCCAGACCTCGTGGACCAGTCGGCCGAAGGCCGTCAGGTACGAACCCACGAGGTTGGTCAGCCGGCTGGACCTCGTGGCCGCGGTCGACGGCGGTCGCACCCGGACCTGGTGCACGACCACGCCATCCCGGGTGTCGGTGCCGTGGGTGTCCCACTTCCCGGTCCGCCCGACCCCTTGCAGACCGAGGAAGGTGACCGGACCGCGGCTGCGGTAGGCGGCGGCGGCTTTGCGCGTGCGTGTCGCATACCGGTACGGCGGCATGGAGACGACCAGGAAGCGGGCTCGTCCGGCATTGGTCACCCCATGACCTCCCGCCGCGCAAGGAGCTTGGAACACATGACCACGCTGGTGACGACCCGCACGAGCGTCCCCGCCAGCAGCCCGAGCGCGACGGCCAGCAGCACATCTCCGCCGGCCAGCGTCGTGACGGCAACCTGCGCGGCGAGGCCGACCACGCCGATTGCTCCGAACCCGAGAAGCCAGCGAGGTGGCGCCACGGCACCGAGGTAGGCACTGGGCAGGACGTAGAACAGGCGCAGTCCGCCGATCGTGCCGAGCACTGTCAGGAGCCCCCACGGTGCCGTCACGTCGAACAGGACCTCCGCCAGGTACCAGGAGGCGGGCACCACCATCGCGGTCATCGCGAGCGATGCCGCGGCGGCGACGACTGTCCACCGCCGCGCATCCGCCGGCCCGATGGTCGAACGCCGGGATGCGATCGCGGGCAACGCGACGAATCCCAGGATCGAACCGACGGACAGCACGGGGTAGAGGGCAAGCAGTTTCAGCTGCCCGTACTGACCGACGTCCGCGAGGCTTCCGCTCAGCTCGGCGGCCAGGGCCAGATCCGCCCAGTCGCCAGCCGCCAGCGTGACCATCGACAGGCTGTACCCGACACCCAGGCGTCGCATGGTCCGGTGAGCCGCGTCGTCGACGATCCAGGGGTCGGTCAGGCGCATCGACCAGACCGCGCAGCCGGCCGCGACGGCCAGTGCGCACACGCAGAACGTCAGAGCGGCACCGGTGCCGGAGAGGATGCCCGCCCCACTGACGAAGGCCACACCGGCGAGCAGGCGGTGGCCCTGTTGCGTGAGTGCTCCGAGCTCTGGTCGCCGGCTCGCCCGCATCACGCCCGAGACGAGACTGCTGACAGCCACCGCTGCGCCGGCCGCCACCAGAGCCGCTGCCGTCAGCCACTCCACGCCCAACCGGAGGTTCAGGTATCCGGCGCCCGCGCCGCCCAGAACGAAGCAGATCCCGACCAGCCGCAGCTGGCGGCGGTCCAGCCGTGGCGCGATGCCGCCGCGTGCCGCGGTCTCCCGGGTGACCGCCTGGTCGTAGCCCAGCAGCGCGAGCACGACGATGACGGGAACCCCCTGCCGAACCAGGTTGTACTGCCCGAATTCAGCCGTACCGAGGTGCCGCGCCAGCATCAGCTCACCGACGAAGAACACGCCGACGGAAGCGCCGTAGACGAGCCCGACGACGCCGACGGCACGGGCGAGAGGGCGCCCGCCCCGTCCCGCGCGCCGGACAGCGGGGAACCCGGTCACGTTGCGGGCCGTCGCCTGCCGGCCAGCACCGACTTCTGTACCGGCTCTGTCCGGCGGGCCGGAACGCCTGTGACGATCGAGCCCATCGGGGTGGGTCGGGTGACGACGGCACCCGCACCCACTACTGCGGATTCTCCGACCTGTAGACCCTGCAGCACCGTCGCGGACGCTCCGATCAGCGCACTGGCACCGACGACCACCGATCCCGACACGCACGCCTGCGGGTTCAGCCGGCAGAAGTCGTGCAGGACGGCGTCGTGACCGACTGTGGCGTTCTGGTCGATGTGCACGTGCGCGCCCACGGTGATGTTGGTGCTCAGGCGGGCGCCCGTCGCGACAACGACGCCGACGTCCATCGACACCAGTAGGCCGATCGTCGCGTCGGGATGTACCAGCACGGGAAAGGTCACCGGGGCGCCCGCGAGTCGGTCCACCACGCCTCTGCGGGACGAGGCCGAGCCGATCGCCACGACGGCGGAGAAGGGGTCGGTACGAGCCGCGAGGAACTCGACGTCGCCGACGACACGTGCGCCCAGGGCGAGCACAGCAGCTCGGTCGGCCGGGGAGGGGTCGTCGTCGACGAAGCCCTCCAAGTCCCAGTCGCCGCCCTGCGCGTTGATCGCCCGGACGGTGCTGAACACCTCCCGCCCGAATCCGCCACAGCCCACGATGATCAGCGATCGGCGAGGGGCGGGATACGGTCCAACAGGCTTGTTCACAGGTTGAGGCACCTCACCGCGCCGGTACCGTCAGCTCTGTTCCAACGTCTCTCGCCCGGGCGAGGTGAGGCCGGCAGGCGAGAAGACTGGGACATATCGACCTCCCTGGACGCCTACCGAATGTGTTGAGCGCCCCGAGCACTGCCACTGGTCCTGTTACACAGCGTATCCAGTCCGGTGCAGATTGTGCTACTACACGATCGTGGCTCCGTCAGGCCGCCTCTCGACCTCCACACCGCAGATGCGGTCCATAGGACGAAAGCCGCTGCTGGAAGCGCACGCCGCCCTGGTGCGCGGCGGTGGCGTGGGTCGGCGCGCCGGCTATCCCGGACCCGGCCGACCGAGGTGCCCGAGGATCCGCTCAGCGGCCAGCGTCGGGGTCAGCTCGCCGCCACGCACCTCACGTTCCAGGGCCGGGATCGCCTCACGGACCGTCGGGTCGGACTGCAGCCGGTCCAGCAGCCGGTCGCGGACCATCGCCCACATCCAGTCGACCTGCTGCCCGGCCCGTTTGGCGGCGAGCTCGCCGTGCTCGTCGAGGGTGGCGTGGTGCCGCTCGACCGCCGCCCACACCTCGTCGAGGCCGGCGCCGGTCCGGGAGCTGCACGGCTGCACCGGCACCCGCCACGACTCGCTCTGCGGGGTCATCATCCGCAGCGCCCCGGCCAGCTCGCGGGCCGCGACCCGGGCGTCGCCCTCGTGGTCGCCGTCGGCCTTGTTCACCGCGATCACGTCGGCGATCTCCAGGATGCCCTTCTTGATCCCCTGCAGCTGGTCGCCGGTGCGGGCGATGGTGAGCAGCAGGAACGTGTCGACCATGGCCGCCACGGCCACCTCGCTCTGCCCCACCCCGACCGTCTCCACCAGCACCACGTCGTACCCCGCCGCCTCCATCAGCACGATGGTCTCCCGGGTGGCCCGGGCGACCCCGCCGAGCGTGCCGGCGCTGGGCGAGGGGCGCACGAACGCGTTCGGGTCGGTCGACAGCGTCGTCATCCGGGTCTTGTCCCCCAGGATCGAGCCCCGCGTGCGGGTCGAGGACGGGTCCACCGCGAGCACCGCGACCCGGTGCCCGGCCCCGGTCAGCCGGGTGCCCAGCGCCTCGATGAAGGTGGACTTGCCGACCCCGGGCACCCCGCTGATCCCCACCCGGTGCGCCCCGCCGGCGGCCGGCAGCAGCTCCATCAGCAGCTCCTGCGCCGCCTGCCGGTGATCGGCCCGGCTGGACTCGACCAGCGTGATCGCCCGGGCCACCGTCGCCCGGTTGCCGTCCAGCACCCCCTTCGCCAGCGCCGCCACGTCGACCGGCCGCGCCATCAGCGACCCGGGTCGTGCGTGGAAGACCGGGTCAGAACACTGTTATCCACTCACGACCCCGGGTGGTGGGCGGCGATGAGCTTCTGCAGCAGGTCGACGGCGGCCTCGGCGATGACGGTGCCGGGGCCGAAGACGGCGACCGCGCCCATCTCCAGCAGGGTGGGCACGTCGTCGGGCGGGACGACGCCGCCGACCACGACCATGATGTCCTCGCGGCCCAGCTCGGCCAGCTCGCCGCGCAGCTCGGGCACCAGGGTGAGGTGCCCCGCGGCCAGCGAGTTCACCCCGACCACGTGCACGTCGGCCTCGACGGCCTGGCGGGCCACCTCGGCCGGGGTCTGGAACAGCGGGCCCACGTCGACGTCGAAGCCCAGGTCGGCGAACGCGGTGGCGATCACCTTCTG
>JASLAP010000504.1 GCA_030147065.1 Pseudonocardia sp. | reverse complement strand
CGGTCGAACATGATGATGGCCGCGACGTTCGCCGGGATGGGCTTCGGCAACTCCGGGGTGCACATCCCGCACGCCAACGCCTACCCGATCGCCGGGATGGTCAAGGACTACCGGCCGGCCGGCTACCCGCAGGACGAGCCGATGGTCCCGCACGGGCAGTCGGTGTCGCTGACCGCGCCGGAGGCGTTCCGGTTCTCCTTCGAGAGCGCGCCGGAGCGGCACCTGCGGGCCGCCGAGCTGATGGACCCGCGCGCGGACAAGCACAACGACGCCCGCGAGCAGTTGCCGTCGGTGCTGGTGTCGCTGATGCGCGACATCGGCATCCCGAACGGGATCGGCGGCGTCGGCTACACCGAGGCCGACGTGCCCGACCTCGTCCCGGGCACGATGAAGCAGCAGCGCCTGCTGGCCACCTGCCCGAAGACGCCCACCGAGGACGACATCGCCGCCATCCTCACCAGGTCCGTCGAGAACTGGTGAAACCCGGTCGTGGGTGGGTTTCATGCCTGTAGGCATGAAACCCACTCACGACCCCGGAGGGGTCTCATGCCGATCTACGTGTACCGCTGCGAGTGCGGGCTGCGGTTCGAGCAGCTCGCCGGGTTCGACGCCGAGGCGCCGGGGTGTCCGGAGTGCGGGGGCGCGACCCGGAAGGTGCCGGCCGGGTTCAGCCTGGGCGGGCAGGCCGACGCCGGGCTGAGCAAGGAGCAGATGCCGCAGACCTGGCGGGGCACCTACGCCGGCGACCGGGAGTACACCACCGGGCTGCGCCGGCAGTGGGACCGCCGGCAGCGGCTCGAGGCCAAGCACCCCGAGCTGGCCGGCGACCAGCGCCCGATCATCGCCCACGAGGGCCGGTACCACGGCGCGCCGCTGCGGGCCGGTGACCCGGTCGTCGGGGGATCGGCGGGCCACGGTCATGGGCACGGGCACGGGCACGGGCACGGCCACGGCCACGGCGCGGCGGAGAAGCCCGCGGCGCCGAAGCCGGAGACCGGGACGAAGCCCGCGGGGGGCACGACCTGAGCGGCGGATCCACCGGCCTGGAGCGGGACCTGGCCGCGGCGGTGCGCGGGCGGGTCCGCTTCGACACCGCGACCCGGGCGATGTACGCCGCGGACGCGTCGAACTACCGGCGGGTGCCGATCGGCGTCGTCGCCCCGGTCGACGAGGAGGACGTGGCCGCCGCGGTCGCGGTCTGCCACGCCCACGACGTCCCGCTGCTGCCGCGCGGCGCCGGCACCTCGATCGCCGGGCAGGCCGTCAACACCGCGGTCCTGCTGGACTTCACCCGGCACCTGAACAGGGTTCTGGAGATCGACCCGGACGCCCGCACCGCCCGCGTCCAGCCCGGCCTGGTGCTCGACGAGCTGCGCGCCGCCGCCGCGCCGCACGGGCTGACCTTCGGGCCCGACCCGTCGACCCACAACCGCTGCACGCTCGGCGGGATGATCGGCAACAACGCCTGCGGCTCGCACTCGGTGGCCTGGGGCAAGACGGTCGACAACGTGCACGCCCTGGACGTGCTGACCTACCGCGGCGAGCGGCTGAGCCTCGGTCGCGGCGAGGCCCACGGCCGCATCCCGGACGCCCTGCGCGCGCTCGGGCGGCACTACGGCGACACCGTCCGCACCGCGTTCCCCGACCTGACCCGGCGGGTGTCGGGCTACAACCTCGACCAGCTGCTCCCGGAGAACGGGTTCGACCTGGCCAAGGCGATGGTCGGCACCGAGGGCACCTGCGCCACGCTGCTCGCCGCGACCGTCCGGCTGGTCGAGTCGCCACCGGCCAGGGCGCTGGCCGTGCTCGGCTTCCCGGACGCCTACCTGGCCGCCGACCACGTGGTGGCCGTGCGCGAGCTGGGCCCGCTGACCATCGAGGGGATGGACGCCGGGCTGATCGCGGCCCTGCGCGCGGCGCACCCGAACGAGACGGCGTCGCGGTACCTGCCCGAGGGCGGCGGCTGGCTGTACGTGGAGACCGGCGGGGAGACCCGGCTGGAGGCCGAGGCCGCCGCGCGGACCGTCGTCGCGGCGATGGCCGGCTCCGGCGCGACCAGCGTCGTGGTCGGCGACCCGGCGCAGATGAAGGCGCTGTGGCGGATCCGCGAGGACGGCGCCGGCATCCTCACCCGGTCCCCGGACGGCGGCGAGGCCTGGCCGGGCTGGGAGGACGCCGCGGTGCCGCCCGAGCGGTTCGGCGCCTACCTGCGCGAGTTCGACGCGCTGCTGACCCGCCACCGCAGGCGCGGGGCCTACTACGGCCACTTCGGCGACGGCTGCCTGCACGTCCGGATCGACTTCGACCTGCTCACCGAGCGCGGCGTGGCCGGGTTCCGGGCGTTCATGGAGGACGCCGCCGACCTGGCCGTCGCGCACGGCGGCTCGCTGTCCGGCGAGCACGGCGACGGCTCGGCCCGCGCCGAGCTGCTGCCCCGGATGTACCCGCCGGCGATCATCCGGGCGTTCGAGGAGTTCAAGGCGGTCTGGGACCCCGACGACCGGATGAACCCCGACCGCGTCGTCCGCCCGGCGAAGCTGGACGAGGACCTGCGGGTGTTCGTCGGCATGCCGACCCTGCGCGACGAACCCGAGCTGGCCTTCGCCCACGACCGCGGGTCGTTCACCCGGGCCACCCGGCGCTGCCTGGGCGTGGGCAAGTGCATCACCGACCACGGCGGGGTGATGTGCCCCAGCTACCGGGCGACCGGCGAGGAGATGCACTCCACCCGCGGGCGGGCCCGGCTGCTGTTCGAGATGGCCTCGGGGGACGTGATCGGGGGCGGCTGGCAGTCGCCGGAGGTCGCCGAGGCGCTGGACCTGTGCCTGTCCTGCAAGGGCTGCAAGCGGGACTGCCCGGTCGGGGTGGACATGGCCGCCTACAAGACCGAGTTCCTGGCCCAGCGCTACCGCGGGAAGGTGCGGCCCGCGGCGCACTACTCGATGGGTGCCCTGCCGCGCTGGCTGGGGCTGGTCGGGCGGCTGCCCGCCCGGGGCGTCGACGCCCTCAACGCCGCCGCCCGCGGTCCGCTGGCCGGGATCGCCAAGCGCCTGGGCGGCATCGACCCCCGCCGCCCCATCCCCCCGATCGCCCGCACCCCCTTCACCGGCGCCGCCCGCCGCCGCCTCCGGCCCGCCAGGTTCAGGAAAGCCACCTTCCTGCCCGCAGCGTTCCGGAAGGTGGCTTTCCTGAACTCCCGGGGGGCGGGGAGCGAGCCGGGGCGGGGGAGGGTGCTGCTGTGGCCGGACACCTTCACCAACCACTTCGACCCCGGGATCGCCGCGGACGCCGTCGCGGTGCTGGAGCGGCTCGGCTACACCGTCGAGCTGCCGCCCCGGACCGTCTGCTGCGGGCTGACCTGGACCTCCACCGGGCAGGTCGACGCCGCCCGGCGGGTGCTGCGGCGCAGCCTGCGGGCGATCGAGCCGTGGCTGGTCGCGGGCGTGCCGGTGGTCGGGCTGGAGCCGTCCTGCACGGCGGCGCTGCGCTCGGACGCCGCCGAGCTGCTGCCCGACGAGCCGCTGGCGCAGATCCTGCCCGACCGGGTCCGGACGTTCGCCGAGCTGCTCGCCGGCCACGTCGACGAGCTGCACGACGCCGTGGTCGCGCCCGGGCAGCGGGCGCTGGTGCAGGTGCACTGCCA
>JASLAP010000455.1 GCA_030147065.1 Pseudonocardia sp. | reverse complement strand
GTCGCGGCCGGCGACCGCGAGCTGACCTACGCGCAGTTCGACGAGGCCGCCGACCGGCTGGCCGGGTACCTGGCCGCGGCCGGGATCCGGGCCGGCGACCGGTTCGGCCGCCTCGTCGAACTGCGCGAAGGTCAGCTCGCGGTCACCGGCCGCTGCGGCGAGGCGGTCCGGGGCCAGGTCGGCGATCAGCTCGAACTGCGAGGCGAAGTTCTCCGGCTGCCGCCCGGTCATCGCGGGGCGCCCACGTCGGGCAGGTCGATGCCGAACAGCCGGGCCGCGTTGTGCAGCATGATGCCCGGCTTCACCGCGTCGCGGATCTCGGTCTTGTCCAGGTCGGCCGTCCAGCGCTCCGGGGTGAACAGCGGGAAGTCGGTGCCGAACAGGACCTTCTTCTTCAGCAGCGTGTTGGCGTACTGGACGAGCTGGGCCGGGAAGTACTTCGGCGACCAGCCCGACAGGTCGATGTGCACCTGCTCCTTGTGCACGGCCACCGCCAGCGCGATGTCCTGCCAGGGGAACGACGGGTGCGCCATCACGATCGGCATGTCCGGGAAGTCGACCGCGACGTCGTCGAGGCGCAGCGGGTCGGAGTACTTGAGCCGGATCCCGCCGCCGCCCTTCGTCCCGGACCCGACGCCGTTCTGCCCGGTGTGGAACAGCGCCGGCACGCCGTACTCGGCCAGCACCTCGTAGATCGGGTAGGCGGTGCGGTCGTCGGGGTAGAACTCCTGCACGCTGGGGTGGAACTTGAACCCCCGCATGCCGTGGTCCTCGATCAGCCGCCGGGCGATCTTCGCCCCGCCCTTGCCGCGCAGCGGGTGCACGCTGCCGAACGGGATGATCGCGTCGCGGTGCTCGGCGGCGATCTCGCCGATCTCCTCGTTGGTCGGGGCGTGCTCGGAGGTCTCGCCGAGGGTGTCGATGGTGAACGCGACCGCGGCCATCCGGCGCTCCCGGTAGAACGCGGCCAGCCCGGTCAGGTCCATGCCGAGCACGTCGGAGCGGAAGTGCTCCTTCATCTCCGCCATCCGCGCCCGGCCCTCGGCGGACTGCCCGGTGCGGGTGGAGAAGTGCACGTGGGTGTGCATGTCGATGGCGACCAGTCCGGCCGCGGCCAGTGCGGCGTTGGCCGCCGAGGGATCGAACGGCATCAGGAGTTCTCCCGGTCGACGTAGCGGACGCCGAGGCGGTCCAGCTCGGCCCGCAGGCCGTACATGTCCAGACCGAGCTCGCCGGCGGCGAGCCGGGCGCGCTTGTCGGCCTCGCCGGCGATCCGGCGGGCGCCGGCCGCGGCGACGGCGACGGCCTCGGCGCGCCGCACCACCACCACGCCGTCGTCGTCGGCGACGACCACGTCGCCGGCCTCGACCAGCGCCCCGGCCACCACGACCGGCACGTTCACCGAGCCCGGGGTGGCCTTGACCGTGCCCTGCGCGCTGACCGCGCGCGACCACACCGGGAAGCCGATCCGGCGCAGCTCGGCGACGTCGCGCACCCCGGCCGCGGTGACCAGGCCGAGCACCCCGCGACTGCGCAGCGAGACCGCGAGCAGGTCGCCGAACATCCCGTCGGTGGACTCCGAGGTCGTCGACACCACCAGCACGTCGCCGGGACGGCACTGCTCGACCGCGGCGTGGATCATGAGGTTGTCGCCCGGGTGGGAGAGCACGGTGACCGCGCGGCCGGCGATCGCGGCGCCCTGCTGGCGGGGCACGACCTGCGGGCCGAGCAGGCCCCGACGGCCCTGGGCCTCGTGCACGGTGGCCACGCCCTGCTCGGCGAGCTCGGTCACCGCGGCCGGGTCCGGGGCCAGGTCCGAGCGGACCACGACGGGCCCGCCCAGCGCGCCGGACCCCTGCGTCGCGGGGACGACCTGCTGCTCCACGGAGTCCTCCTCGACATCCCGACCGGCGATGGGAGCGACCCTAACCAGCCCGCGGCACAGTGGCAACCAGATTGTTAACAATATTGCGACCAGGTAGGCTGCCCCCGATCACCTGGGGAGGGAACGATGTCCGCTGACCGGGGCGCCGCCGAGCCGACGGCGGGCGAGCAGGTCGCCGAGGTGGTGAGCGCGGTCCGCGAGGGGATCATGACCGGCGGCTACGCCCCCGGCCAGCGGTTGCCCGAGGCCGACCTGGTGACGCTGTACCGGGCCTCCCGCGGCGCCGTGCGCACCGCGCTCGCCCAGCTGGAGAGCGAGGGCGTCGTCGAGCGCGAGCGCAACCGGGGCGCCCGGGTCCGGCCGATCTCGCTGGCCGAGGCAGTGGAGATCACCGAGGCGCGGGCCGCCGTGGAGGGGCTGTGCGCGGCCAAGGCCGCGACCCGGGCCACCGCCGACGACCGCACCCGGCTGCGCGAGCTGGGGGCGGAGCTCACCGCGGCGGTCGCGCACGGCGACGTGATGGCCTACACGCGGATCAACCAGCAGGTCCACCGCGCCGTCCGGGACATCTCCCGGCACGGCACCGCCGGGGTGCTGCTGGACCGGCTGCGCACCCAGAGCGTCCGCTACCACTACACCGTCGCGCTGCTGCCCGGCCGGCCCGCCGTCGGGCTGCGCGAGCACCTCGACGTGATCGAGACCGTCTGCGCGGGCGACCCCGACGTCGCCGAGCGGACCATGCGGGCCCACCTGCTCAGCGTGGTCGAGGCCCTGCAACAACTCGACGCCGACCGGCACCGCTGGTGACCCGACCCCTACCCGAGGAGACCACGATGGAGTTCCTGGTGCGCGCCGAGAACCGGCTGCCCGCCGACACCCCGGCCGCGGAGCGCGACCGGCTCCGCGCGGGCGAGCGGGCCCGGGCCGAGGAGCTGCGGGCCGCGGGCGTGCTGAAGCGGCTGTGGCGGGTGCCCGGCCGCAACGGCTGGATCGGCCTCTGGGAGTGCCCGGACGCCACCGAGCTGCACGACGTGCTGG
>JASLAP010000433.1 GCA_030147065.1 Pseudonocardia sp. | reverse complement strand
GCGGACGTCCGTGGGCTCCGCTTCTCGGCCAGCTCGTGCAGGAACCGGTCGCGGATCCGCTCGGCCTCGCGCCGTGCCTTGGGGCCGGCCGGCACGGTGGCGATCAGGTTGTGCCGCTTCTTCGTCACGGGGTCGACGCCGGCGTACACGCGCACCCGCAGGGCGCCGCTCGCCAGCGTCTCGATGTTGCCCCGCGCGCGGGCCCCGCCGGTCCCCGGACGTCCCACCATGGCGCGAGGGTAGCGCGGCTCGTGCCACATCTCGTGCCACGCGACGATCGCTAGCGATCAGGCGAATCGTGTTGTCGCTGGTCAGACGCGGAGCCGGAGGTCGGGATCGAACCGACGACCTACCGCTTACAAGGCGGTTGCTCTACCACTGAGCTACACCGGCACAGAACTTGGCTGCTGACCTGGGTAGATGCGTAGAACAACATCATTTCCGCGGCCCGTGCAGCGCTTCCGGAGCACCGGGCTCGCCTCGGCGCTCGGCCTGAAGCGTAGCCCACCGTCACGCCGGGTCCCGAGAACAGGGCAGGGCGGCCAGCGGGCCGAGGTGGCGCGGGTGGGGGTCGTGCACGCTGGGGCCATCGCCTTGCGAGCCATTGATCACCGAGGTTGCCTCATGCCCCCAGGGCTGTCTTCTGGAGCTCAGGATGGTGCCGCGGGCAGCTCGATCACGAACCGGGCGCCTCCACCCGGTCGATTCTCGACGTGCGCGGCGCCGCCGTGCCATGCGGCGTGCTGGGCGACCAGGGCCAGTCCCAGGCCGGTCCCCGTACCGGTTCCACGCCGGCCCGATCCGCCGCCGCGGGCGAACCGCTCGAAGATGCGCTCCCGCAGGCCCTCCGGCACACCGGGCCCGTCGTCGTCGACCTCGATCCGGATCGTGTCCCCGCGGACCCGCAGGGAGAGCGACACCGCACCGCCGGCGTACTCGTCGGCGTTGTCGAGCAGGTTGGAGACCATCCGGTCGAGCCGCCGCCGATCTCCGGCCACCAGCGGCGGGGTGTCGGGCAGCACGAGCCGGGGACCGGCACCGGGACGGGCCTCGACGACCTTGACCACCAACGTCGCCAGGTCGACGATCTCGACGCTGTCCGGGTCGCTGTCGCTGCGCTGGTCGTTGCTGGAGATCTCCAGCAGATCGATGACCATCCGGTGGAAGCGGTCGACCTCGGTCAACAGCAGGTCGAGTGCGCTTGCGGCGGCGCGGTCGAACTCCGGGCGTCGGCGGCGCAGGACCGCCGCGGTGCTCGTCATCGTGGTCAGCGGCGATCGCAACTCATGGCTCACCTCGCTGGCGAAGCGCGCGTCCCGCCACACGCGCGCCTCCAGCGCGTCCGCGGTCCGGTTGAACGTCCGAGCCAGCGCCGCCAGATCGGAGTCACGCTGATCGGGCAGGCGCGCCCGCAGGTCCCCGCCGGCCACCCGGGACGCGGTCGCGGTCAGCTCCGTCAACGGGCGCAGGGCTCGACGGCTCGCCCAGAACCCGAGGGCCACCGCCAGCGCGACGCTCGTCACCACGCCGGCCAGCAGGACCACGCCGAGGAAGCGGAGCGTCAGGTGCAACTGCGACAGCGGGAACAGCTCGATGTAGAGCCGTCCGTCGACCCGCACAGCGACGGCGAGCACCGCGACGCCCCCGGCCTCTACGTACCCGAGCACCGGTTCCTCGGATCGCGCGGCCTCCAGCGACCGAGTGGTGAGGGAATCCGGGTCGACCTGCCGTCCGCTGATACTCCACCCGTCGGGACCGTCGAACAGCACGCTGCGCTCGGGGTCCGCGGTCATCCCGACCAGGATGTCCCCGACGCCCTCCGGGTCCGATTCCAGGGCCTGCTCGACGACGTGGCTGTTCACCGACGCCCGCCGCACCGAGATCTGCTCCTGCTGCTCGACCATGAAGTCCGACACCAGGCTCCAGGTGGCCGCGGCCAGAGCACCGGTGAGCACGAGCGTCCCGAACCCGAGGGCGGCGGCCAACCGCCACCGCAGGGACGATCCGACGAACTGCACCACCGGCACTGACTCACTCCCTCCCGCGTGCCCACGTCCACTGGCAGGCAGTAGCGCCATCCTCCTGGCGGCGACGGCGATCCAGCGGTAGGGCGATCCGGACTTGCCGGCGGAGATGGAACTGCCCGACCCCGCGCGCCCAGGCCCTCCAGAACATCGTCCGTCCCCGCGCGACTGGCCGCTCGGCGCGAGCAGGGCGTCGATGGCGGCCAGGCAGCTGCAGGCAGTTGCGCGCGGCCCCAGGACAATCCGATCGATGAGACCGGCGTCGACCGGAGCGCCCCCGCCCCACCTCTACCCTGGCGGCATGCGCCGTTCGATCCTCAGGTACCGGTGCCGCACGTGAACCGGGACGGACGGCTGACCAGGCGGGTGCGCACGGCGCTGCGCCGGGAGGCGCACGGCCTGCTGCACGCCGGACCCCCGACCACGCCGCTGCTGCGGCCGAACGGGCCCGAGGTGCCCTCGGACGTCCACGTCCTGCAGGTCCTCGACCTGTGCATGCAGGTCGGCGAGGTGCTGCTGGCCAGCGGGGAGAGCGCGGACGAGACGACCGGGACGATGCTGCGGATCGCCTCGGCCTCCGGGTTGTCCAGCGTGGACGTGGACATCACCTTCACCTCGATCACCATGTGCTGCCACCGCGGCAACGCCGCCACCCCGGTGACGACGATGCGGCTGATCCGGTACCGGGCGCTGGACCTCACCCGGCTGGCCCACCTGGCCCGGATCGTCGAGCGGATCGAGCGCGGGCGGATCGGGGTGAAGGCGGCGTCGATCGCGCTGGACTCCGCCGTGCGGGCGCGGCACCCGTACCCGCGGTGGGTGGCCACCGCGGGCTGGGGCGGGCTGGCCGCGTCGATCGCGGTGCTGCTCGGGGCGGGACCGTTGACCGCACTGGTCGCGTTCGTGGTCACCGCGCTGATCGACCGGACCGGCCGGGTGCTCACCCGGTGGGGCCTGCCGGCGTTCTTCCAGCAGGTCACCGGCGGGCTGCTGGCCACCGGCTCGACGTTGGCGCTGTTCGCGGCCGGGGCGTTCCCGCCGGGCACCCAACCGTCGCTGGTGGTGGCGGCGAGCATCATCGTGCTGCTGTCCGGGCTGTCGGTCGTCGGCACCGTGCAGGACGCGATCTCCAACTACTACGTCACGGCCGCGGGGCGGGCGGCGGAGATCCTGTTGCTGTCGGCCGGGCTGCTGACCGGGGTGGTGCTGGCGCTCAAGGTCGGGTTCGCGCTCGGGCTGACGCTGGAGGTGGCCGAGCCGCTGGCCGTCGACCTGGGCCGGTACTGGCTGGCCGTGCTCGCGGCCGGCTCCGCGACGGCGGCGTTCGCGTTGGCCGGGTACGCGCCGCTGCGCTCGGTGCTGGTCGCCGGCCTCGCCGGCGCCGCCGGGTGGGCCACCTACGGGCTGGCCGCCCAGGTCCCGGCGTTCGGGCCGGTCGCGGCGACCGGGATCGCCGCGGTCGTGGTCGGGGCGGCCACCGGGCTGCTGCGCCGCCGCGGCGGCGTCGGGCCGCTGGTCGTCACGCTGGCCGGGATCACGCCGCTGCTGCCGGGCCACACGGCCTACCGGGGCTTCTACCAACTGGCGGTGGAGGGCGTGGCCGAGGGCCTGGTCACGGTGACCCTGGCACTGGGCATCGGCCTCGCGCTCGCCGCCGGGGTCACGCTGGGCGACTTCCTCACCCGGCCCCGGGCCTCCCGCAGCGGCGTCGGTGAACCGGCCGCAGAATCCGCGTCCGACGCCGACCGACAGTAGGGTCGGCGCAAAGCCACCGAGGAGGACCATGTCCAGCGGTACCAGCGAGCTCTCCGACGCCGAGTTCGTCGTCGTGGCCAACCGGCTGCCGGTCGACCTGGAGAAGCTGCCCGACGGCTCGCAGCGCTGGAAGCGCAGCCCCGGCGGCCTGGTCACCGCACTGGAGCCGATGCTGCGCAGCCGCGACGGCGCCTGGGTGGGCTGGCCCGGACTGCCCGACGCGGAGGTCGAGCCGCTGGTCGAGGACGGCCTGCAGCTGCACCCGGTCGAGCTGTCCGCGCAGGAGGTCGAGGAGTACTACGAGGGCTTCTCGAACGGCACGCTCTGGCCGCTGTACCACGACGTGGTCGCGCCGCCTGCCTTCCACCGCCACTGGTGGCAGACCTACGTCCGGGTCAACCAGCGCTTCGCCGAGGTGGTGGCGGACGTCGCCGCGGAGAACGCCACCGTCTGGGTGCAGGACTACCAGCTGCAGCTGCTCCCGGCCGCGCTCCGCGAGCTGCGGCCCGACCTGCGCATCGGGTTCTTCCTGCACATCCCGTTCCCGCCCACCGAGCTGTTCATGCAGCTGCCGTGGCGCACCCGGATCGTGGAAGGGCTGCTCGGCGCGGATCTCGTCGGCTTCCACACCGCAGGCGGCGCGCGCAACTTCCGCTGGCTCGCCACCCGGATCGCGGGCGCCAGCCCCGGCCATGGCCGCACCGAGGTGGTCATGGACGGCCGCAGCGTCAAGCTCGGGGCGTTCCCCATCTCGATCGACTCGGCCAACCTGGACCGCCTGTCCCGCACGCCCGAGGTGCTCGAACGCGCCAAGCAGATCCGCGCCGACCTTGGCGATCCGAAACGCGTCGTGCTCGGCGTCGACCGGCTCGACTACACCAAGGGCATCGACGTCCGGCTGCGCGCCTTCGAGGAGCTGCTCGTCGAGGACCGGATCGACGCCGAGGACACCGTGATGATCCAGCTCGCCACGCCCAGCAGGGAGCGCGTCGACCACTACCAGAAGATGCGCAACGACATCGAACAGGCAGTCGGGCACATCAACGGGGAGTACTCCCGCGTCGGGCACCCCGTCGTGCACTACCTGCACCAGTCGCTGCCCCGGGACGAGCTCGTCGCGTTCTTCGTCGCGGCCGACGTCATGCTCGTCACGCCGCTGCGCGACGGCATGAACCTCGTCGCCAAGGAGTACGTGGCCTGTCGGCACGACGACGGCGGCGCGCTCGTCCTGTCGGAGTTCGCCGGTGCCGCTCTCGAGCTCAAGGACGCGCTGCTGGTGAACCCGCACGACATCGACGGCGTCAAGAACGCGCTGCACGCCGCGCTCACGATCTCCCCCGAGGAGGGCCGGCGCCGGATGAAGGCGCTGCGGCGTCAGGTGCTGGGCCACGACGTCGACCGCTGGGCCCGCTCGTTCCTCGACGCGCTGGGGCTCCCGCCGGCCGAGGGGTCGGGCTCGTGACGGATCTCGACGGCGCCGTGCGCACCCTCGCCGGCGTCCCCCACCTGCTCGTGGCGCTCGACTTCGACGGCGTGCTCGCCCCGATCGTCGACGTGCCGTCGGACGCCCGGCCGCTCCCGACCACGGCGACCGCGCTGGAGGCGCTGGCCGCCCTCCCCGACACCACCGTGGCACTGCTGTCCGGACGCGGGCTGTCCGACCTGGCCACCGTCTCCGGGTTCGGCAGCCCCATCCGGCTGATCGGCAGCCACGGCAGCGAGTTCGACGACGGCGACGGCGCCTCGTTGCTCGACGACGCGCAGCGCACGCGGCTCGAGGGGCTCACCGCCGAACTGCGTGGGCTCGTCGACGGCGAGCCGGGCGTCGTACTGGAGAAGAAGCCCGCAGGAGTGGCCGTCCATGTCCGCAACGCGCCCGCCGAGGTGGGCGCACGCGTCCTGGACGCCGTCCGGCGCGGTCCGGCCGCCCGCGAGGGCGTCGAGGCCACCCCCGGCAAGGCGGTGCTCGACCTCTCGGTCGTGCGGATGGACAAGGGCGCCGCGCTCGACGTCCTGCGCGAACGGGTGGCCGCCGACGCGGTGCTGTTCAGCGGCGACGACGTCACCGACGAGACCGCGTTCGCCCGCCTGCGGGACGGCGACGTGGGGGTGAAGGTCGGGCCGGGTGACACGGCCGCGGAGCACCGGGTGGACGGGCCGCCCGACATCGGCGCGCTGCTGGAGCAGCTGGTGGAGCTCCGCGGCGGGCGGCGGTAGGTCGATCAGCGGCGGCGGACGGTCGGCGTCGGCCTCTTCCCACGTACCTCAGGCGTTGGACCGTCTCGCATCTTGTCAATGCCAAGACCCGCGATAGCCTGTCGGCGTGCCCTACCACCACGGCGACCTGCGGCGCGCCCTGCTCGACACCGCGCTCGAGGCGATCCACGAGCACGGGCCCGCCGCCGTGAGCCTGCGCGACGTCGCCCGCCGCGCAGGCGTCTCCCACGCCGCGCCGACCCACCACTTCCGCGACAAGGCCGGGCTGCTCACCGCGCTCGCCGTGGAGGGGTGGTCACTGCTGGCCGACGCGCTGCGGGACGCGGCCGCCCAAGATCGGGGCTTCGCCGAGCTCGGCGTCGGTTACGTGCTGTTCGCCACGTCCCACCCCGCCCACTTCGCCGTGATGCGGGCGCCGGGTCTCGCGCGAGGTGACGACGCCGACCTGGTGGCCGCGATGGAGCGGGCCGGGGCGCAGCTGCGGGCGGGGGTCGAGCGCTTCGAGTCCGGCACCGCGCGGGACCGGGACGTCACCGCGCTCGCCGCGTGGTCGCTGGTGCACGGGCTCGCGGCCCTGGTCCTCGAAGGCGCCGTGACCCCGGAGCCGGGCACGGACGTGGCCACGCTGGCGCGCGCGGTGACCCAGCGGCTCGGTGCGCAG
>JASLAP010000402.1 GCA_030147065.1 Pseudonocardia sp. | reverse complement strand
GCTCGGCGCCGACCCGTCCGCGGAGCTGCGCGCCGAGCTGGTCGGCCAGTGCGGCCCGGACCCGCGCGTAGTGGTCGAGGGCCTGGGCGGTGCGCCCGTCGGTGTGCAGGGCGCGCAGCAGCAGGGCGTGCGCCCGCTCCCGCGCCGGGTGCGCGGCGGTGAGCGCGGACAGCTCGGCGACCAGGCGGGCCGGGTCGGCCCCGGCGAGGAGCCCGGCCTCCGCGCGGTCCTCGCGGGCGGTCAGCCGCAGGTCGTCGAGGCGGGTCGCGGCGGCGGCCGCGAACGGGGCGTCCGCCACGTCGGCCAGGGCGTCGCCGCGCCACAGGTCCAGCGCCGCGGCCAGGTGCCGGCCCGCCGCGTCCACCCGGCCGGCGTGCAGCGCGTCCCGGCCGGCCCGGGCGAGCCGCTCGAACCGGACCGCGTCGACCGCCTCCGGCGGTAGGTCGAGCCGGTAGCCGCCACCCGCGGAGCACACCGCGCCGTCGGGCAGGGCCCTGCGCAGTCGCGTCATCAGCGAGTGCAGGGCGTGCCGGGTGCCCGCCCGGGCGGGCCAGACCGCGTCGGCCAGCGCGCCGGCCGGGACGGTGCGCCCGACGTCGAGCACCAGCCGGACCAGCAGGGCGCGCAGCCGGGCCCCGCCGACCGGGACGGCCGCCCCACCGACCCGCACCTCGAGCGGCCCGAGGATGCCCACCTGCACGCCCTGCACTCTGCCAGCCGCCCCGAGCGGCGTGTGTGCGGTTTGTGAGCGGCGGCGGCCAGCCTGGCCGCATGGATGGATCACCGAACGCCCGGACCGCGGCGGGGGTCGCGCTGCTGGCCGCGGGCCTGCTCGCCGGATCGATGTTCTACGGCTGGGCGAACGTCGTGCCCGCGTTCGCCGCCGTTCCGCTCGACGTGCACCTGACGTTCCGCACCGAGCTGATGAACCACAACGGGGTCGTCATGCAGGCGCTGATGGCGGTGGCCCTGGGCGCCGCGGTCTGGCTGGTCGTCGCCGGCCGGGGCCGGGTGCGGCGGTGGGCCGTGGGATCGGCCGGGCTCACCGCGGTCACGTTCCTGGTCACCCGGTTCGGCAACGTGCCGATCAACGGCGAGATGCGCGCCTGGGCCGCGGGCGACCTGGCGGTCGACTACCAGCAGCGGCTGCAGGTCTGGGGGGCGCTGAACGACGTCCGGGTGGCCACCTCGATCGCCGCGTTCGTGCTGCTCGTCGTGGCCGTCGGGCAGGTCCGTGCGGTGGCCGGCAGCCCGGAACCCGCCGCGGCCCGACCGGCGTCGTGAGCCGGCCCGCCGCCGCCCGGGCCCGGCCCGGGGCGGACGCCTCCCATCCGCCCGGCCGCGTCCGCAGGTTCCTGCTGGTCGCACTGGCGGTGGTGGTGGGACTGCCACTGTTCACCGCCGCCGCGCTGCTGGTCTGGGACGGCGGGATCGACACCGACCCGCGCCGCGAGCTGCTCCCCGGGGTCCGGCTCGACCTGCGCACGGCCGACACGCCGCTGGGCCCGGTCGAGTACGACCTGGCCGGCACGGACGGGCCGGTGGTGCTGTCGGTGCACGCCGGGCTGGGCGGGGCCGACCAGGGCCGGCTGTTCGCCGACTGGCTGCGCGCCGACCGGTTCCGGGTGCTCAGCCCGTCCCGCCCCGGTTACCCCGGCACCCCGCTGGACAACGGCCGGACCGTGGAGGCGCAGGCCGATCTGCTGGCCGCGCTGCTCGACGAGCTCGGGATCGACCGGGTGGCGGTCTTCGCGGCGTCGGCCGGCGCGCCGGTGGCGTACGCGTTCGCGGCGCGGCACCCGGACCGGGTGTGGGGGCTGGTGTCGGTGGGTGGGACGAGCCGGCCCAGGCCGGGTGGCGGGGGTGGCGGGTCGCCGGTGCGGACGGCGTTCATGAACACCGTGGGCTGGAAGCTGGTGCGGCTGACCGCGCTGGCGTCCCTGCGCCCGGTGGTGTCCGGCACCCTCGGCGAGACCAGCACGTTCACCGAGGAGCAGCGGACCGCCCGCACCGCGCACATCCTGGACACCCCGGACGTCCGGATGTTCTTCGCGGCCATGCTGGCCACCACGTTCCCGTACCAGGACCGGATGCCCGGCACCGCGAACGACGCCGAGCAGGTCCGCCTCGACCGGCTGCTGCCGCTGGGCCGGATCACCGCGCCGACCCTGGTCGTGCACGGCACCCTGGACGGCGACGTGCCGTTCGCGGACGGCGAGTACGCCGCCGCGCGCATCCCCGGGGCCGAGCGCTACTGGATGGCCGACGACGACCACCTCGGGTTCTGGCTGTCCCCGGGGGCCGGGGCGGCGCAGAACGTGGTGCGGGGCTTCCTGCTGCGGCACGCCCCGGTCGGCTGACCGGCCGTTCGAGGCGGACGGCGGCTCCGGACGGCCGTCGGGTGCGGCTCGCGACACCGGATCGGGCCGTGGGGGAGGCGCCGGGTCGCCGGCGACCGGGCCGAGCGTCAGCCGTACCTGTTCGGCCGGCCAGTGACCCCCGGCGCATCGGAATGCGGGCGACGGGCGCCCCCCGGCCGATCACAATCGGTGCCGACCCGATCGATCGCCGGGAACGCCGAAGGAGGCGCCGTGCACACCACCCTGACCGACTCCGCCGCGCCGATCCGCATGTGGCTGGACCCCGAGGAGACCGAGCCGGGCGCGCTGCGCCAGCTGCGCAACTGCGCGGACCTGCCGTGGACCCACGGCGTCGCGGTGATGCCGGACTGCCACCAGGGCTACGGCGCCACCGTCGGGTCGGTGATCGCGATGCGGGACGCGGTGTCGCCGGGCGCGGTCGGGGTCGACCTGGGCTGCGGGATGAGCGCGGTGCGCACCGGGCTGACCGCGTCCGACCTGCCCGACTCGCTGGCCCGGGTGCGGGCGCAGGTCGAGCGGGACCTCCCGGTCGGGCGCGGCCTGCACCGGCACGGCGCCGACCTGCGCCGGATCGGGATGGCGGGCGAGACCGACTGGGCCGGTTTCTGGGCCCGGTTCGACGCGCTGGACGCGGTCGACAAGGCGTCCTGGACCACCGCGGACAAGCTGCGCACCCGGGCCCACCAGCAGCTGGGCACGCTCGGCACCGGCAACCACTTCGCCGAGATGTGCCTGGACGCCGACGACCGGGTGTGGCTGATGCTGCACTCGGGCTCGCGCAACGTCGGCAAGGTGCTCGCCGACGTGCACATGGCCGCGGCCAAGGAGCTGCCGCACAACGCCGACCTGCCCGACCGGGACCTCGCGGTGTTCCTGGCCGGCACCCCGGAGATGACCGCCTACCGCAACGACCTGTACTGGGCGCAGGAGTACGCGCGGCTCAACCGGCGGGTGATGATGGAGCTGGTGAAGGCCGCCGTGGTCAAGGCGCTGGGCCGGCCGGTGGAGTTCGGCGAGGAGACCTCGTGCCACCACAACTATGTGTCCGAGGAGACCTACGACGGCCTCGACCTGATCGTCACCCGCAAGGGCGCGATCTCCACCGCGGGCGGCCGGGCCGGGATCATCCCCGGCTCCATGGGCACCGGCTCCTACATCGTGCGCGGCAAGGAGAACGACGCCGCGTACCGGTCGGCGAGCCACGGCGCCGGGCGGCGGA
>JASLAP010000564.1 GCA_030147065.1 Pseudonocardia sp. | reverse complement strand
TGAGGTACAGCAGCACGCCGCCGCCGAGCGAGCCGAGGACCCGGGCGCCCAGCCAGGCCACCGCGGAGCGGCTCCGGCCGCTCGTCGAGCGGGCGAACGACCGCCGCAGCCCACGACGGCCCGGCCCGGCCGGGGGCTCCACGGCGGGCTCGGTGGTCGGGTCGACAGCGGGTGCGGCCACGCGGCCGAGCCTACGGCGCCGATGTCAGCACACCGTGACGGCGGGGTGGGCCGCCCGTTTCGCCCGGTTCCCGCCGCTGACCTGGCGGTCACGCCGCCTCCAGGAACGGACCGCGCACACTTCTCGGCCGCGGCGCCGACGTCAGGACGTGGGCACGGAGACCATCGGGTGCGCGCGGCCGGGCGGGCGGCGACGGGGCTCAGACCCCGGCGAACAGGTGGGCGTTGCCCAGGGCGTCCAGGACGCCGGGGCCACCGCGGCGGCGGTACCACTCGTAGCCGTAGGTGTCGGCGAAGCCGGCCTCGGGGACGTCGGCGGCGTCGATCTGGCTGGCGTGCGCGGTGATGGCGGCCCGCTTGCTGGCCAGGTGCCGCCCGTCGCCGGTGACCGCGAGGGCGATCTCCACCGTGGGCCGGCCGTAGCCGACCGCGGCCCAGGCGGCCGCGCCGTGCACCAGGTGCCGCCCGCCCGGGCTCAGGTGCAGGTACTCGCGGTCGACGGTGACGCCGTAGGAGGTGACGCCGAGCATGTCCGCGGCGGTGGCGCCGACCCGGAACACCGCCCGGTGGTCGGGGTGGCCGTAGACGCCGTGCTCGTCGTCGTGCAGCAGCGCGCAGGCGCCCTCGTCGTCGGCGATGTCGGCGACCCGGCGGGCCAGCCGCAGCGGGTCGGCGCCGGCCAGGGCGCGGTGGTGGGCGCCGTGCGGGCCCCCGGGGGGCCCGGAGTCGCGGTGCCCGAGCAGCACCAGCCGGGACACCCCGAGCAGCTCGGCGGCCCGCTCGAGCTCGGCGACCCGCCGCTCGGGCACGGTCTCGCCGGGCCGCAGCGGCACCCGGGACTCGCCGAGCTCGCCGGCGGTGGCCAGCACCAGCACGGTGCGGGCCCCGGCGTCGGCCAGCCGGCGCAGCGTGATGCCGGTGAAGATGGCCTCGTCGTCGGGGTGGGCGTGCAGGGCGAGGACGGTGTGCCCGCGCAGGTCGGGCACGGGCAGGTCGGACGCGGGCGCCGGGGATGCGGGCACGGAAGACGCGGGCACGGAGGACGCAGGCATGACGGGACATCGCAGACGTGCGGGGCCGTGGTTCGGCCGGGGCGGACGGGGCGGGGGTCAGCTGCGACAGCAGCGACAGCAGCCCGGACACCGGCACAGGCCCGACGGGGCGGTGCTCGCGGTGGCCGTACGGTCCGTCACGGCGCGAATGGTGCCACACCCGACCCCGGGGGCCGTCACCCGGACCGCGGGGGCGCCAGCGTGTCGTGCACGACCCGGCCGTGCCGCACGGTGCGCAGGCAGCGCGGCGCGCCGGGGAGGCCGGCCAGCGGGCCGGCCCCGTCCCAGACCGCGTAGGAGGCCGGAGCGCCCGGGACGAGCCGCCCGGCCAGGGGCGAGGTCTCCCCGGCGGCGCGGTGACCCCCGACCGTGTGCGCGGCCAGCGCCGCTGCCGGGGTCAATCCGGAGCCGGGGGTGCGGTGCTCGACCGCGGCGCGCACCGCCGCCCACGGGTCGACCGGGGTCACCGGGGCGTCGGAGCCCAGGGCGAGGGTCACCCCGGCGGCGTGCAGCAGGGCGAAGGGGTTCATCGGGGCGGCGCGGGCGGGGCCGAGCCGCTCGGCGTACATCCCGGCGGGGCCGCCCCAGCAGGCGTCGAACAACGGCTGCACGCTGGCCACCACGCCGAGCGCGGCCAGCTCGCGGGCCTGCCCGGCGTCGACCATCTCCAGGTGCTCGACGCGGTGCGCCGGGCCGGCGGTCGGGCCGGTGCGGGCGGCCGCCGCGCGCAGGCCGGCCACCAGCGCGTCGGCTGCGGCGTCGCCGATGACGTGGAAGCCGGCCTGGACACCGGCGGCGGTGCAGGCGGCCACGTGGTCGGCGATGGCCTCGGGTTCGAGGTAGCGGTGACCGGAGCTGTCGGGGGCGTCGGTGTAGGGGGCGCGCAGCGCGGCGGTGCGCGACCCGACCGAGCCGTCCACGAACAGGTCACCGGCCAGGCCGCGGGCGCCGGTGGCGGCGAGCAGTTCACGCGCGGCGGTCGCCGTGCGGACGGCCTCGCCCCAGTAGCCGACGACCTCCGGGCCGGTGCCGGCCGACAGGGCGAGCAGGCCGGCGAGGTCGGCGGCCGAGGAGATGTCCGGGCCGGCGCACTCGTGCACCGTGCCGACGCCGCGGGCCGCGGCGTCGGCCAGGAAGGCCCGCTGAGCCGCGTCGCGGGTGGGGCCGTCGACCGCGGCGAGCGCGGCGCGGCGGGCGTGGTGGTGGGCCTGGGTGGACAGCGCTCGGCTGGACCAGCCGGGGGCGCCGACCGCGGCCGGGGCGCGGTCCAGCAGGGCGCTGGAGACGAGTGCGGAGTGCACGTCGATGCGGCTGAGGTAGACGGGGGCTCCGCGGGCCGCGCGGTCCAGCTCGGTGCGCGCCGGCGGCGGCCCCGCCCAGTCCTGGTCCTGCCAGCCGTGGCCCCAGACCAGGCTCCCGGGACGGGCCCGGGCGCGGGCGGCGACGGCGTCGAGCACCTCGCCCGGCGACCCGGCGGCGGTCAGGTCGAGGCCGTCGACCAGCAGGCCGGTGGCCGTGGCGTGCACGTGGGCGTCGACGAACGCCGGGGTGAGCACCGACCCCGGCAGGTGCAGCACGGTGGTGGCCGGGTCGATCCGCCCGGCCGCCGCGGCCGCCGGGCCGATCCAGGTGATCCGCCCCGCCTCGGTCTCCAGTGCCCCGGACTCAAGTGCCGGTGGACCGCCGGGGTCCAGCACCGAGACCCCGGTCAGCAGGGTGCGCATCCGGTCTGTCTACCGGAGCAGCGCTCCCCGCCGAGCGGCGGTGGTCGGGTGGATCAGTAGTCGCGGTTGGGCATCAGGATCCACATCACGATGTAGATCAGCACCTGCGAGCCGGGGATCACGATCGACAGCACGAACAGCAGGCGGACCAGGAAGACGCTCCAGCCGAAGCGGTCGGCCAGACCGGCGCACACACCCGCGATCATCCTCCCCTGGCGCGGTCGGGTCAGGGTCCTTGTCGTCGGCCTTGACACCAGGTGGCTCCTTCTCTCGGTTCTCGTCCGGCGTCGGTTTCGTCCGGTCTGCATCGGGGTTCCCGAACCACTGCCCGGTTACCCGGGGAACCCCGGTGTCCCCGGTGATTCCCCTGACCCCCATCCTCCGCGTCCGGCGCGGCGTTCCCTCGGGGTCGGACCCCGGGTCGCCCCTGAACTTCCCCGGCGCACCCCCGGGACGCTCCTCGATCGGGCGGCCGTCCGGGTCCGGCCGGGACCCAGCGTGATGCCGGTGTGCTCCACCCGGGCGGTGCTGCCGGAGTTGTCCACAGCCGGGGCGAACGCTCTGGTCAGCGCGGTGGAGTGGCCCCTAGCGTCGGTCCGGTGACCCGATCCGGCCGGCTCCCCGCGCTCCCCCTGACCGCCCTCGTCGTGGCGCTCACCACCGTGCTCGCTGCGGCGCTGCCCGCCCCGGCGGCCGGCGCCGCACCCGCGGTCGATCCGCGGCCGACCGCGATCGTGGCGCTGGGCGACAGCGTCGCCGCCGGTGACGGCGCCGGGGACTACGAGCCCGGCACCCGCGGCGAGGGCGGCAACTGGTGCCACCGCTCGCCGCACGCCTACGTGCACCGCACCGGGCTGGCCGCGACGTCGGTCAACCTGGCCTGCTCGGGTGCGGAGTCGGCGGACGTGGCGTTCGGTGCCGGTGGCCACCACACCGAGGGGTCGCAGGCCGAGCGGCTGGTCGAGGTGGCCGGCCGGTTCCGGGTGAGCACGGTGGTCGTGCAGCTGGGCGCCAACGACGACGCCGCGCTCACCGCCACCGGCATCGCCTGCATCCGGGCCTTCCTCGACCCCGGCGTGCGGCCGTGCCGGGAGACCCTCGCCCCGCTGCTGGACGAGCGGATGGCCGCCACCGCGGCGAAGGTCGAGGCCGCGGTGGGCGACGTCCGCGCGGCGATGCGCCGCGCCGGGTACCGCGACTCCGCGTACGACCTGGTGCTGATGTCCTACGCGTCGCCGGTCACCGACCGCATGGTCGGCGTGCAGGGCGTGCTGGGCTGCCCGTACAGCCGCCCCGACGCGGGTTGGGGCCGCACGGTGCTGTTCCCGGGGCTGTCCGCGGCGCTGGCCGGGGTGGCCGAGCGCACCGGGGCCCGGTTCGTGGACATGGCCCGGGCCGCCGAGGGCTTCGAGGCCTGCTCGCGGGCGGCGTTCAGCGAGGAGTGGCAGCGGCGGCTGACCGTCTCGGCCGAGGCGTTCGCCTACGGCGGGCTCGACGCCGCCGGCTACCACCTGGCTCAGGAGTCGTTCCACCCCGCCGCGGCCGGGCACGCCCAGTTCGGGCGGTGCCTCGGCGAGTTCGTCCGCTCGGCGCTGCGCACCGCGGCCTGCGTACCCGCGCAGGACGGCTTGCAGGTGCAGGCCGCGACCAGCCCGGCCGCCTGACCGGGCCTCCCGCTACAGGACGACCAGGTCGCGGGGCCGGGTGTTGAGCCGCTCGGACCCGTCCGCGGTGACCACCACGATGTCCTCGATCCGGGCTCCCCACACGCCGTCCAGGTAGAGCCCGGGCTCGACGCTGAACGCCATGCCCGGCTCCAGCGCGCCGGTGTTGCCGGCCACGATGTAGGGGTCCTCGTGCACGTCCAGGCCGATGCCGTGGCCGGTGCGGTGGATGAACCGCTCGCCCAGCCCGGCCGCGGTGATCGGCTCCCGGGCCGCGGCGTCGACCTGCTCGGCGGTCACCCCCGGGCGCACCGCGGCCACCGACCGCTCCTGGGCGTCCTGCAGCACCGCGTAGGCCTCCCGGACCTCGGCGGGGGGCTCGGCGCCCACCGCGTAGGTGCGGGTGCAGTCGGAGTAGTAGCCGCTGGGCAGCGGGCCGCCGATGTCGATCACGACCACGTCCCCGGGAGCGATCTCGCGGTCGGAGACGTCGTGGTGCGGGCTCGCCCCGTTCGGGCCGGAGCCGACGATGACGAAGGCGGCGCTGGTGTGGCCCTCCTCGACGATGGCCGCGGCGATGTCCGCGCCGACCTGCGCCTCGGTGCGCCCCGGCTTGAGCAGGTCGCCCATCCGGGCGTGCACCCGGTCGATGGCCGCGCCGGCCGCGCGCAGCTCGGCCACCTCGGCCGGGTCCTTGCGCATCCGCAGCTCGCGGAGCACCGGGCCGGCCAGCGACTGGGTCGCCTCGGGCAGCGCGGCGCGCACGCCCAGCACGTGCACCGCGGGCATCGAGTCGGCCACCGCGAGCCGGGTCGGGCCCCCGGCCAGGTCGCTGACCAGCAGGTAGGGGTCCTCGCCGTCGGTCCAGGTGACGACCTCGATGCCGAGCTCGGCCAGCGGCAGCCCGGCCAGGCCGGGTGCCTCCAGCCGGGGCACCACCAGGGCGGGCGGCGCGCGGTGCCCGACGGCGGGCAGCACCAGGCAGGTCAGCCGCTCGTGGGACTCCCCGCCGGCCCCGATGAGGTAGCGCAGGTCGGTGCCCGCGGTGATCAGCAGCAGGTCGACGTCGTGCCCGGCGGCGACCTCGCCGGCCCGCCGCAGGCGGTCGGCGAGCAGGTCCGTCGGGACGGCCGGGGAGCTCGGGGGCGCCGGTGTCATGGGGGTCAGGGTATTCCGGCAAGCTGGCCCGGTGAATGCTGGCCCGCTCATGCTGCTCGACGCCGCGAGCATGTACTTCCGCGCGTTCTACGGCGTGCCGGAGACGATCACCGCCCCGGACGGCACCCCGGTCAACGCGGTGCGCGGCTTCACCGACATGGTGTCGCGGCTGGTCACCGAGTGGCAGCCGACCCGGCTGGTGGCCTGCCTGGACCTGGACTGGCGCCCGGCGTTCCGGGTGGAGGCGCTGCCGTCCTACAAGGCCCACCGGGTCCCCGGCGAGCCGGACACCGCGCCGGCCGGGCTGCCCGAGGAGGTGCCCGACCTGCTCGCCCCGCAGGTGCCGGTGCTGCTGGAGGTGCTGGCCGCGGCCGGGATCGCCACCGGCGGCGCGGTGGGCTACGAGGCCGACGACGTGATCGGCACGCTGGCCGCGACCGAGCGGACCGACCCGGTGCTGGCGGTCAGCGGCGACCGCGACCTGATGCAGGTCGTGCGCGACGAGCCGGTCCCGGTGCGGCTGCTCTACGTGGGCCGCGGCCTGGCCAAGGCCGAGCACCTGGGCCCGGTGGAGGTAGCGGCGAAGTACGGGGTGCCGGTGGAGCGGGCCGGGGCGGCCTACGCGGAGATGGCCATGCTGCGCGGCGACCCCTCCGACGGGCTGCCCGGCGTCCCCGGGGTCGGCGCGAAGACCGCGGCCACCCTGGTCGGCCGGTTCTCCTCGTGGGCGGAGCTGCGCGAGGCGATCACCGACCGCACCGACACCCGGCTGGCCGCGCCGGTGCGGGCCAAGCTGGCTGCCGCGGCGCCGTACCTGGCCGTGGTGGAGCCGGTCGTGCGGGTGGCGGTGGACGCGCCGGTGCGACTGGACCGGGACGACCGGCTGCCCCCCGAACCGGTCGACCCGGCCGCGCTCGACGCCCTGGCCACCCGGTGGGGGCTGGAGAGCAGCGTGCAGCGGCTGCGCGCGGCGCTGGCCAAGGCCGCCGCCGCCTGACCGCTGCCCGGCCGCGGTGGGTCAGAAGGCGGGTCAGAAAAACGTGCCGCTCCACGGCGCGGACCCGGTGTGGAAGGCCTGATCCGCCCGGGCGACCGCGGCCGGGTCGACGGCCCGCCACCACCCGGTGGCGACCAGCGCCGACGGCGCCCGGTCGCCCAGGTAGGCCATGGCCAGGCCGGCCGGGTCGCACTCCAGCTCCGCGCGGACCGGGCCGCCGGGGTCGCCGACCCGCTCGGCGGCGCCGTCGGCGATCCGGTACACCCCGTCGTTGGCCGGCAGCAGCCGGTCGCGCACCTCCAGCAGGACCGGCCCCGCCGGGGCGAACCGCCGGGCCGCCAGCGCCGCCGGCACGTCGACGACGCGCAGCCAGGTCTCGTCGTCCACGCCGGTGACCTCGACGTCGCGCGGGTCGGCGAGCAGCAGGTCCAACGGCTCGTCCAGCGGCCGCAGCCGGCCCTCCACCACCGCGACCAGGTCCAGGCCCAGCGCGAAGCGCCACAGCCCGGCCACCGCGGCGGGGCCTGCGGCGTGCAGGTCCGACACCACCAGGGTGTCCTCGCCGAAGCGTTCGCCGCCGCGGGCCGAGGCCGCCAGGAACCCGTCGTCGCCGTCCGGGCCGGTGTGCACGGCCACCACCAGGTGGTCGTGGTCGGCCAGGGCGCGCCCGACCGACAGCTCCCACCAGGCGTCGGTCCGGGTGATGCCGCCGGCGCGCAGGTGCGCGAGCCGGCGGTGCAGCGGCCGCAGCACGTCGAGGACCTCGCCGGGCTCCAGCACCCGCACCGCGCCACCGGTGGGGGCGGCCGCGCGCCACCCGCTGCCGCGCCGGCGCACCCGCAGGTTCTGCCCCCGGGAGGCGACGCCGTAGCCGAACCGGCCGTAGATCGGCGCCTCGCTGGCCCGCAGCGAGGCCAGCACCTCGCCGGCGTCGGCGACCGCGGCGAGCTGGCGGCCCACCAGCGCGGTGAGCACCCCGCGCCGGGTGTGGTCGGCGCGCACCCCGACCCGGCTGACCGCGGCGGTGGGCAGCACCGCGCCACCGGGGACCGCGGTGCCGGTGGCGAACGACATCGCCGTGCCCACCAGCAGCTCCCCGTCGTACACCCCGAACGTGCGACCGGGCTCGTACAGCCCGCGGGCGGTGTCCCACCGCTGGTCGGGCGCGACCCCGCGGTGCAGGGCCGCGCCGAACAGGTCGTAGGCGGCGCGGAGCCGGTCGGCGTCGAGGACGTGGACGTCGGAGATCGCGGGGCGCGTTCGGGTCACGCCGGGCGATGCTGCCCGATCACCGCCCGCGCCGGCACCCGGGTTGCCGCGACGCGTCAGGGCCTGCCGACCTCGTAGGCGCCGTCGGCGCTGGTCACCGTGATCGGAACCTTGGTGGGCTGGCCGTCGACGGTGGCGTCGCACTCGAAGCGGGCGCCCTCGTCGACCTGGATGTCCTGCCCGCAGGTCACCGAGTCCACCGCCAGCCCGTAGTCGTTGGTCAGCACCCCCTGCACGCCCTGCTGCAGGGCCGCCGGGTCGAACACCCGGGTGACGAAGAAGCCCGGCGTCACGAACCCGAGCACGCCGACCACGGCCAGCACCAGCACCAGCACGCCGATCAGGATGAACGGCAGCTTGGACCGCCCGCCGGCGCGGCCGGACTGGTCGGGCAGCGGCGGCGGGTAGCCACCGGCCCCGCCCCACTGCTGCTGCTGGTCGCCGCCCCACTGCTGGGCCCCCTGGCCCTGGCCCCAGCCCTGCTGACCCTGCTGGCCGGCGCCCCAGGCCTGCTGGCCGTACTGCTGGGTGGGCTGCCCGTACTGCTGCTGACCGGCGCCGTACTGCTGGCCGTACTGGCCGTACTGCTGCTGACCCGGCTGGGCCTGCTGGGCGCCCCAGGCCTGCTGGCCGTACTGCTGTGTGGGCTGGCCGTACTGCTGCTGACCCGGCTGACCCTGCTGCCCGTAGCCGCCCCACTGCTGCTGCTGGCCGCCGTACCCGCCGTAGGGCGGCTGCTGGCCGTACTGCGGCTGCCCGCCGTAGCCCTGCCCGCCCTGCTGGCCGGACTGCTGGCCCCCGGGCTGCTGCCCGCCGTAGGGCTGGTCGCCGCGGGCCTGCTCGCCGTACTGCGGCTGGCCGGGCGACGCGTCGGACGGCTGGTCACCGGCGGCGGCCGCGGCGGCCATCCCGCGCGGCACCGGGCGGGTGAGGTCGTCGTCGGGCCCGTCCGCGTCCGGCTGCCCGGCCCCGCCCCAGCCGCCGGCCGGCGGCTTGCCCCACTCCGGCCGGTCCGAGGCGTGATCGGGCGACTGGCCGGGACCTTGCGGAGTCGACATCGCGGACCTCTCCTCGCAACCGTGCGTACCGACCGCAGAGACACCGCGGACCCCGCGATCCAAGCACAGGGGTGGCCGATCGCGCAGGGTCCCATCCCACCGGACGCCCCATCGGGGCCGGTCGGCGGGGTGCCGGACCGGATCGCCGGGCGGTCGCCGCGGCTCGGTGGCCGGTCCGTCAGGCCGTGCCGACCGCCACCACGCCCCGGCGGATGGCCGAGACCGCACCGGCCGCCGCCCGGCCGACCCCGCTGTCCCGGCCGGACACCCCGACGATCTGGTCGAGCAGGTCGAGCACCTGCCGGCACCAGCGCACGAAATCGCCCGCCGACAGCTCGGCGCCGTTCTGCTCGGCCGCGGTCAGCACCGCGGCCAGCGACTCGCCGCGCGCCCACCGGTGCATCGGCCAGGCGAACCCGAGGTCCGGTTCGCGGGTGCGCTCGACCCGGTGGCGGCGCTCGTCGGCCTCCAGCTCCGACCACAGCGACACCGTCGCCGCCAGCGCCTCGGCCACCGGCCCGGACGGCACCCGCGGCATCGGCCCGTTGTCCCGCCGCGACTCGTACACCAGCGCGGAGACCACGGCGGCCAGGTCCTCCGGGGCCAGCCCGTCCCACACGCCGTGGCGCAGGCACTCCGCGGTCAGCAGGTCCGACTCGCCCCACAGCCGGGCCAGCCGCTCCCCGTGCCCGGTGATCTGCTCCCCGTCGAGGTAGTCGCGCTCGCCCAGCAGCGCCCGGATCCGGTCGAACGCGCGGGCCAGCGAGTGGGTGGTGGACTGGACCTTCTGGCGCAGCTGCTCGGTCTCGCGCTCCAGGCGGTCGTGGCGCTCGGCCCAGCGGGCGTGCGCCTCGCGGTCGGTGCAGCCGTGGCAGGGGTGCGACCGCAGCGCCCGGCGCAGGGCGGCCAGCTCCGGGTCGTCGTCCGACCCGCCGCGGGCCCGCCGACGGGCCGGTGCCGGCGCCACGATGCCGGTGCCGCGCAGCGACGAGGCCAGGTCCCGGCGGACCCGCGGGGTGCGGTGGTCGACCCGGCGGGGCAGCCGCATCCGGCCCAGCGGGCGCACCGGCTCGGGGAAGTCGGCCGCCGACAGCCGCCCGGCCCACCGGTCCTCGTTGAGCACCAGCGGGCGCGGCTCGGCGCCCGGGTCGAGACCCGGGTCGAGGACCACGGCCAGCCCGGCGCGGCGCCCGCCCGGGACCGCGATGACGTCGCCGGGGCGCAGCGAACGCAGCGAGTCGGCCGCGGCGTCGCGGCGCTCGGTGTGGCCCTGGCGCGACAGCGCCTTCTCCCGCTCACCGACCCGCCGGCGCAGCGCGGCGTACTCGGCGAAGTCGCCCAGGTGGCACTCCATGGAGGTGCGGTAGCCGGCCAGGGCCTCGGCGTTGCGGTCGATGCGCCGGGACAGCCCGACCACCGACCGGTCGGCCTGGAACTGGCCCAGCGACTGCTCGAGCAGCTCCCGCGCCGCCTGCACGCCGAGCCGCCCGACCAGGTTCACGGCCATGTTGTAGCCGGGCCGGAACGAGCTGCGCAGCGGGTAGGTCCGGGTCGAGGCCAGCCCGGCGACCTGCTGGGGGTCCACCCCCGGCTGCCAGACCACGACCGCGTGCCCCTCGACGTCGATGCCGCGGCGCCCGGCCCGCCCGGTGAGCTGGGTGTACTCCCCCGGGGTCAGGTCGGCGTGCGACTCGCCGTTGTACTTGACCAGCCGCTCCAGCACCACGGTGCGGGCCGGCATGTTGATGCCCAGGGCCAGGGTCTCGGTGGCGAACACCGCGCGGACCAGGCCGCGGACGAACAGCTCCTCCACGGTCTCCTTGAACGCCGGCAGCATCCCGGCGTGGTGGGCGGCGATGCCGCGCTCCAGGGCGTCGAGCCACTCCCAGTAGCCGAGCACGGCCAGGTCGGCGTGTGGCAGGTCGGCGGTGCGGCGCTCCACCGTGCGCCGGATCTCCACGGCCTCGTCCTCGGTGGTCAGCCGCAGCCCGGAGCGCACGCACTGGCCGACCGCGGCGTCGCAGCCGGCCCGGCTGAACACGAAGGTGATCGCGGGCAGCAGCCCGTTGCGGTCCAGCCGGTCGATCACCGTGGTCCGCGACGGCGGCCGGAACCGCTCCCCGCCGCGGCCGCCGCCGCCCGGCCCCCCGCGGTTGCCGCCGCGGCCGCGGCCGCGGTCCCAGGACCCCATCGAGGTCTGCCGTTCCAGCTCCCGGGTGTGCCGGACCAGGTCGGGGTCGACGGTGAGCTCCCCGTCGGTGCTCTCCCCGGCGAACAGGTCCAGCAGTCGGTTGCCGACCATCATGTGCTGCCACAGCGGGACCGGGCGGTGCTCGTCGACCACGACGGCCGTGTCGCCGCGCACGGTGACCAGCCAGTCGCCGAACTCCTCGGCGTTGCTCACCGTGGCCGACAGGCTGACCAGCTTGACGTGCTCGGGCAGCTGGAGGATGACCTCCTCCCACACCGCGCCGCGGAACCGGTCGGCCAGGTAGTGCACCTCGTCCATGACCACGTAGCCCAGGTGCTCGAGCTGGCGCCCGGCGCGCCGCCGGGACGCCTCCTCGGCGCCGCCGACCCCGGCCTCGGCGTAGATCATGTTGCGCAGCACCTCGGTGGTCATCACGACCACCTGGGCGTTCGGGTTGACCGAGGTGTCGCCGGTCAGCAGGCCGACCGCGGCCTCGCCGTGCCGGGCGACCAGGTCGGCGTACTTCTGGTTGGACAGCGCCTTGATCGGGGTGGTGTAGAAGCACTTCTGCCCGCCGGCCAGGGCGAGGTGCACGGCGAACTCGCCGACCACGGTCTTCCCGGCGCCGGTCGGGGCGCAGACCAGCACCCCGTGCCCGTCCTCCAGCGCCGAGCACGCGCTGTGCTGGAAGCCGTCGAGCTCGAAGGGCAGGGTCGCGGCGAACTCGGCGAGCCGGGGACGGGCGGCGCGGCTCCGGGCGGCGGCGTAGGCCTCCGCGGGAGCCAGCGGATTGCGGGCCACCCGTCCAGGTTGACACACCGGGGGCCGATCACGCCCTCGGGATCGGCCGCGCGCCGCCCCCGGACCGCCGTCGAGCCCGCCGCCGAACCGCCGTGCGTCAGGTGGCGTCGTCGACGCGGTGCGGCTGCGCGGCGGGCGGGACGGGGCTGGGGGTGGTGTCGATCGGCGACGGGGCGGTGTCGATCGCGCTGGGCGCGGTGTCGATCGGCGACGGGGCGTCGGGGTCCCAGTCGTCCCAGCCCTCGGCGGCGCGCCGGCGCGCCCGCCGACGGTCGTTGAACCGGGTGATCTGGATCGCCAGCTCGAACAGCAGCACCAGGGCGACCGCCAGCGCCAGCATGGAGATGGGGTCCTGGCCGGGGGTGGCGACCGCGGCGAACACGAACAACCCGAAGATCAGCCCGCGGCGCCACTCGGCGAGCTTGGCGTAGGAGACCACCCCGGCGATGTTGAGCATCACCACCAGCAGCGGGATCTCGAAGCTCACCCCGAAGATCAGCAGCAGGGCGAGCAGGAAACCGAAGTAGGCGGTGCCCGACAGCGCCGTGGTCTGCACGTCGTTGCCGATCGTGAGCAGGAACGCCAGGCCCTGGTCGACGACGAAGTACGCCAGCACCGCGCCGGCCACGAACAGCACCGCGGCGACCGCGACGAAGCTCAGCGCGTAGCGGCGCTCCTTGGCGTACAGGCCGGGGGTGATGAACCCCCACAGCTGGTACAGCCAGATCGGGCAGGCCAGCACCACGCCGGCGGTCATGGCGACCTGCAGGCGCAGGTTGAACTGGTCGAACGGGCCGGTGGCCAGCAGCGTGCAGGCCGTCTCGTCGACGGTGAACACCCCGCGCGAGTCGACCGGGACCGAGCAGTAGGGCGCCTTGAGCAGCTCGCCCAGGCTGGGGGTGCCGAACACACCGGTGGCGTACCAGATGAAGCCGAACACGGTGGTGACCGCGATCGCGATCAACGCGATGGTCAGCCGGCTGCGCAGTTCGTAGAGGTGCTCGACGAGCGACATCGTGCCGTCGGGGTTCGGGGCCCGCTTGCGCCGCCGTAGGGAGAGTCTGGCCACCGGCGTGCGGTTACTGCCCGGTGCTCGGGCCCTGCCCGGCCGCGCGGGTGGGCTCCGGGGCCGGGGAGCCGTTGCGCGGCTGGTCGGCGGCCACCGGCGCGGACGGCGGGGTCGTCGGCTGCGCGGTGGGCGGCGCGGTCGGCGGCAGGGC
>JASLAP010000264.1 GCA_030147065.1 Pseudonocardia sp. | reverse complement strand
GCCGCGGTCTCCCTCCGCGTCCCGCGGTCCGCCACTGTCGATCACCATGAGCACCTTCACCCCCACCGAGCTGGAGTACCTGCGCGCCCAGCCGCTGGGCCGGCTGGCCACCGTCGGCCCGGACGGCGGCGCCCAGGTCCGCCCGGTCGGCTTCTTCCCCGACGCGCTGCTGGGCGGCGTCGTGATCGGCGGCTACGCCGGCAGCGCCATGCACCGCAGCGCCAAGTTCCGCAACGCCGCGGCCCGGCCCGGGATCGCCCTGGTCGTCGACGACGTGCTGGACGACGGCGGCTGGGCGCCGCGCGGGCTGGAGGTCCGCGGCGAGGCCGAGGTCCACCACGACGGCGGCGCGGAGGTCGGTGCGCGGCTCGGCGCCCCGTTCGACTTCGACCCGGCCTGGATCCTGCTGCGCCCGCGCCGCGTGCTGTCCTGGGGGATCGACTGCTCCCCCTACGAGGTGCTGGCCCGCGACGTGGCACCGGCCGGGGTCTGACGCGGTGCGCTACCGACTGCTGGGCCGGACCGGGCTGCGGGTCTCGGAGGTGTTCCTCGGGGCGATGTCGTTCGGCGGACCGACCACCGGCGCCGACGAGGTCCGCCGCATCGTCGACGCCTACGCCGACGCCGGCGGCAACGTCCTGGACACCGCGTCGGCCTACGGCGACAGCGAGGCGCTGCTGGGCGAGGTGCTGACCCGCCGCGACCGGTTCGTGCTGGCCACCAAGTTCACCCTGAGCCGCGACCGGGCCGACCCCAACGCCGCCGGCAGCCACCGCAAGAACCTGCGGCTCTCGCTGGAGCGCAGCCTGCGCCGGCTGCGCACCGACCACGTCGACCTGCTGTGGGTGCACACCTGGGACCGGCACACCCCGGTCGAGGAGACCCTGCGCGCGCTGGACGACGCGGTGCGCGCCGGGCAGGTCCTGCACATCGGGATCTCCGACACCCCGGCGTGGGTGGTCGCCCGGGCCGACGCGCTCGCCGAGTGGCGCGCCTGGACGCCGTTCGCCGCCGTGCAGGTGCCCTACAACCTGGTCGACCGGGACATCGAGCGCGAGGTGCTGCCGATGGCCGAGGCGCTCGGGCTGAGCGTGGCGGCCTGGGGGACGCTCGGGCACGGTGTGCTGGCCGGGTCGACCGGCCGGGTGCCCGAGCCCAGCGCGCGGCAGCGGGCCGCGGCGGTGGCGGTGCGGGAGGTCGCCGACGAGCTCGGCGCGACCCCGGCCCAGGTGGCGATCGCCTGGACCCGGGCCCGCTCGCCGGCGGTGCACCCGCTGGTCGGCGTGCGCACCGCCGAGCAGGTGCCCGGCGTCGTCGCCGCGGCCGACCTGGTGCTGCCCGACGAGCCGCGGCCCCGGCTCGAACGGCGCGGCCGCCTCCAGCCGGGCGCGCAGCTCGTTGGGCAGCGCCAGGTCGGCCGCGGCAACGATGCCGGGCACATGCTCGGCGGTGCGCACCCCGACCAGCGGGTGCACCGCCGGCGAGCGGGCGCGGGTCCAGGCGATCGCCACCTGCGCCGGGGTCGCGCCGAGCTCGTCGGCGACCTCCCGGACCGCCACCGCCGCGGCTCGTTGCCGCGCGGTGGGCTCGGGCACCCGGCTGGTCGACCCGGCCAGCACACCGTGCCCGAGCGTCCCGAAGGCCGCCACGCTCAGCCCGAGCGCCTCGGCCATCGGCAGCACCTCGCGCTCGATGTCGCGGTCGACCAGGTTGTAGGGCACCTGGACGGCGGCGAACGGGGTCCAGGCGCGCCACTCGGCGAGCGCGTCGGCGCGGGCGACCACCCACGCCGGGGTGTCGGAGATCCCGATGTGCAGGACCTGGCCGGCGCGCACGGCGTCGTCGAGCGCGCGCAGGGTCTCCTCGATCGGGGTGTGCCGGTCCCAGGTGTGCACCCACAGCAGGTCGACGTGGTCGGTGCGCAGCCGGCGCAGGCTGCGCTCCAGCGACAGCCGCAGGTTCTTGCGGTGGCTGCCGGCGGCGTTCGGGTCGGCCCGGTCGCGGCTGAGGGTGAACTTGGTGGCCAGCACGAACCGGTCGCGGCGGGTCAGCACCTCGCCGAGCAGGGCCTCGCTGTCGCCGTAGGCCGAGGCGGTGTCGACGACGTTGCCCCCGGCGTCGGCGTAGGCGTCGACGATCCGCCGGGCCTGCGCGGCGTCGGTCAGCGACATCGCCCCGAGGAACACCTCGGCGACCCGCAGCCCGGTCCGCCCGAGCAGCCGGTAGCGCACGCCTCAGCCCCCGGCCTGCGCCGTGTCGCGCGCCCGCACCTCGTAGGGCGAGCAGTCGATCCCCCAGGACAGCACGCGGCGCGGGCGCAGCAGGATCCACGCCGGGTCGAAGTCGAACGGGGCACCCAGCCGCGCGCCCACCTCCGCCCCGCCCTCGCGGTGGACCTCGGCGTCGCCGCGGACCTCCACCCCGCGCGGCGCCCACCCGTCGTCGACCAGCACGTCGTCGACGACCAGCGAGATCCCCGGCCGCGCGGCCGCGTTGCGGAACTTGGCGCTGCGGTCCATGCCGCTGCCGGCGTAGCCGCCGATCACGATGCCGCCGCTCGTCGGGTCGGGGAAGAAGCCGACCGGTCGGACCTGCGGGCGTCCCGCGGCGTCGACGGTGGCCAGCCGGCCGAGCGGCTGGCCGCGGAGGTACTCCAGTTCGGCACCGGTCAGGATGCCGGCGAAGGTGTCGGTGGAAGTGCTCACGGGACCACCGTGCCGGTCCGGCCACCGCGCAGGGAGGCCCCGGCGGGGACCCCCTCCTAGACTCGGCCTGGTGACCGGGCCCGCCACCGACCCGACCGGCAACGCCGTGGGCGCCTTCCTGCGCGCCCGCCGGGAGTCGGTGACCCCGGCGGCGGTCGGGCTGCCCGCCCGGGCCCGCCGCCGCACCCCCGGCCTGCGCCGCGGTGAGCTGGCCGAGCTCGCCGGGGTCAGCGTGGAGTACCTGACCCGGCTGGAGCGCGGCCGCGACCGCCGGCCCTCACCGCAGGTGCTCGCCGCCCTGGCCACCGCGCTGCGGCTCACCGACGACGAGCACGTGCACCTGATCCGGCTGGTCAAGGCCGTCGACGGGGGCGCCTGCTCGGTCCGGGCGCCGGCCCCGGTCCGGCCGGCCCTGCGCGCCCTGCTCGACCGGCTCGAACCCGACCCCGCCCTGCTGATCGACCGGATCGGCACGGTGCTGGCCTGCACCGAGGGGTTCGGCAAGCTGGCCGGGTCGCTCGGGCTGACCGAGGGCGCCTCGCTCGCCCGCTTCGTGCTCGCCGACCCACGGGCCCGCACGACCTTCCCGGAGTGGGACGCCGTCGCCGACGAGTGGGCGGTCCGGCTGCGGACCGCAGGCGACCTGGGCGACCCGCACGCCACCGCCCTGGCCACCGAGCTCGCCCTGACCCCCGGCACCGGCTTCGCCGCCCGCTACGCCGCCGCGACCCGGGTGCCGCGCTGGTCGGGCACCGAACTGTGGTCCCACCCCGACCGCGGCGACCTCCGCCTGGGCTACGAGGCCCTGGAGGTCCCCGGCGGCGTGGAGCACCGCCTCCTCGCCTACCTCCCCCACCCCTGATCCGTCGAGATGTCCCGGCCTGGACGCCGCCGCATGGCCAGGACCGGACGAGAACCGCTCTCGCAGCACAGGTCGGACAAGAGCCGCTCCCGATCGGCCCGACGAGCGGGGCGGGGCGTCAGGAGTCGAAGTCGACGGTGACCGCGTCGGACACCGGGCGGGTCTGGCAGGTGAGCACGAAGCCGGCCTCGACCTCCTCGTCCTCCAGCGCGAAGTTGCGCCGCATGGTCACCTCGCCGTCGGTCACCCGGGCCCGGCAGGTGCCGCACACCCCGCCCTTGCAGGCGAACGGCAGGTCGCCGCGGATGCGCTGGGCCGCGTCCAGCACCGACTCCGCCCGCGGCAGGGTCAACGTGGTCGAGCGCCCGTTGAGCACGACGGTGACCTCGCTGGTCTCGCCCTCGACGACCTCGTCGGCGCGGTGCAGCTCGGGCGGCGGCTCGTCGACGTAGAACAGCTCGCGGTGCACCCGCTTGCGGTCCACCCCGAAGCCGCGCAGCACCTCGACGGCGTCCTCGGTCATGCCGAGCGGCCCGCACAGCCACCAGTGGTCCACGCCGTCCACGTCGACCAGGGCGCCGAGCAGGGTGCGCAGCTTGTCCGCGTCCAGCCGGCCGGTGAAGATCTCGGCCTCCATCGGCTCGCGGGACAGCACGTGCAGCAGGTGCAGCCGGGGGCCGTGGGCGTTCTTCAGGTCGGCCAGCTCCTCGGTGAACATCACCGTGTCGGTGCGCCGGTTGCCGTAGAGCAGGGTGACCCGGGTGTCCGGGTGCGCGGCCAGCACCGACGCCGCGATCGACAGCACCGGGGTGATGCCGGAGCCCGCGGCGACCAGGCCGTGGTGGCTGCCCGGGGCGATCTCCGGGGTGAACGAGCCGGACGGCGGGGCGACCTCGATCTCCTCGCCGGCGGCGAGCCGGTCGACCAGCCATTCGGAGAACATCCCGGTGTCGACCCGGCGCACCCCGATCCGCGGCGGCGCGCCGGCCGGGGCGCAGATCGAGTAAGACCGGCGCTCCTCCTGCCCGTCCCGGACCAGCCGCAGGGTCAGGTACTGGCCGGGCCGGAACGCGTAGGTCTCCTGCAGGTCCGCGGGCACGTCGAAGGTGACCGCGACAGCGTCGTCGCACAACCGCTCGACGTCGGCCACCCGCAGCGCGTGGAACCCGCTGCTGGCCCGCGTCACGACCTCGGTCGTCGGCGCACTCATCGAACCTCCTCGGGTCGTGCGCGAGTTTCATGGCCATAGGCATGAAACTCACGCACGACCTAGATCTCCTTGACGTGCTCGAACGGTTCGCGGCAGGCGGTGCAGCGGCGCAGCGCGGTGCAGGCGGTGGGGCCGAAGCGGGACAGCTCGTCGGTGGCCGGCGAGCCGCAGCGCGGGCACCGCACGACGGTGGTCGGCGCGGTGAGGGTGAGCGGGATGGGGCCGGTGGCGCGGGGGCCGATGCGGTCGGGCGGGGCGATGCCGTGCTCGGCCAGCGCGCGGCGGCCGGCCTCGGAGATCCAGTCGGTGCTCCACGCCGGGGAGAACACCGTGCGCACCTCCACCCGCGGGTAGCCGGCCTCGGCCAGCCGGGCGCGGATGTCGTCGCGCATGACCTCGACGGCGGGGCAGCCGGAGTAGGTCGGGGTGATGGTGACCGTCACGGCGTCGCCGTCGACGTCCACTCCGCGGATGACGCCGAGGTCGTCGAGGGTGAGCATGGGCATCTCCGGGTCGACGACGCGCGCCACGACCTGGCGCGCATCGGCCCTGCCGGTCGTGGTCACCATGTCGCCCCCGGGTGCTGGCGGGCCAGGATCTGCAGCTCGGCGAGCACGTGCCCGAGGTGCTCGGTGTGCAGGCCCTCCCGCCCGCTGCGGCCGCCGATCGTGCCCGCCGGCGGCACCGCGGGGCGGGTCAGCGTCGCCCGGGCCAGCACCTCGTCCAGGACGGCGTCGACCTCCTCGCGGACCTCGGCCGGGTCGACGGCGACACCGGCGGCGACCAACCGCCGCTCGACCTCGGAGGTGCGGAACAGCTCCCCCACGTACGGCCACACCGCGTCCAGCGCGGCCTGCATCCGCCGGTGCGACTCCGCCGTGCCGTCACCCAGGCGCAGCGTCCAGCGGGCGGCGTAATCGCGGTGGTAGGTCAGCTCCTTGACGCCCTTGCCGGCCACCGCGGCCAGCACCGGGTCGCGGGAGTCCAGCAGCCGGTTCAGCACCGCCAGCCGCCAGCTGGAGAAGATCAGCAGCCGGGCGACCGCCCGGGCGAAGTCCAGCTCGTCGGGCAGCTCGGCCAGCGCCACGTTGCGGAACTCCGCCTCGGCGCGCAGGTAGGCCAGGGCGTCCTCGTCGCGGCCGGCGCCCTCGACGTGGGCCGCGCGGGCGAGCAGCACCCGGGCCTGGCCGAGCAGGTCCAGCGCGGTGTTGGCCAGCGCGACCTCCTCTTCGAGCTCCGGGGCGTTGCTGACCCACTCGGTGAGGCGCTGGCTGCAGATCAGCGCGTCGTCGCCGAGCATCAGGCAGTACTGCGCCAGGTCCGCGGCGTCGACGCCGTCCGGCACCGGCGAGGTGATCTCGGCCTGGACGTCCTCCACCCCGGTCCCGAACGCCCACCGCGGGTCGTCGTGCGCGATGGAGTCGGCCAGGGCCTGGTAGGCGTTGGTGGCGTCGTGGTCGTCCTGGGAGGCGTGGCCGCTCACAGGTGCGGCACCTCCTCCGGGATCGCGTAGAAGGTCGGGTGCCGGTAGACCTTGTCGGCGGCCGGGGCGAAGAACGGGTCCTTCTCCGCCGGGCTGGACGCGGTGATGTCGGCGGCCGGCACCACCCAGATCGACACCCCCTCGTTGCGGCGGGTGTAGAGGTCGCGGGCGTTGTGCAGGGCCATCTCGGCGTCGGCGGCGTGGATCGAGCCGACGTGCACGTGGTTGAGCCCGCGCTTGCCGCGCACGAAGACCTCGTACAGCGGCCAGGTGCCCTTCGCGGTGCCCGAACCGGTGGGCACGCCCTCGGTCGGGACGGCGCCGTGGCCGCCCTCGGCGGTCATGTCGGTCACGCCGACACCCCCTTCCGGGCCTGCTTCTCCGCGTACGCCCGGGCCGCCTCGCGCACCCAGGCCCCGTCCTCGTGGGCCCGGCGGCGGTGGGCCAGCCGCTGGGCGTTGCTCGGCCCCGACCCGGAGATCACCGCCTTGAGCTCGCTCCAGTCGGGCTCGGAGAAGTCGTAGTGGCCGCGCTCGGCGTTCCACGCCAGCCCGGGGTCGGGCAGCGTGACCCCGAGCGCCTCGGCCTGCGGCACGGTCATGTCCACGAACCGCTGGCGCAGCTCGTCGTTGGTGTGGCGCTTGATGCCCCAGGCCATCGACTGCGAGGTGTTGGGCGAGTCGGCGTCCGGCGGGCCGAACATCATCAGCGACGGCCACCAGAACCGGTTCGTCGACTCCTGCACCATCTCGCGCTGCGCGTCGGTGCCGTTGACCATGGCCAGCAGCAGCTCGTAGCCCTGCCGCTGGTGGAACGACTCCTCCTTGCAGATCCGGATCATCGCCCGGGCGTAGGGGCCGTAGGAGCAGCGGCACAGCGGCACCTGGTTGCAGATCGCCGCCCCGTCGACCAGCCAGCCGATCACCCCGACGTCGGCGTAGGACAGCGTCGGGTAGTTGAAGATCGAGGAGTACTTCTGCTTGTTCGCGATCAGCTTCTCGGTGAGCTCCTCGCGGTCCACGCCGAGGGTCTCGGCCGCGGCGTAGAGGTACATCCCGTGGCCGGCCTCGTCCTGCACCTTGGCCAGCAGGATCGCCTTGCGGCGCAGGCTGGGCGCGCGGGCGATCCAGTTCCCCTCCGGCTGCATGCCGATGATCTCGGAGTGGGCGTGCTGGGCGATCTGGCGGACCAGCGTGCGCCGGTAGGCCTCGGGCATCCAGTCCCGCGGCTCGATCCGCTGGTCGGCCGCGATCACGGACTCGAACCCGACCTGCAGTTCCTGCTCGTCCAGCGTCGCGGTCACCACCGCCACCCCCTCAACCGAATGTTCGTTCGGTTGCCATGGTGACGCAGTCCTGCGGCCCGCGCAAGGTGATGCGGTCGGGCGATGCCCGTCAGGCGATGGGGAGGATGCCGTCGAACGCGGCCCGGGCGACGTCGTCGGGGAGGCGGGCGGCGCCGGGGCGGCCTGGACGGAACCACTCGACGACCGAGTTGACCAGCCCCGACAGCAGGCGGGCGGCCAGCGCCGGGTCCACGTCCGAGCGCAGCTCCCCCTGCTCGACGGCTTCCCGCACGATCGCCGCGACCCGGGCGTCGAACTCGCGGCGCCGGTCCAGCGCCCAGCGCTCGGTCTCGGTGTTGCCGCGCACCCGCAGCAGCAGCGTCACGTAGGGCAGCTCGGCGGTGAGCACCGAGATCTGGCCGCGGACGATGTGCCGCAGCCGTTCGACCGGGGACCCGCGGACGGCGTCGGGCTCGTCGAGGATCCCGAACAGGCCGTCCAGGGCCCGCTCCAGCGCCGCCCGCAGCAGCGCCTCCTTGCCGGAGAAGTGGTGGTAGAACGAGGACTTGGTGATCCCGGCGGCCCGCGAGAGGTCCTCCATGGACGTCGCGTCGTAGCCGCGGGTGTTGAACTCGCCGACCGCGATCTCCAGCAACGAGCCCGGGCCCTGCGCGGGTCGGCGCAGCCGCCGGCCGGTCGCCTCCGCGGTCACCGGCGTCACTGCCCGGAGAAGGTGGGCCGCCGCTTGGCCAGGAAGTCCTCGACGGCGGCCACGTGGTCCTTCGTGGTCGCCAGCCGCGCCTGGGCGGCACCCTCGGCGGCCAGCACCGCGGGCAGCTCGCTGACCGCGCCGAACCGGACCGCCCGCTTGACCTCGGCGTAGGCCTTGGTGGGGCCGGTGGCCAGCCGCCGGGCCAGGGCCAGCGCGGTCGGGAGCACGTCCTCGGGCGCGACGACCTCGCGCACCAGCCCCCAGTCCCGCGCCTGCTCGGCGGTGAACGTCTCGTTCAGCATCAGCAGCTCGGTCGCCCGCGCGGTCCCGACGGCGTGCGCCAGGCTCGCCGACAGCCCGGAGTCGGCGGTCAGCCCGATGCCGGTGAACGCGGTGGAGAACTTCAGCCCGGCCGCGGCCACCCGCAGGTCGCAGGCCAGCGCGAAGCCGAGCCCCGCACCCACGCACGGTCCGTTGATCGCCGCGACGACCGGGAAGGGCAGGTCGACCAGCCCGAGCACGATCGGGTTGTAGTGCTCGACCACGGTGTCGAACGAGCCGGCGGCGTCGGCGCGCAGGGTCTCGGCGTGCTCGCCGAGGTCCTGGCCGACGCAGAACGCCTTGCCCGCACCGGTCAGCACCAGCGCCCGCACGCCGGTGGCGGTGGCCAGCTCGGCGACGGCGTCCCGGAGCGCGACCTTCAGCTCGACGGTCAGGGCGTTGTACCGGGCCGGGCGGTTGAGCGTGAGCACGGCGACCGCCTGGTCCTCGTCGTCGCGCTCGACCAGGACGGGCGGATCGGCTGGGGCTGCGGTCACCCGGAGCATGCTAGCCATCGACCGAACGATCGGTCGACTCCGCCGGGGCGCCGCCACCCGGCCGGAGCCATCGACGCCGCGGGCGCGGGCGCGTAGGGTCCGGCGGGTCGGGAGCACCTCGCAGGTGGGCGTCCGGGCCCACCTCGTCCTCGACGGGAGTCGGATCGGACCTCGGCGCGAACCGTCACCGGCAGCAGCGCGGGACCGATCCACCGACCAGGGCAGTGGTTGCGGCCACGCCCGATGGGAAGTGCGCCATGTCCGACAAGTCGCCGCGCCAGACCCCGAGCAAGAAGACCAAGTCCCTCAAGGAGAAGCGGGCGGACAAGAAGGCCAAGAAGGCCGAGTAGCGCGCCCGGGCGTCCTCCCGCCGCCCACCCGGCCGGGCCGGCCGCCCCCGGTGGGCAGCGGCGGCCACAGGGCCGCCGGCCGCCGCCCACCACCGGATTCCGAGCCTCCGGGGCCTGTCACCGGGGTCCCGGGGGTGCTAGCGTCGCCTCCCGAACGAACGGTCGGTTTGCAATCCGGAGGCGTCGTCGATGACCCTGCTGCGCAGCTACGTCGGAGGGGGCTGGCACACGGCCCCGGACGAGGGCCGCCCCCTGCACGATGCGGTGACCGGCGCGGAGGTCGCCCGGATCTCCTCGGCCGGGGTCGACTTCGCCGCCGCGCTCGAGCACGGCCGCCGGGTCGGCGGGCCGGCGCTGCGCGAGCTGACCTTCCACCAGCGCGCGGCGCTGCTCAAGGCGCTGGCCGGGCACCTGCGCGAGCACCGCGAGGCGCTCTACGCCGTCTCCGCGCGCACCGGCGCCACCCTGGGCGACTCCAAGTTCGACGTGGACGGCGGCATCGGGGTGCTCGCCGCCTACGCCAGCAAGGGCCGCCGGGAGCTGCCCAACGACACCGTCTACGTCGAGGGCGCCGTCGAGCCGCTCAGCCGCGGCGGCACCTTCGTCGGCCAGCACGTCTGCACGTCGCTGCGCGGGGTCGCGGTACAGGTCAACGCGTTCAACTTCCCGGTCTGGGGGCCGCTGGAGAAGCTGGCCCCGGCCTTCCTCGCCGGGGTGCCGACGCTGGTCAAGCCGGCCAGCCCGACGGCGTTCCTCACCGCGGAGCTGGTGGAGCTGATCGTCGCGTCCGGCCTGCTGCCGGAGGGCTCCCTGCAGTTCGTCGCCGGGGGCGTCGGCGACCTGTTCGACCACCTCACCGAGCAGGACACCGTCTCGTTCACCGGGTCCGCCGACACCGCCGCGAAGCTGCGCAGCCACCCGGTGATCGTGCGGTGCGGCGTGCGGTTCACCGCCGAGGCCGACTCGCTGAACCTGTCGGTCCTCGGCCCCGACGCCGCCCCGGGCAGCCCGGAGTTCGACCTGTTCGTCAAGGGCGTCGTGGCCGAGATGACGGTCAAGGCCGGGCAGAAGTGCACCGCCATCCGCCGGGCGTTCGTCCCCGAGCAGCACCTCGACGCCGCGGTCGAGGCCATCGGCGCGCGGCTGGCCAGGACCACGATCGGCGCCCCGGACGCCGAGGGCGTGCGGATGGGCGCGCTGGCGAGCCTGGAGCAGCGCGAGGAGGTGCGACGCAGCGTCAAGGCGCTGGCCGACGCCGGCCGGATCGCGTTCGGCGACCCGGAGGAGGTCGACGTGCTCGGCGCGGACGCCGAGCGCGGGGCGTTCCTGTCGCCGATCCTGCTGGTCGCCGACCCCGACCGGGCCGAGCCGCACCAGGTGGAGGCGTTCGGACCGGTGTCCACGGTGATGCCGTACGCGAGCACCGAGCAGGTGATCGAGCTGGCCGCCCGCGGGCAGGGCAGCCTGGTCGGCTCGGTGGTCACCGGCGACACCGCCTTCGCCCGCGAGGTCGTGCTGGGCGTCGCCCCGTGGCACGGCCGGCTGCTGGTGCTCAACCAGCGCGACGCCGAGGAGTCCACCGGGCACGGCTCTCCGCTGCCCGCGCTGGTGCACGGCGGCCCCGGCCGCGCGGGCGGCGGCGAGGAGATGGGCGGCATCCGCGGCGTCCTGCACCACATGCAGCGCACCGCGGTGCAGGCCGATCCGGACACCCTCACCGCGATCACCGGGCGCTGGGTGAGCGGGTCGCAGCGCCGCGAGACCGAACGGCACCCGTTCCGCCTGCACCTGGAGGAGCTGCGCCCCGGCGACACGATCGTCGCCGGACCGCGCCGGGTCACCCAGGCCGACGTCGAGCACTTCGCCGAGTTCACCGGCGACACCTTCTACGCGCACATGGACGCCGCGGCGGCCGCGGCGAACCCGCTGTTCGGCGAGCGGGTGGCGCACGGTTACCTGATCGTCTCGCTGGCCGCCGGGCTGTTCGTCGACCCCGACCCGGGCCCGGTGCTGGCCAACTTCGGGGTCGACAACCTGCGGTTCCTGACCCCGGTGAAGTTCGACGACGAGTTGACCGTGACGCTGACCTGCAAGCAGCTCACCCCCCGCGACACCGCCGACTACGGCGAGGTCCGCTGGGACGCCGACGTCACCCGCCAGGACGGCGAGTCGGTGGCCCGCTACGACGTGCTGACCCTGGTGGCGAAGAAGGAGAAGGCCCAGTGACCACCACCGCGCGCCGCCTGGGCGACGCCCCGCCGGCCGACCTGCTCGACCCCGAGGAGCGGATGTCGATCGACGAGCTGCGCGCGCTGCAGCTGCGCCGGTTGCAGGCGACGCTGCGGCACGCCTACGACAACGTGCCGCACTACCGGCGGTCCTTCGACGCCGCCGGCGTGCACCCCGACGACTGCCGCGAGCTGTCCGACCTGGCGAGGTTCCCCACCACCACCAAGGCCGACCTGCGCGACAACTACCCGTTCGGGATGTTCGCCGTGCCGCAGGACCAGGTCCGGCGGATCCACGCCTCGTCCGGCACCACCGGGCGGCCCACCGTGGTCGGCTACACCGCGCAGGACATCGACACCTGGGCCACCGTGATGGCCCGCTCCATCCGCGCCGCGGGCGGGCGGCCCGGGCACAAGGTGCACAACGCCTACGGCTACGGCCTGTTCACCGGCGGGCTCGGCGCGCACTACGGAATCGAGAAGCTCGGCGCCACGGCCATCCCGATCTCCGGTGGGATGACCCCGCGGCAGGTCCAGCTGCTCGGCGACTTCCGGCCCGAGATCATCATGGTCACCCCGTCCTACATGCTGACGATCATCGACGAGTTCGAGAAGCAGGGCCTCGACCCGGCCGCGTCCTCGCTGCGGGTCGGCATCTTCGGGGCCGAGCCGTGGACCGAGCAGATGCGCCGGGAGATCGAGGACCGGATGGACATGCACGCGGTCGACATCTACGGCATCTCCGAGGTGATGGGGCCGGGGGTGGCGCAGGAGTGCGTGGAGACCAAGGACGGCCTGCACATCTGGGAGGACCACTTCCTGCCCGAGGTCGTCGACCCACTCGACGCCGCCGCGACGCCGTCGGCACTGCCCGACGGCGAGGAGGGCGAGCTGCTGTTCACCTCGCTGACCAAGCAGGCGCTGCCGATCATCCGCTACCGCACCCGGGACCTGACCCGGCTGCTGCCCGGCACCGCCCGGCCCGGCGTGCGCCGGATGCAGAAGATCACCGGCCGGAGCGATGACATGATCATCCTGCGCGGGGTGAACCTGTTCCCGACCCAGGTCGAGGAGATCGTGCTGCGCACCCCCGGACTGGCGCCGCACTTCCAGCTGATGCTCACCACCGAGGGCCGGATGGACGCGCTCACCGTCCGGGTCGAGGCCCGGCCGGACGTCCCGGCCGAGCGGCGCGCGGAAGCGGCCACCGAACTGGTCGGCGCGGTCAAGGACACGATCGGGGTGAGCGTGCGCTGCGAGGTGGTCGACCCGGAGACCCTGGAGCGGTCGGTGGGCAAGCTGCAGCGGCTCAAGGACCAGCGGCAGCGGTAGCGTCCACAAAGGCCCCGACGGTGGTACCGCCGCTACTGACGCGGACGGCGGTACTGGCACTACGCTGCGCGAATGCCTGATCTGCTGCCGCCGCTGCCCGACGAGTTCGAGCGGGTCCTGTGCGTGGTCGCCCACCCCGACGACATCGAGTACGGCTCGTCCGCGGCGGTCGCCTCGTGGACCGACCGCGGGGTCGAGGTGGCGTACCTGCTGCTCACCCGCGGCGAGGCCGGGATGGACGCGAGCCCGCCCGAGCGCACCGCGGAGCTGCGGGTGGAGGAGCAGATCGCCGGGTCCCGGGCGGTCGGGGTGTCCCGGGTGGACTTCCTGGACCACCCCGACGGCGTCCTGCAGTACGGCCTGGACCTGCGGCGCGACATCGCGCTGGCGATCCGGCGGTTCCGGCCGGACGCGCTGCTGGTCGGTGCGTGGGACATCGAGACCCAGGTCGGGCTCAACCAGGCCGATCACCGGGCGGCCGGACTGGCCGCCGTCGACGCGCTGCGCGACGCCGGCAACCGCTGGGTCTTCGCCGACCAGCTCACCGACGGCCTCGAACCGTGGGGGACCCGTTGGCTGCTGGTCGCCGGCAGCCAGCACCCCACCCACGGGGTGGACGTCACCGGGCAGCCCCTGGAGCGCGGCATCGCCTCCCTGGAGGCGCACCGCCAGTACCTGGCCGGGCTGCCCGGCCACCCGCCGCCCCGGGTGCTGATCCCCGCCATCGCCGCGATGGGGGGCCGGGCGATGGGCGTGCCGCACGCGGTGCTCTTCCGCGCGGTCGACTTCCACGCCCCGCCGCCGATCGCGCTGGAGGCGATGGGCCCGGCCGAGGGAGCCGCCGAGCCCGGACCGGCGTGACCGCCGTCACCCGATCGGACTCATCTGCGCGGTAATCCAGACCACCGCGGTCCCGGGTTTCGACGCCGTCGGGCGCCTTCGCCGCAGGTGGGGCCCGCTGGTGATGCGACCCTCACCAGCGACCAAGGCAAGCCTGTATTGCCTGGCAGCGGGCCCGCGAGTGGGTCATGCTCGGCCCATGACCTCGACCCAGAACCTGCCCCAGGTGAAGAACTGCTCGGTGACCAGCTGCTCCTACAACTCCGACTCGGACTGCCACGCCGGTGCGATCACCATCGCCGGCGACCACGCCCACTGCGGGACCTTCGTGGAGATCTCCTTCCGCAGCGGGCTCGACCGCAGCGCGATGGTCGGTGCCTGCCACCGCGCCGAGTGCCGCTTCAACGACAAGCTGGAGTGCACGGCTCCGTCGGTGAACATCGGCGCCGCCCAGGACGTGGCCGACTGCCTGACCTACGAGGCCAGGTAGTCCGGATCGCGCACCGCGACCGGCTCGAGGCCGCCGGTCGGATCCGCCCGCAGGGCGCCGTCGGCGACGGCCAGCGCGGCCACCGGGTCGACGTCGTCGACCAGGACCGCGCGGCCCCCGGCGGCGACCTCGCGGACGTCGGCCAGCAGCGTTCGCCGCTCGGCCGCCGAGAGGCCGTCGGTGAGCCGGTCGACCAGCACGATCGACGCCTGCCCGCAGCCGGCGTCGTGCAGCGCGGAGCGGCGTTCCAGGAGCCCGTCGTCCGGGTGACCGGTCAGCCGCAGCACCCCGACCGCGTCGTGCCCGCCCGCGCAGCGCCCGCTGTCGTCGTCGAGCCAGTTCATCACCCGGCGCCGGGCCGGCGACGACCCCAGGAGCACGGTCACTTCTCCGACCGCCAAGCGCAGCGCCATGAAGGACTCCCTCACCTCAGTTGAGGGCACGCTAACTCGTGATGTGCCGGAGGTCCAGGGCCCGACCGGAGTTCGCTGCGCACATCACGTCCGGGTCGTAGCCACCCGTTCGACCTCGCGGTACACCGCCCGGGCCCGGTCCAGCACCGCCAGCAGGTCGCCGAGCTGCTGGTCCCGGCGCTGCGGGTCGAAGCGGCCGTGCTCCCGCACCAGGCCCTCCAGGCCGTCGAGCAGGGTCAGGCACCAGCGCGCGGACTCCGCGCGGGCCACCGACCGCCCGGCCACCTCCACGTACACCGGTGAGGTGTGCGCGAACACCGGGGCGCCGACGGTGTGCGCGTCCTCGTCGCCGTGGGCGGCCAGGGCCAGCCACAGGCCCTCGTCGCCGACGGTCACCTCGTGCTCCAGCTCGTCGTGCCCCGTGCCGGCGAGCTCGCCGTCGGGTCCGTAGAGGACGAGCCTGCGCACTCCCGATCCGGCCACCCGACCCCGCACGACGAGCCGGTCCCCCGGCTCCGGCCGCAGGACGGCACCGGGCCCCCGCCCGTCCACCTCCAGGGTCGGCCAGGGGCCGTTGGTGACCAGGGTCCGGCCGTCCCGGATCGCGGCGGTGAACGCCCCCACCGACAGCCCGTCCTCCCCCAGCTGCGCGTACACCCGCCCCCAGCCCGGCGGGTTGGACGCCGGCGCCGGGCCGTGGGCGAAGGACAGGAACGTGTCGGTGCCGGCCACCGCGGCCAGCCGCAGCCCGCACGACAGCAGGTGGTGGTACAGCACCAGCGCACCGCGGTCGTCGAAGCAGGACACCAGCTCCACCGCGTCCACCACGCCGACGGCGGCGTCGGCGACCAGCTCCCGCGCCTCCACCGTGCGGTACGGCGCGAGCAGGTCCGCGGGTCGGTCCAGCGGGGAGAAGGCCGGGTGGGCGTAGGTGGTGGTCGCGCCGAGGTCGCGCATCTGCGCGCAGGCGACGCTGTTCGGCGGCCAGTCCCACGGGTGGTCGGTGCCCTCGTGACCGGTGTGCCGCAGCGCGGGGGCCGCGGTCATGCCCAGCCCGTGCACGTGACCGAGCAGGTCGTTGCGGAACTCCAATCCCGCCCGCGCGACCATCGGCCCGTCGGCGCCCTGCTCGGCCCACAGGTCGCTGCCGGCGGTCGACTCCAGCAGCTCGGCGTCGTAGACCAGCGGTCCGCCGAAGTTCCCCGCGGTCAGGTTCATCAAGTGCAGGCCCTCGCCGCGCTGCATCCGCGCGGCGTCCTCCGGGTGCAGGACGTGGTCGCCGCTGTAGTTGAGGTGGACGTGCAGGTCGGCGCCGTACCAGCCGTCCGCGGCCGGGTGGAACCGCCGCCGCGGCCGGTACTCGACGACGGCGCTACCACCCGGCTCCGGCTCGACGGACACCTCCATCCGTTCGAACTCCAGCCCGCGCGCGGCCACCACGGTGAGCGGACCGGCGGGCACGGCCAGCCGGGTGGTGCCCGCAGCGGTGTGGAAGAACGGCCGGTCGGCGGCGTCCCACTTGTGCGGCACACCGGCGGCGAACCAGGCGCCGCCGGTCGCGTCGGTCACCGACCACCGGGCTCCGTCCGGGCTGCTGAGCTCCAGCGTGGCCGCCGCGTGCGGCGCCACGGCGTCGACGACGGTCAGCCGGGCCTCCCCGCACCGCAGCTCGACGGTCGGGGCGTCGGCGTCGAGGTCGAGGGTGCGCAGCCCGGCCCCGCCGGCCGGCACCGGCACCTCGTCGCCGTTCACCGAGACCACCAGATCCCGGTCGGCGGACGAGTCGAGCACCACGTCGACCTGCACCCCGGCACCGCTGATCGCCGGGCGGGGCGGGCCGGTGCGCGCCGCCAGCCGGCCGTCGGCGGTCACCGCCACCAGGACCAGTCCGGCCGGCACCGCGTCGCCCACCGCCGCCCGGACGGCGCCGGCCCAGTCCCCGGAGGCGGCGAACTCCGCGAACACCGGGCCCAGGCGGGCGAACCGGGCCCACCGGAACATGTCCGGTATCTCCGGCTCGCCCCAGCCGAAGCCCTGCTCGTCGCACATCCGCCGGTAGCGGGCCAGCATCTCGATCACCGCCGGTGGCAGGTCCAGGACGCCCCCGTCCTCACAGCACACGCCGCCTCCGTCCGCCGGGCCGTCGCCCACGGTGATCCCACCACAGGGCGACGCGCAAATCGGTAGCCGCGACGGACGCTCGGCGAGCCCGCGGCGTCAACCCTCGTCCGCGCCGGTAGCCGGCCCACCGGTCGTGGAGGGGACGCGCGGTCCGGTCGACGCCGGAGGACCGGCTGCCGCTGATCACCGGGGCCGGCCCAGGTGATCACGGCTACGGTCCGGTCCGCGCGCGCCGGCCCCGGTCCGCGGGCAGGATGAGGAGATGTCCTCCACCCGCCGCTCCACCGACTACGACGAGTCCGATCTGCAGGTAGGCGGCCCGGACGACCACGCCGCCGGCCCCACCGCGGTCGCGGTGTCGATGAAGCGCGCCCTGGAGCGGATGGGCCCGACCCGGACCACCCGCACGCTGATGAAGCTCAACCAGGCCGAGGGCTTCGACTGCATGAGCTGCGCCTGGCCGGACCCCGACCCGGGGCACCGGTCGGTCGCGGAGTTCTGCGAGAACGGCGCGAAGGCCGT
>JASLAP010000250.1 GCA_030147065.1 Pseudonocardia sp. | reverse complement strand
GAGCACGTCACCGGGGCGCGGGGCGATCAGGTCGCTGACCCAGCCCAGTGCGGTGGAGACGTCCCACAGCACGACCACGACGAGGAACAGCACGACCGGGGCGACGACGCGTCCGGGAACCCGGGGCAGCCGCACCCGGCTCACCTCTGCTCCCCGGGCCCGGGCGACTGCAGGCCGCGGCGCACGGCCATGACGATCTGCTGGAAGGCGGGCGAGGCGACCAGGTCGAGCGTCCGGGGCCGGGGCAGGGGCACGGCGACGGAGGCCGCGATGGTGCCCGGCCGGGTGCTCATGACGACGACGCGGTCGGAGAGCAGGACCGACTCCACGACGCTGTGGGTGACCAGCAGCGTGGCCGACGCCGTCCGGTCGTGGACCTTGAGCAGTTCGAGGTTCAGGTGCTCGCGGGTCAGCTCGTCCAGCGCGCCGAACGGCTCGTCGAGCAGCCGGACCTGCGCCCCGGTCATCAGCAGCCGGGCCAGCGCGACCCGCTGCTGCATCCCGCCGGACAGCTGCCGGGGGAAGTGCTGCTCGAAGCCGCCGAGACCGAACAGGTCGAGCAGGCGCAGGGCCTCGCGCAGGTCGTCGCCGGTGATCCGACCGCGGATCGCCAGCGGCAGCAGGACGTTCTCCAGCGCGGTCTTCCAGGCGAGCAGGGCCGGGCGCTGGAACATCAGGCCGACGTCCTGACGGGGCGCGACGACCGCGGTGCCCAGCACGTCGACCGTGCCCGCCGTCGCCGGGGTCAGTCCGGCGATGACCCGCAGGAGGGTGGATTTCCCGCATCCGCTGGACCCGACGATCGAGACGAACTCGTCCGGCGCGACCGCGAGGTCCGCGTGCTCGACGGCGACGACGCCGTTGTCGAAGGCCTTGGCGACCCCGCGCAGCTCGATCGCCGGCGCGGGTCGTGGGCCGGGTGGCCCGTCGTGGGCGGCCCGTGGGGCCGCAGAGGTCGGGGCGGTGGTCGGGGCGGGGGACGGGGTGGTCGAGGAGGACACAGCGGGCTCCCGGATCCTGGTTCGCGGTTCAGCGGATGCCCGAGAGGACCTCGGTGGCGGGCTCGTGCAGGCCGGGGGCGGTGGCCAGCAGATCGCGGCTCGCCACGCTCCACGCCGCGCCCCGGACGTCGGTGACCCGCCCACCCGCCTCGGCCACCAGCAGCGCCCCGGCGACGAGGCCCGATCGCACATCGCTGAACTGCCAGAAGACGTCCCGGCGGCCGGCCGCGACGTGGATCAGCTGCAGCGTGGCGGGCACCGAGACCTGCACGACGGCCCCGGCCGCCAGCATGGCAGTCGCGGACTCGCCGATCCGGCGGTAGGTCTCGGTGTCCTCGCCGGGCCGCGCCTGCCCGGTCCCCACCAACGCCAGTTCCAGCTCCGTCTTCTCCGAAGGCCGCAGCGCGACGCCGTCCTGCCAGGCGCCCTTCCCGGCGACCGCGGTGTAGGTGGTGCCGGCGACCGGCAGCCGTACCACGGTGAGCACGGGCAGGTTGTCCCGGACGAGGGTCGCGGTCACCGCGAACTCGGTCATCCCGTGGACGTGGTTGACGGCGCCCTCGGCGGGGTCGATCACCCACCACTCACCGAGTGGGAGGGCACCCCCCTCCAGCTCGTCGTCCACCCACCGGGAGCCGGGACGGGCGGCCAGCAACGGGCCCTCCAGGAGCGGGACGATCGCGTCGTTGGTGGCGTGGATCGCCTCGATGACGCCCGCACGGGTGCCGGGCCGCGCGTTCTCGGTGAACCGCTCGCCCAGGTGCGCCGCGGCGGCCTCGACGATGGTGACGACATCGGCGAGCAGGGCCGCCTCGGTGCTGGTGCTGTCGATCATGGTGTTCCGCCTTCGACTCGGGGTGGGGGTCAGGCGCCCGTGTAGACCGGCGGGCGGTTCTCGCGCAGCGCCGCGAGGCGCTCGGCGAAGTCGTCGGTCGCCATCAGCTGGTGGAGCGCGGGCAGCAGGTCGGCGAACACGTGGTGCGCGTGCCCCTCCCAGGCCCGGCGGCCGAGCCGGAGCGTCTCGCGCAGGGCGAGGGGCGGGTGCGCGGCGATCTTCTCCGCGAGTTCGACCGCCCGGCCCACCTGGTCGCCGACCGGCACGACCTCCTGGACGAGCCCGAGCCGCAGCGCGTCGTGGGCGCTCCACGTCTCGCCGGTGAGGATCCACCGCATGGCGTTGGCCCACCCGACCTCGAGCGGCATCCGGACCCCACCGCCGCCCGCGGGCGTCGTGCCCCGGCTCGGTTCCCCCTGGCTGAACCGCGCGTCCTCGGCGGCGACGCGGACGTCCGCGGCGAGCACCAGCTCGTTCGCCATCGCCCCGACCGCGCCCTGCACCGCGACGACGAGGGGTTTCGACAGCCGCGACGACGTGCCGAACGGGTTCACCCGCCCGGCACCGTCCAGGCTGAACGCGCGCTCGCGCAGCACCGGGAGGAAGGGGACCGGGTCGAGCCCCACGGAGAAGTTCGGGCCGTCGGCGTGGAGCACCACCGCGACCACGCCGGCATCGGCGTCGGCGCGGTGGTACGCCGCGCCGAGCGCGTCGAACGTCTCGGGATCGATGGCGTTCGACTCGTCGCGACCGTGCATCCCGATCAGGGCGAGCCGGCCCTCGTGCTGGTAGGTCACGGTGTCCACGGACATGACGGTGTGCAGCTCCTCGGTTCGAGAGGGATGTCGGAGGTCCTGGTCGGATCAGTCGCGCAGGACCGGCTCGAGCCGCGCGGCCAGGCGCAGCAGGGCCTCGTCCTCGCCGGGAGGTGCTTCCAGGCACATCCCGACCGGCAGCCCGGTCGTGCTGCGCCCGGCCGGCAGCGCGAGCATGGGCGCCCCGGCGACGGTCCCGGGCGCGGTGTTGCGGATGACGGTCGGGAACAGCGGGACGTCCCGGCCGTTCAACTCCAGCGTGTCCCGCTGCCCGACGTGGGGCGGGAGCACCGGGCACGTCGGTGCGATGACGGCGTCGACGCCCGTGCGCTCGTACATGGCGGCGTAGGAACGGCGCAGCCGCCAGCAGGCGCGGCGGGCCCGTTCGTACGTCGCGGGGTCGAGCGGAGCTGCGGCGATCGCCTCGGCGAGCCCGCGCACGTCCGGCGAGGCGATGCGGGAGGCGAGGTCACCGAACTCGGGCACGGCCGGCAGGCCGGGCGCCCCCGCGGCGCGGGCGAGGAGCAGCCGCCGCGCCTCGAAGAGGACGAGCTCGAGCCCCGGCCCGCCCGCGATCGCGTCGTCGTCCTCGACAGCGACGTCGACGAGCCGGACACCGGCGCGGGCCAGCCGGTCGAGCGCGGCGGCGGCGACCGCCCCGACCTCGGGGTCGACGTCGGCGTAGCGCGACCGCGGCACCCCGACCACCGGCGCGTCCCGGTCCCGGCCGCCGCCGCGGCCCGCGGCCCGGGTGATGACCGTGTCGATCCGGCGCACGTCGTCGACCGTGCCCGCGTGCATTCCGACGGTGTCGCGGGTCCAGGACAGGTTCACCAGCCCGTCCCCGGGGTAGCGGCCGGTGGTGGGCCGGAAGCCCACGACCGCGCAGAAGGACGCGGGGATGGTGACCGAGCCGCCGGTGTCGGTGCCGAGGCTGAACGCCACGGTGCCGAGCGCGACGGTGGCCGCGCTGCCCCCGCTGGACCCGCCGGCCACCCGGTCGGGGTCGAACGGGTTGCGGACCGGCCCGAACGTGGTGTTGTCCGAGGTGATGCCGAAGGCCAGCTCGTGCATGTTCGTCTTGCCGACGAGGACCGCGCCCGCGTCCCGCAGGACGCTGACGACCGTGGCGTCGACGGCGGCGACGTCGTCGCGCAGCAGAGGGCTCCCCGCGGTCGTGGCCATCCCGGCGACGTCGATGTTGTCCTTGACCGCGAACGGCAACCCCGCGAGCTCCCCGGCCACGTGCTCGACCGGCCGCGGCGCCAGCGCGATGTAGGTGCCGTGCGTCGCGGACGTCGTGGCTGCGTGGTCCCAGACCCCGGCCAGCGCGGCCTGTCGATCCGCGGGCGGGACGGCGAGCCGGTCCCGGATCGGGACCGGGGCAGCGGCCTGTGGCTCGGCGGTCACCGGACGACGCTGATCGCGAACGGCGCGAACCCGCACGCCCGCATGACGTCCGGGACCAGCAGCATCAGCGCCTCCGGGCCGCGGGCGGTGCCGACGGGCCCCAGGTCGATCAGCTGCTCGGGTGCCCATCCGAGGTCGCCGAGCAGGTCGCGCACGACCGCCTTCGCCTCCGCGTCGTCGCCGGACAGGAACGCGGTCGGCGTCGCCCCGAGGCTTCCCGGGGCGGGCATCACCGTGAACAGCATGGTGTTGAGCGTCTTGACGACCCGGGTCCGCGGCAGCGCCTCCTGCAGGTGCTCGGCCAGGCTGCTGTTCGGGTACACCAGACCGCCCGGTGCTCCGTCGGCGCCGCGGGTCACGGCGTTGGCGACGTCGACCAGGATGCGGTCCTCGAGCTCGGCGGCGAGCGCGCCGAGCCGCTCGACCGTGGTGTCGCCGGGCGTGGCGTTGACGACGATCGTGGCGTCGCCGACGGCGTCGTGGACCCCGGTGATCTCGACCTCCGGCCCGGTCCAGTCGGCCGAGGCCTTGTCCGGGTGCCTGCTGCCGATGCGCACGTGGTGCCCGGTGGCGGCGAACCCGGTCGCCAAGGCCGTGGCGACGCGTCCCGAACCCAGGATGGCGATGCTGCTCATGTCTGCTCCTCTGTCTGCGTTGTGCCGGTCAGGTGGTGTCCCGGTCAGGTGCGGGGGTCGAGCGGGGTGCGGATCCCGTTGCGCGCTTCGATCACCTCCGACGCGGCGAACACCGCGTCCTCCTCGAAGGCCCGTCCGATCACCTGGACGCCGACGGGCGCGCCCGCGGTCGCCACGGCGGGCAGACCGAGTGCGGGCAGGCCGAGGACCGGCACCGACATCAGCGGCCACTGCCGGGCCATGAGCTCACCGGTGCGCTCGACGGAGGCGATGTCGTCGTCCACCGGGAAGGGCGGTTCACCCGAGACCGGGGTGAGGACCAGCGGGTAGCGGTGCATGAACACCGACATCTCCCGGCGCAGCATGCCGCGCCGTGCCCAGCCCCCGACGAACGCGGCGAGGTCGACCTCCCCGAACTCCTCGCGGTAGACGGCGTACATGAGGTCGAAGAACCGGCGGATGTCCCCGTCACCGACCCGCCGGACCTCGTCGACCAGGCCGATCGTGAACTCGGTGAGGGCGAGCTGCCACCAGAGCCGGGCCGCCTCCCCGAGCAGCGGCAGCTCGACCTCCTCGACCGCGTAGCCGGCGTCGGCGAGCCAGGCTCCCGCCGTCCGCGCCGCGTCGGCGCTCTGCGCGGTCGACGTCCCGCGGAGGCCGGGGCCGCCCGGATCGACGACCACGGCCACGCGCGGTCGCCCGGCCGAGGCGGGTATCCGCGAGCCGGCGGCCACCGCGGTGGGTGCGCGCGGGTCGTAGCGCTCCATCGCGCGCAGCCCCAGCCGGAGATCGGCGACGGTGCGTGCGATCGGTCCCTGCTCGACGAACGCCTGGACCGCCATGGGCGGGTCCATCGACGGTGGGCCCGCCCAACCGGGTACCCGGCCCCTGGTCGGCCGGATGCCGGCGACGCCGCAGCAGGCCGCGGGGTAGCGGATCGAGCCGCCGATGTCGTTGCCCTGGGCGAGCGGTCCCATGCCGGTGGCCACGGCGGCCGCGGCGCCGCCGCTCGAACCTCCGGGCACCACGGCGGGGTCCCAAGGGTTGGCCGTCGCCCCGTAGAAGTCGCTCGTGGTGGCCCACCGCGTCGCGAACGGCGGGCAGTTGGTGCGGCCGATGACGACCGCCCCGGCGTCCGCCCAGCTCGACAGCTGCGGAGCCGTCTCGGTCGCGACGTGATCGGCGTAGGCCGCGACGCCGTCGGTGGTCGGCAGCCCGGCCATGTCGGTGTTCACCTTCACGGTGACCGGCACGCCGTGCAGCGGCCCCAGGTCCTCGCCGCGGCGGACGCGGTCGTCCGCCCGCTGCGCCGCCTCCAGCGCTCCCGCCTCCCGCACCTCGACGAGGGCGTTCACCTGGCCGTTGTGCGCGGCGACGCGGTCGAGCGCCGAGCGGACCGCCTCGACCGCCGAGAAGGCGCCGGTGCGCACTCCCCGTGCCACCTCCGCGGCCGACAGCTGCCAGATCTCCATGCCGCGCTCCTTCGCTCCCGGACTGCTCCCGAACGTAGGGCGGGCATCACATGCTGGCCAGTGCACTCTTGCTAGGCATAAAGTGCACCGGGTGCATCTGGATCTCAACCTGCTGACCGCTCTGGACGCGCTGCTCGAGGAAGGCAGCGTGGCCGGTGCCGCCGAGCGGCTGCACCTGTCCGCACCGGCGATGAGCCGGACCCTCGGCCGCATCCGGCGGATCACCGGCGATCAGGTGCTCGTGCGCACCGGCCGGACGATGACGCCCACGCCGCACGCGCTCGCGATCCGCGGCGAGGTGCACGACCTGGTCCAGCGGGCCCGGGCCGTCCTCGAGCCCGATCGCGATCTCGACCTGGCGACCCTGGAGCGGGTGTTCACCGTCCGGGCCCACGACGCGGTCACCACCGCGATCGGACCCGGCATCCTCGCCGCCGTGCAGAGCGCGGCGCCGGGTGTGGCCATCAGGCTGCTCGCCGAGGCCAGCACCGACACCAACGACCTGCGGCACGGCCAGGTGGACCTGGAGATCGGCTCGACCGAACCCGAGCTCCCCGAGATCAACCACGAGTCGATCGATGGCGACCGGCTCGTCGTCGCGCTCCGACCCGGCCACCTGCTCGCCGCGGGCACCCTCACCCCGGCCCGGTTCGCCGGGGCCGACCACATCATCGTCTCGCGGCGCGGCCGGCTGCGGGACCCGGTCGACGAGACGCTCGCCGGCCTGGGGCTGCGCCGCCGGGTCGTCGCCTCCGCCCCGACCAGCACGGCCGCGCTGCGCATCGTCAGCCGCAGCGACCTGCTCGTCGCGGTGCCCGAGCGGATCTGCGAGCCCATGCTCCGCACGTTCGGCCTCAGCACCCGGCCGCTCCCGTTCGACCTCCCGCCGGTGCCCCTGCACCTGGCCTGGCACCAGCGCTACGACAACGACAAGGCGCACACCTGGCTGCGCGGGCGGGTGCGCGCGGCCTTCTCCGGCGCCCGGCAGGACAGCACCGCGACCGACGGGTGACCGACCTCAGCCGGGTGCTGCCCCGAGTGCTGCTCGGTCGCCCCGGCCGTCGGCCCGGTTGCCGGTGTCCTCGAAGATCAGGAAGGTCCGGGTCGCCAGCACGGAGGGGATCGACTGGAGCTGTTCGAGCACGACCCGGCGCAGCGCGTCGTTGTCGGCGGTCCGCACCAGCAGCATGACGTCGAACTCGCCGCCGACCAGGGCCATGTGCCGCACCTCGGGGATCGCGCGCAGCCGGTCCTGCAGGTCGCGCCAGCTGTTCTGGCGCACCGAGAGCGTCACGTACGCCGACGTCCGCAGGCCCACCTTCGCCGGGTCGACCACGGCGGTGAAGCCGGTGATCACGCCGGTGTCCACCAGCCGCTCCAGCCGGGCGTAGGCGTTGGCCCGGGAGATGGAGATCCGCTCGGCGAGCCCCCGGCCCGACAGCCGGCCGTCGGCCTGCAGCTCGGCGACGATGCGCCGGTCGATCTCGTCCAGCGTCGCGTCCATCCGTCTCGCCTCCTCGCTGCCGGATGCGTCCGCCGGGGCTGATCGGACACGCGATCCGGCCTTCTCCGGCCGATCGTCTCACGTTCCTGGTGAGCAATGGCCGAGCTGACGGTGACTGGGGCAGCATCACAGCCGATCGGACCGGCAGGGGAGTGCGCGATGGTTGTGGATCAGCAGGAGCCGGTGGGCGATCCGCTGCGCCTCCTGGACGAGGACGGCCGGGCCCTCGACCCGTCGGCCCTGCCGGACGTCGGGACGCTGGTGGAGGGCTACCGGCAGCTCGTGCGGGCGCGGCGGTTGAACGAGCAGGCGGGCGCCCTGGTCCGGCAGGGCCGGCTGGCGGTCTACCCGTCGTCGCGGGGCCAGGAGGCCTGCCAGGTGGCCGCCGCCGCGGTGCTCGCCGAGCAGGACTGGCTCTTCCCGACCTACCGCGACACCGCCGCCGTCGTGGCGCGCGGCGTCGACCCCCTCGAGGTGCTCGCGCTGCTCCGGGGCGACTGGCACTGCGGCTACGACCCGCTGGCCCACCGGGTCGCGCCGCAGGCGACGCCGCTGGCGACCCAGCTCCTGCACGCCGTCGGGGTGGCGCACGCGGCCCGGCTCAGGGGCCAGGACACGGTGGCCATGGCGCTCTGCGGCGACGGGGCGACCAGCGAGGGCGACTTCCACGAGGCGTGCAACTTCGCGGCGGTGTTCCGGGCGCCGGTGGTCTTCTTCGTGCAGAACAACCAGTACGCGATCTCGGTGCCGCTGGCCCGCCAGTCCGTCGCGCCCTCGCTGGCGGCCAAGGCGGTCGGCTACGGCATGCCCGGTGTCCGGGTCGACGGGAACGACCTGGCGGCGTTGACGGTCGTGCTCGGCGAGGCCGTCGCGCGGGCCCGCGGGGGCGGCGGCCCGACCCTCGTCGAGGCCGACACCTACCGGATGGAGGCGCACACGAACGCCGACGACGCCACCCGGTACCGCACCGACGAGGAGGTGCGGGCCTGGGAGCCGCGGGACCCGCTGGTCCGGCTGCGGGCCCACCTGACCGCGGCGGGCGCGCTCGACGCGGCGACCGAGGCGGCGATCGCCTCCCAGGCCGAGGAGCTGGCCGCAGCGGTGCGGGCCGGGCTGGCCGAGGAGCGCGTGCCGGACCCGGAGGAGCTGTTCGTGCACGTCTACGCGGCGTTGACACCGCAGCTGGTCGAGCAACGCGCGCTGCTGCGGGCCGAGCTGGAGGGGGAGCAGGGGTGACGGCCGCACCGAAGGTGACGATGGCGCAGGCGATCAACACCGCGCTGCGCCACGCGATGACGGCCGACGAGACGGTCGTCGTGTTCGGCGAGGACGTGGGCCCGCTCGGCGGCGTCTTCCGGGTCACCGACGGGCTGACCCGCGACTTCGGCGACGAGCGCTGCTTCGACACGCCGCTGGCGGAGTCGGGCATCGTCGGGATGGCCGTCGGGATGGCCATGAACGGCATGCGGCCGGTCGTGGAGATGCAGTTCGACGCGTTCGCCTACCCCGCCTTCGAGCAGGTCGCCAGCCACGTCGCGAAGCTCGCGAACCGCACCCGCGGCCGGCTGCGGTTGCCGATGGTCATCCGCATCCCGTACGCGGGCGGCATCGGGGGCGTGGAGCACCACTGCGACTCCTCCGAGGCGTACTACGCGCACACACCGGGGCTGACCGTCGTCACGCCGGCGACCAACGCCGACGCCTACGGGCTCCTGCGGGCGGCGATCGAGAGTCCGGACCCGGTCGTGTTCCTGGAGCCGAAGAAGCACTACTTCGCCAGGGAGGAGGTGGACCTCGACGAGCCGGTGCCGCCGATCGGGCGAGCCGTCGTCCGCCGCCCCGGCCGGGACGCCACGCTGATCGCGTACGGCCCGTCGGTCCCCGTCGCCCTCGCCGCCGCCGAGCAGGCCGCGACCGAGGGACGCGACCTCGGCGTCGTCGACCTGCGCTCGATCGTCCCGTTCGACGACGAGACGGTCTGCGCCGAGGTGCGGCGCACCGGCCGCGCGGTGGTCGTCGCCGAGGCGCCGGGATTCGCGTCGGTGGCCTCGGAGATCGTCGCCCGGGTGACGGAGCGGTGCTTCCACCACCTGGAGGCGCCCGTCCGCCGCGTCACCGGCTTCGACGTGCCCTACCCGCCGCCCAAGCTGGAGCGGCACTACCTGCCCGGGACCGATCGGATCCTCGACGCCGTGGACGCGCTGCAGTGGGACGAGGTGGCGCCATGACCTCCCACGTCCTCACGCTGCCCGACCTCGGCGAGGGCCTCGCCGAGGCCGAGATCGTCCGCTGGCTGGTGGCGGTCGGGGACCCGGTCGCCGTCGACGCGCCCGTCGTGGAGGTGGAGACCGCGAAGGCGGTGGTCGAGGTGCCGTCGCCGTTCGCGGGCGTGGTGGCGCGGCTGCACGGCGAGGAGGGGGCGACCCTGGCCGTGGGGCAACCGCTCATCTCCATCGAGGACGGGGCGCGCCCCGCGGCGGAGGCCCACCTCGAGCAGGAGCGGGCCGGGTCCGGCAACGTGCTGATCGGCTACGGCACCTCGGACGCCCCGCCCTCCCGCCGCCGCCGGCGGCCGACCGCCGGGGCCGCGCAGGCCGTCGCCGCCCCGCCCCCGACCCCGCCGGCCCGGCCGGCGGTCCGGTCGCCCATCGTGCGGCAGCTCGCGAAGCGGCAGGGGGTGGACCTGCAGGCGCTGACCGGCACCGGGCCGGACGGCATGATCACCCGCCGGGACGTCGAGGCGGCCGCCGCGCGATCGCACGCCGCCGCCCGCCCGCCGGCACCGGGGACGACGCCCGAACCGGCCGGCCCCGACTCCCGATCGGGCCTCCCGATCCGGAACCGGGTACCGCTGCGCGGTGTGCGCCGGGCCGTCGCCGAGACCCTGGCCCGCAGCCGCCGGGAGATCCCGGAGGCGACGACCTGGGTGGACGTCGACGCGACCGCGCTGCGCGCGGCGCGGGCCGAGCTGGCCGCGAACGGCGGGGCGCCGGGCATCCTCGCGATGGTCGCCCGGTTCGTGGTCGCCGGCCTGGCGCGCTTCCCCGAGCTGAACGCCGTCGTCGACACCGAGCGGGGGGAGATCGTCCACCTGGAGGGCGTGCACCTCGGCATCGCCGCGCAGACCGAGCGCGGGCTCGTCGTGCCCGCCGTGCGGGATGCGCACCGGCTCGGCATGCGCGGGCTCGACGAGGCGATCCGGCGCCTCACCGCCGCGGCCCGCGACGGCTCGATCGGCCCGGCGGAGCTGGGCTGCGGCTCGTTCACGCTGAACAACTACGGCGTGCTCGGCGTCGACGGCAGCGCCGCGATCATCAACCACCCCGAGGTCGCGATCCTCGGGATGGGACGGATCCTCGCCCGCCCGTGGGTCGTCGACGGGGAGGTCGTCCCCCGTCAGATCACCCAGCTGTCGCTGGCGTTCGACCACCGCGTCTGCGACGGCGGCACCGCGGCCGGCTTCCTCCGCTTCGTGGCCGACGCGCTGGAGAACCCGCTGTCCGCGATGGCGGAGCTCTGACGCCCGCGGCTCACCGCCATGTGGCGGAGCGACCGCCCGCAGCTGCTGGACCTGCCTCCCCCGATCATCGACGCCCGTCCTGACGCTCCCGGGTCCGTAGGCCCCGGTCAGCGGGTGTCCACGGGTGCGCTCGGGCGACCTGGGCAGCCGGAGTGCTGCGGAAGCGGCTCGGCGAGATGCCGTACTCGCGGCGGAAAGCGCTGGAGAAGGCCTGGTGACCGCGGCCGGGCCGGCCGCGGCCCGGCCGCTGCCGGACCGGGCAGCCAGACCCGGCGCACCGGCACCGGTCGCGGCAGACTGAAGTCATGCCCGACTGGCTGCGTACCACCGTGTGGATCGTCGGCGTGCTGGCACTGCTGCTCACGCTGGCCGTCGGCTACCTGATGTGGCGCTACCGCATCCCGCCGCGCGGGCTCATCGCGATGGGCGGAGCGGCGATCTACCTGATCTCGCCGATCGACCTGGTGCCGGAGGCGATCCTCGGTCCGCTCGGCCTGGTCGACGACGCCGGCGTGGTGGCCGCGGTCGTGCTGTTCGTCTACAAGCTGGTCAAGGCCCGTCGGATCCTCGCCGACGGCGGGATCGAGCTGGACCGGCTGCGGCGGCGCTCCCCGCGGGAGCCCGACCGGCGCTGAGCGCGGCCCGGCTCGCTCGACGCCGACCGTCGAGCAGTGAGCTCAAGCTTCCACCCCGGCGCCGCTCCCGGCGTCGGGGCCACCTGCGGAGGGTGAGCCGGGATCCGCTGCGACCCCGGTGAGGGTGGTCGTGAGCTGCCACAACTCGCCGGCGAGCACCGGGTCCCGCGCGGTCGCCGAGCGGCGCGCGGGACCGGCCGGGCCGCGGACCTCGAACGGTCCGGTGGGGCCGAGGTAGTCGCCACCGCGGACCGGTCCGGTGGCCGCGAGGAGCTGTGGCCCGATGCCGGCGGCGACCGGCTGGGAGATGAACCGGTCCGGGAGCAGGAGCAACCGGCCTCGCCACGTGCTTCCGCGGGCGAGGGCGTTGCTCAGCAGCTCCGACCGGGTCAGACCGGGGTGGGCGGCGATCGACAGCACCGGGGCTCCGGCGAGTCGCAGCCGTCGATCGAGCTCCGCGGCGAACAGCAGGTTCGCCAGCTTCGAGGCCCCGTACGCGAACGTGGGGGAGTAGCGCCGGCGCTGCCAGTGCAGATCGGTGAGATCGAGTCGGGCGTTGCGGTGGGCCAGGCTCGAGGTCGTCACCACCCGGGAGGGCCGATCGGGTTCGCCGGCGGCCCGCAGCGCAGGCATCAGCAGCCAGGTCAGTGCGGCCGGGCCGAGGTGGTTGGTCCCGATCTGCAGCTCGAAGCCGTCGCGGGTCCGGTCGTGCGGGCCCAACGACACGGCGGCGTTGTTGACCAGCACGTCGACGCGGTCCCCGGTGCGTTCCCGGATGTCGGCAGCGGCGGCGCGGACCGAGGACAGGTCGGCCAGGTCGAGCAGGACGGCTTCAGCCGAACCTCGGCCCCTGATCCGTGCCCGCACCTGTTCGACAGCCGCCGCTCCGCGCTCGGCGTCACGAACGGTCATCAGGACCCGCGCTCCGGCCCCGGCCAGCGCGCCGGAGAGGGCCAGGCCGAGGCCGGAGGTCGTCCCGGTGACGACGATGGTGCGGCCGGTGAGGTCGGGGAGGGGTACCTGGGGCTGTGCCATGTGTGGGGAGTTCCTTGGTCTGGTGAAGGCGAGTTCGCCGATGCGGTGGCGCGTGTGGAGGGTTGCGGCGCGGGCGGAGCCGGCCGGTCAGCGGCCGAGCCGGTTCAGGACCGGCGGGCGGGGTGCTCCTCAGGAGCCAGGGCGGTGCTGGGTCGCCCGGAAGGACTCCATCCGCGGCGCCGTGGCCCTCACCCAGTCATCGGCGTCCACCCGGACGACGGGCTGACCGAAGCCGTCGCTGAAGTCGACCTCGACCTCCTCGGTGAAGCAGCTGCGGAAGAGCTCCCAGTCGTGGGAGTCGGGGCCCGTGGCGTACCGCAGCTGGACGTCGCTGATCTCGGCGCGGTCGTGTAGTCGGCGTACGACGGCATCGGCGGTCGGCAGTTCGTGTGACAATGTCATGTCAACGACCATGACCCATCCAGATGACGTTGTCAAGTAAACTGCCGGGCGTGGTGACCCGAGCCGAGACGGCGGCAGCGACGCGGCGAGCTCTCATCCACGCGGCATCCCAGCTGCTCGACGAGGGCGGGCCCGACGCCGTCACCCTCCGCGCGGTAGGGGCCCTGGCCGGGGTCTCGCGCGGTGCGCCCTACGGGCACTTCGAGAGCAAGGACCACCTGCTGACCGAGCTCGCGGTCGAGGCGTGGACGTCCCTGGCGGACGACGTGGAGCAACTGCGCGCCGATCCCGACGCCGACCCGAGCGCACGGCTCGAGCGAGCGGTCCTGGGCCTGATCGCGGTCGCCCGCCGGCAGCCGCACCTGTACGCGTTGATGTTCAGCATCCGGGCGGACACGCCGGCGTCCGCCGCCGCGGCGAGCCGCCTCGAGAACGAGTTCCTCACCCTCGTCGCGGACGTGGTCGGTCAACCCGACGCACACCGCTACGGCGCCCTGGTGATGTCCACTGCCCACGGCATCGCCGGCCTGGAGCTCAGCGGTCACCTGGCCAAGGACACCTGGCAGGTCAGCGTGGAGCAGCTCGTGCAGATGCTGATCGACGCGATCCGGCCCGGCGTCGACGGAGGCGATGGGCGCGGCGGCGGCAGGCTCAACGCGGTGGGCCGGTCAGGCGGATGATCTGGACGTCCTGGCGCCGGGTGGGGACGACCTCGACGCTGCGCCAGACGGCCTGGGTGAGGTCGAGGAACTCCGGGACCATCTCGCGGCCGGGGTCGGCGATCCAGACCGCGCCGTCGTCGGTGACCAGCCGCGGGAGCAGTGCGATCAGCTCGTCGGAGTTGCGCTGCTCGTACAGCACGTCGGACGCCAGCACCAGCTGCCATGGGCCGCGCGCAACCAGTGACTCGGGCGCTCCCCATGAGCAGAGCGCGGTCTCCACCTCCGCGTGGTTGGCCCCGGCGTTCGCGGCGGTGAAGGTGAGCGCGTCCGGGGCACGGTCGGTGGCCAGCACGGTGCCCCCGGCGAGTGCCGCGGCGACGGCCGGCAGCCCGAGGCCGCAGCCGAGCTCCACCACCGATGTCCCGCTCCAGTCGTGCGTCGACAACTGGTAGGCCAGCTCGACGCTGCTCGGCCACAGCTTCGCCCAGTACGGCGGATGTGCCTCGTCGGCGGCTACGTCCTCGAGATCGAGGAGGACCGCGGCGTCGCGGGGGCGGATGAACCGCAGGGAGCCGGTGTGGAGGTCGATGGACTTGACTACCAGATCGCGACGGGCGTCGGCGGCTCGCACCCTACCTACTCTGCCCGGTGCCGCCACGCCGGCGCTGGCGGGCTTCGTCGAGGACCTACGTCCGATTCACGAGCCTCGTGCTCGCGATCGTCGACAGGTCCTGGACGCCGACGACGGCCAGCAGCTCCAGCCGGTCGACGCTGTCGGTGCCGATGGCGGGGGTGAACCACAGCAGCCGCTGGCGGCCGTCCTCGCTGAACAGGTTGAGGCAGTTGACCTCGAGCAGCCCCAGGGCCGGGTGGTTGATCCGCTTGCGGTCGTTGCGGCGGAATGCCACGTCGTGCTCGGCCCACCGCCGGGCGAACTCCGGTGATCGGTCCAGCAGCTCGGCGATCAGGGGGCGGACCTCGGTGTCCTTCGCGTCCCGACGCGCGGCCGCCGCTCGCAGATCGGCGGTGAAGGCGCGGGACTGGATGTCGTGGTCGTCCTCGGGATAGATGCGCCGCGCCTCCGGGTCGGTGAACCAGCGGTGGACGAAGCTGGCCTCCCTGCCGCGGAACCGCGTCTGGTCACCCAGCAGCGCCACCGCGAGCGGGTTCTGGACGAGGGTGACGTGCAGGTCGGAGATGACCTGCGCGGGTGTGGAGCTCAGCCGATCGAGCAGGTCGAGCAGGCCGGGGTGCACGTGCGCCGCCGGTCCACCCTGCACGGGCACGGGACGACCCGCGAGGTGGTAGAGGTGGTCGCGTTCGTCCGCGGTCAGCCGCAACGCACGGGCCAGTGCGGCGAGCATCTGCTCCGAGGGCTGGGACCCGGAGCCGCGCTCCAGCTCGATGTAGTACTCGACGGATGCCCCCGCGAGCTGGGCCACCTCGTCGCGGCGCAGTCCGGGAACCCGACGCCGCGGTCCGGCCGTGAGCCCGACATCGGTCGGACGGATCCGGTCGCGGCGAGACCGCAGGAAGGCCCCCAGCTCGACGTACTTCGCTGAACCCATGATCTCAGTATCTGCCGCTCGGCGGGCGGGAACAGGGCGCACAGGGGGGATGGCATCCCCCCGGTGCGGACCCGCTGGTTGCCTCCCGAGAGGTCGCCCATCGTGGTGGTCATGGCCAGGAACAACGCACCGAGTGAGCCCGCGGACTCGCGGGCGACCGACCGGGTCGCCGTCGTCACCGGCGGCTCGCGTGGCATCGGCCGCGCCGTCGCCCAGGCACTGGCCGCGAGCGGGCCGGTCGTCGTCGGCTACGGCGGCGGCGAGGACGCGGCCAAGGCCGTCGTCGCGGACATCGTCGCCGCGGACGGCGCAGCCCTGGCGGTGTCCGCCGATGTCGCCGAGCCCGACCAGGTGGCGCAGCTGTTCGACACCGCCGAACGCGAGTTCGGTGGCGTCGACGCCGTCGTCCACGCCGCCGGCCGGATGACGCTGTCCCCGGTCGTCGACCTCGACCTGGACGACCTGGACGCCCTGCACCGGGTCAACATCCGCGGCACCTTCGTCGTCGCCCAGCAGGCCGCGCGCCGGCTGCGACCCGGCGGCGCGCTGGTGACCGTCTCGACCTCGGTGTTGGGCCTGCAGTTCCCCACCTACGGCGCCTACGCCGCCAGCAAGGGAGCCGTCGAGGCACTGACCCCGATCCTGGCCCGCGAGCTACGGGGCCGCGACGTCACCGTCAACACCATCGCACCCGGACCGACCGCGACCGAGCTCTTCCTCGACGGCAAGGACGAGGCGACGATCGAACGCCTCGCCAAGCAGCCACCACTCGAACGACTCGCCACCCCCGAGGACATCGCCCGGGTCGCAGCGTTCCTCGCCTCCGCTGCCGGCCACTGGATCAACGGGCAAACCGTCCGCGCCAACGGCGGGATCGTCTGATCTCGCGCTCTGAACGCCGGTCCAGGCCCGGACCGGCAGGAGAACGATCCGAAGGAGACAACAGAGCCATGCCATTCGCCAACTTCAAGGTTCCCGCCGGCACCATCACCGCCGAGCAGAAGAAGCTGATCGTCGAACGCACCACCGACCTCTACGCCGAGATCTACGGCGACCGGGCGCGACCCACCACCGTCGTGCTCGTCGACGAGGTGATCGACGGCGGCTGGGGCGTCGCCGGCGACGTCCTCACCGCCGCCATGCTCAACACCAACACCTGATCCGGTCCTCGGCTCCCGGGTCGGGCGCTGCCCGCTGAGGGGTCGGTGAGCCGGACGGATCACCCCCGCCGCCGGTCCGGGTGATTCGTCCGCCCGCCGCTTCGCCCGGCACGGCCGGCCGTCTATCGACGTCCTCCATAGGATTCTTCCTATTGAATCATCGAAGAGGTCGTATTGGAACTATGGGCAGCTGAGCCCTAGCGTCGAACCATCCCGAACGAGGAGGTTCGCGACAGATGAATCCACTGGTGGAGAGCACCAATGCGCTGAAGCTGGGGTTGTTCTGCACGAACGGAACCGGCGCCTCCCAGACCCTCGCTCCCGAGCGCCACACCGCTCCGTCCTGGGAGCGCTCGTTGCGGACGGCGCAGGCCGCCGACGTCGCGGGCTTCGAAGCGGTGGTTCCGTTCGCCCGCTGGAAGGGTTACCCCGAGAAGCGGCCTGACCACTCGTCGGGGATGGTGCTGGACCCGTTCACCTGGGCGGCGGGTATCGCCGCGTCGACCGAGCGGATCGGGGTGCTCGCGACCTCGCACGCGCCCACCCTGCACCCGATCGTCGCGGCCAAGCAGGCGGCGACGGTGGACCTGATCTCCGGTGGGCGGTTCGCGCTCAACGTGGTCGGTGGCTGGAACCGGCCGGAGCTGGAGATGTTCGGCGCGCCCATGCGGGAGCACGACGAGCGCTACGACCACCTGCAGGAATGGCTGGAGGTGATCCGCAGGCTGTGGTCGGAGACCGAGGAGTTCGACTTCCACGGCCGGTTCTTCGACGTCGTCGGTGGTCTCTCCCAGCCCAAGCCCGTCCAGCCCCGAGTACCGATCATGAACGCCGGCGGGTCCCCGCGCGGGATGCGGTTCGCCGCCGAGCACGCCGACCTGTGCTTCCTGATCGTCCGCGCCGAGGACGAGGCCGGGATCCGCACGCAGGTGCAGGGGTACAAGGACATGGCCCGTGCGGAGTTCGGCCGCGAGGTGCGGGTCTGGACCCACACCGTCGTCGTGCAGGCCGACACCCAGGCCGAGGCCGAGGCGTACCACCACCGGTTCTCGGTGGAGCAGGAGGACACCGAGAGCGTCGACGCGTGGATGCGGCTGCAGGGCGCCAACACCGAGGTGGTGCCAGCCGAGGTGCTCGCCGCGATGCGGCAGCGGATGGCGGCGGGTGCCGGTGGGTTCCCACTCGTCGGCACGCCGGAACGGATCGCCGAGCGGCTGGAGACGCTCAGCGCGGCCGGCATCGACGGTGCGCTGCTGACCTGGGTCGACTACGACGCGGGCCTGGCCGCCTTCACCCGGGACGTGCTTCCCCGGCTGGAGAAGGCCGGGCTGCGCAACCCGGTGCCGGCATGAGGATCGCCCGGTTCCGCACCTCCGCCGGGATGCACACCTTCGGTGCCGTCATGGGCGACGAGGTCGTCCGCCTCGACCGCCGGGCTCCCTCGTTCGAAGCCCTGCTCGGGGCTCCGATCGCACCCGACCCCCACGATCAGCGGCTCAGCACGCGTGACGTCGTGTTCGAACCTCCGCTCGGCGATCACGCCAAGGTCCTCTGCGCGGGGATGAACTACGCGGCCCACGCGACCGAGTCCGGCCGCGATGTGTCCGAGCATCCCACCTTCTTCCTGCGGTTCCCCGACTCCTTCGTGGGCACGGGCGTGCCGGTGGTCCGCCCGGCCGACGAGGAGAGCCTGGACTGGGAGGGCGAGATCGCGATCGTGATCGGGCGCGCCGGGCGACGCATCGCCACGGCGGACGCGTGGGACCACGTCGCCGGGGTGACCGCCATGGCGGAGAACAGCGTGCGGGACTGGCAGCTGCATTCCACCCAGGCCACCGCGGGCAAGAACTGGGCCGCCAGCGGGGCGCTCGGGCCCTGGCTCACCACGCTCGACGAGGCCGGTCGTGGGCCCTGGACGCTCACCACGCGGCTCAACGACGAGCAGGTCCAGCACGACAGCAGCGACCACCTGGTGTTCGACGTGCCCCGCCTCATCGCCTACGCCAGCGCCTTCACCCCGCTGCGCGCCGGGGACGTGATCGCGACCGGGACCCCGGAGGGGATCGGGCTGCGGATGGACCCGCCGCGGTTCCTGCGACCCGGGGACGAGCTGGAGGTCGAGGTCTCAGGGGTGGGCGTGCTGGCCAACGGGGTTGTCGACGAACCACTCGCCGCCACCGGAGGAACGGGATGAGGACCTGGACGGAGGCCGACGTCCGCGCGGGCGTCGGGGTGGGCGAGGTGATCGAGTCGCTCACCGAGGTGCTCGCGCACGAGGTCGCGGGCACCGCCTGGAACCTGGACAAGGCGATGGCCACCTGGCCACCACGAGACGGCACGGCGGGAGCGACGGCCAGCGCGCACGCGCTCGGCGCCGTCGACCTGGACGCCGACCTGGCGATCTTCAAGACCTGGGTGAACACCCCGGCCGGCGCGAGCGCGCTGATGACCCTGTTCGGCGCGAGCGACGGCCACACCGTCGGCGTCACCGAGGCGGCTACCGCCGGATCGCTGCGGACCTCGGCGATCTCCGGCGTCGCGACCCGGCTGCTGGCCGATCCCGCTGCGGACGAGCTGGCGGTCCTCGGCGCGGGACGGCAGGCGTTCATGCAGGTGAAGGCGATCGCCGCGGTCCGGGAACTCCGCCGCGTGCGGCTGTGGAGCCGGACCGCCGCCAAGGCGGAGGAGCTCGCCGAGCAGGTCCGCACAGAGCTGGACCTCGCCGCGGTCGCCGTGCCGGAGCTCGGTGACGCCATCCAGGACTGCCCGATCGTCACCCTGATCACCCGGGCCCGTGAGCCGTTCCTCGACCTGGCCGACCTCGCCGAGGGCGCGCACCTCAACGCCGTCGGGGCGATCCTGCCCGGCCACGCCGAGTTCGTGCCGGAGTCCCTGGCGGTCTCGGCGTTCACCGTGGTGGACAGCGAGCCCAACGCCCGCCGCGCCTCCCGGGAGCTGCGGGAGCACTTCGGCGAGGACTGGTCGGCCGTGCACCGCCTCGGTGCGCTCGTCGCCGGCGAGGTGGCACGGCCGGAGCACCCGCGGCTCACGGTGTTCAAGGGGATGGGCATGGGCCTGTCGGATCTCGCCGTCGCTCGGGTCCTCGTGAGGAACGTCCGATGAGGTTCCGCAGCGACCCGGCACGGATCCGCGGGTCGGTAGGCCCGGTCGTCACGCCGTTCACCGGGTCCGGGACGGTCGATCACGAGCCGCTGCGCGGGCTGGTGCGGTGGCAGCTCGAGCAGGGCTCGCACGGGATCTCGATCGGCGGCTCGACCGGCGAGCCCAGCGCGCAGACCGCGGCCGAGCGGATCGCCGCGATCCGACTCGTCGCCGAGGAGGTCGCCGACGCCGTCCCGTTCCTGCCCGGCACCGGATCGGCCAAGCTGGACGAGACCCTGGAGATCACCGCCGCCGCGCGGGACGCCGGCGCCGACGCCACGCTGGTGATCACTCCGTACTACGCCCGCCCCACCCAGGAGGGACTGGTCCACTGGTACGCCACGGTGGCCCGCGAGTTCCCCGACCTGCCGATCGTGATCTACAACGTGCCGTCGCGCACCGCGGTGGACATCTCGCCGGAGACGGTGGCGCGACTGTTCCGCGAGCACGACAACATCGTCGGGATCAAGGAGACGACCAAGGACTTCGAGCACTTCTCGCGAGTCATGCAGCTCTGCGGGCGGGACCTGCTGGTCTGGTCGGGCATCGAGCTGCTCGGCATCCCCCTCCTCGCGCTGGGCGGCGTCGGCTTCATCAGCGCCGTCGCGAACCTGGCCCCGGCCGCCGTCGCCCGGATGTACGAGGCCTGGGACACCGGCGACCACGAGCGGGCCCGGGAGCTGCACTACGCCCTGCACCCGCTGGTCGACCTGCTGTTCGTCGAGACCAACCCGGCGCCGGTCAAGTGGGTGCTGGCGCAGCGGGGACGGATCTCCTCCGCGCACGTCCGCGAGCCCCTGCTCCCGCTCACCGCGGCCGGGAAGGACACCGTCCGGGCACTGCTCGACCGGGGGGTCGGGCTGCTCGACGCCTGAGCACGACCCGGGCGCGGTCACCGACGACCGCCCGGGCACACCACCTCGTTGCTCGTGGACCAGGAGGCCGACGATGGCCGAACTCACCGCTCCAGTCACCACCACGGCCCGACCGCGCGCCCGCCGCGTCGCGCTCGCCGGGCTGATCGGCACCACCATCGAGTGGTACGACTTCTTCATCTACGGCACCGCCGCCGCGCTGGTGTTCGCACCGCAGTTCTTCCCCGGCGTCTCGCCGCTCGCCGGGACCCTCGCCGCCCTGTCGACCTACGCCGTGGGGTTCGTCGCCCGGCCGGTCGGCGCGGCCGTGATGGGGCACTTCGGCGACCGGATCGGCCGGCGGGCGATGCTCGTCGCGTCCCTGTTGATCATGGGTATCGGGACCGCGCTCGTCGGACTGCTGCCCACCTACGGCTCGATCGGGATCGCCGCGCCGATCCTGCTGGTGGTCCTGCGCTTCGCGCAGGGCATCGGCGTGGGCGGGGAGTGGGGCGGCGCCACGCTGTTGGCCCTGGAACACGCGCCTCCCGGACGCCGGGTGCTCTACAGCTCGTTCCCGCAGATCGGGCTCCCGCTGGGCGTCGTGCTCGCCAGCCTGGTGTTCTTGCTGGTCCGCACGGGGATGTCCGAGGCCGCGTTCGCGTCGTGGGGCTGGCGGATCCCGTTCCTGGCCTCCGCGCTGCTCGTCGCGTTCGGCCTCGTGCTCCGGCTCAAGCTGGACGAGAGCCCCGAGTTCCGGCAGGCCAGCGCCCAGGGCGAGGTCCGCCGGGCACCGCTGGCCGACGTGCTCCGCATGCCGCGCATCCTGGTGCCGGGCTCGGGCATCAACCTGATCTCCGCCGGTGCGGCGAACGTCATGATGGTCTTCTCGTTGGGCTACGTCGCCACCAGGAACCTGGTGTCCGCGTCCGCGATGCTGGCGATCACGGTCGGGACCGCACTGGTGTGGGCCGCCACGATCCCGGTCTCCGCGCTGATCGCCACCCGGATCGGGCGTCGGCCGCTGATGGTCGCGGGGTGCGGACTGATGACGGCCTGGGCCTTCCCGTACTTCGCGCTGCTGGACACCGGATCCGTCGCGGCCAGCGCGCTCGCCTGCGTCGTCATCGGCATCGGGGTCGGTCTCGCCACCGGTCCCTACGGCGCGTTCCTCACCGAGGCGTACCCGGTCGCCCTCCGGTACAGCGGCTCGTCGCTCGCCTACGCCCTCGGCAGTGTCTTCGGCGGCGCGCTCGCCCCGATCGTCGCGACCGTGCTGTTCCAGGCGACGGGCGGGACCGCGGCCATCTCCGGGTTCCTCGTACTCCTGGGCCTGTTGAGCATCGCCTCCGTGCTGACGCTGCGCAGCCCGCACCCCGCCGACACCACCGCATCCCCCGACCGGGAAGGACAACCCTCGTGACCACGATCGAGAACACGATGTTCGACGTCAGCGGCGCAGCCGCTCCCACACCGACCCCCTGGAAGCCGATCAAGATCACCCGCGCCGAGATCGACGCGGAGGTCGAGCGGCTCGCCGCTGCCCCGCGCCCGGCCAACGGCCGCCGGGCCAGCCGCATCGTCCATCCGTCCGCCGTCGCGCCCGGGCTGGGCTTCGCGCCCGGCATCTCGGTCACGATCGAGGTGCTCAACCCGGGCGAGGAGACCGCGCCGATGCGCGAGAACGCCCACCGCGTCGAGATCGGCATCCGTGGCAGCGGTCGGATCTCGGTGCCGGGCAGCGACATCGACCTCGCCCGCCTCGACGTCGCCAACATCCCGGCGATGCAGGGCTTCCGGTTCCGCAACTCGGGCGACGACGTGTGGGCGCGGCTGTCCTACTCCAACGCACCGCTGCTGGAGAAGCTGACCGCGCACTACGCGGAGGAGCTTCCACAGGGCTGGCAGTCCCCCGACCGGCCGGCCCGGCCGCGGACGTCCGACGCCCCTGCCGTCTACACCCGCGGCACCGCCCCGGACCATGCGATCGGGAACCGGGGGGCCCGGCTGCGCGGCTACGAGTTCATCGTGGACATCGAGGTCGTGGAGTCCGCTGCCCTGCACTGGCCGTGGGCGGAGGTCCGCCCCCACCTCTCGCAGGAAGCGGGCGACGGCGGCCGCACGATCATGGCGCTCTACAACCCGGCGACCCAGCGCAGGCAGGGCGCCACGCACAACTTCTTCGTGACCGCCTCGTACCTGCCGCCGGGCAGCAGGCAGCGACCGCGGGGCCGCGGGCACAAGCACACCTCGGTCGCCATCAACTACCACTTCGCCGGGTACGGGGAGAGCGAGGTCGACGGCGAGACCATCACGTGGGACGAGGGCGACCTGCTGCTCTCCGCCCCGTCCTGGCTCGAGCATGCCCACTATCAGGGCCCGGAGGGTCTTGCGGTCTACACCGTGCAGGACCACCCGCTGCACATCGGCATGGAGTCCCTGGTGTGGCAGGAGGAGATGGACGGCCCGGTGCTGGTCCTGGGGTCCGAGGAGGGCCAGACCGGTTACGTGGGGCCGCGCGAGGCCGGGAAGTGACGACGGGCCCGGCCTGGTACGGGCCGGCAGGGCCCCGAACGGCAGGCCCTCAGGCCCGGCCGGACCGGGTGCGGCCCAGCGCCCGCAGGGCGTCGACCGCGGCGGACTGCAGTGGCGAGAAGTACTTCGTCTCCCGGTGGTAGAGGCCGACGCCCTCGACGAGGCGGGCGTCGCGGATGGCGACGGAGCGGATCCGGCCGGCTTCGAGGTCCTTGCGGAGGATGTAGTCCATCGACAGGCTGACCCAACCGTTCGCGGCGACGGCCTCGATGATCGCCTCGGCGTGTCCCAGGCGGATCACCGGTGTCGGGAGGCTGGTCCCGTACCGACGCAGTTGGTCCTGCAGCATCCGGTGGAACGACACACCGGAGGGCACTCCGACGAAGGGCAGGTCCCGCAGCTCGGCCAGCGTGACCGAGTCGCCGTCGGGCGGGCCGTCGGGACTCGCGCACAGGACCATCGGCTCCTCCCAGAGCTTCTCGCCGTGCAGCCCGGTGGGGAGCTCGCTGTCCACCCAGCTCGTCACCGCGAAGTCGACGGTGCCGCGGCGAACGGCGCCCAGCGCGACCTCTGGCTCGCCGATCTGCACCGTGATGTCGGCTCCGGCCCGGTCCGCGCGCAGGGCCGTCATCACCGGCGGCAGCAGGTAGGTGCCGAGCGCCATGCTGGCGGCCACGACCAGCGAGCCGGCGGTGCCCGCGACGAGATCGTCGACGTCGCGCTGTGTCTGGGCGCTGCTGGCCAGCACCTCCTTGGCCCACCGGTACACCCGCTCGCCCGCCTCCGTCAGCACCAGTCCGGTGCCCGCGCGGACGACCAGGGTGGCGCGGAACGCCTTCTCCAACGACCGCAGCTGGCCGGACACGCTCGGCTGTGACACCTGCAGCTGCTCGGCAGCCCGGGTCACCCCTCCCGCGTCCACGACCAGGCAGAACACCGAGAGCCTGCGCAAGGTGACCCCGTCGTCCATAGGCGACACCCTATTCGCCGTGCGCAGTGGGGTATCGAAGGATTATGGCTGTCTCACCGGCGCAGATTCGGCTGCCACCAGAAGGGAACGGACATGCCGAGAGTTTCCGTCGACGACAGCGTCGACCTGCACCACCGGATCGCCGGATCGGAACCTGCGCAGGACCTGCCGGGTTGGTCGGTGGGAACGCCGGAGCACAGCGGCCACGGATCGATGGTGGACGAACCGGCCCGGGTCGCCGAACTGCTCAGCGGGTTCAGCGGCGGGCAGCCGTGACCGCGGCGGATTCCGTGCGAGCCGGCTTCATCGAGGTCATGGCGGGCGTGCCCACGCCGGTGTCGGTGGTGACAGCGATGGACGGCGACCGGCCGCACGGCACCACCGTAAGCGCGTTCGTGTCGCTGTCCCTCGCGCCGCCGATGCTGCTGGTCTCGCTCGATCGCCGGTCGGACCTGTTGACGCTGGTGCGCGCGAGCGGCCGGTTCGGGGTCAACGTGCTGGCCGGCGACCAGGCCGCGGCTGCGAAGGCGTTCGCGGTCAAGGGAGCGTCGAAGTTCGACGGGATCCCCTGGCGGCCGGTGCGCGGCCTGCCCAGGCTGGACGGCGTGGCGGGCTGGCTCGCGTGCTCCGTCGCTGACCTCGTCGAGGGCGGCGACCACGTCGTCGCGCTCGGCACGGTCCTCACGGCCGAGGCCGCCGGACGCACCCCGCTGACCTACCACGCGCGTTCGTTCGGCATCCATGTCGCACTCGACGGAGTGTCGTCATGATCCGCCGGTCTCCTGTGCGATGGCGGACACCACACCACCGGGCGTCGAACGGCGCGGAGCTGCCACATCTCGCCGAGGTCAGGCCGTCGGCGGGTGTCGCCGGGGGGCGAGGCCATGGATCATCAGGTCGATCTGCCGGCGGGCCAGGGCGTCCCAGTCGCCGGTGCCCGGCAGTGGTCGGGAGAGCAGCGAGGTCGCCACGATCAGGTCTTCGGGGGTCAGGTCTGCTCGCAGTTCTCCGGCGGCCTCCCCGCGCTCGAGGAGGGCGCGCAGGGCGGTGCGAACGTCTGCTTGGCGCTGACGGGTGGCCGGGGTGAAGATCGCCGGGCCGCCGTGCAGGGGCAGCACGAAGCGTTCGCGGTCGCGCAAGGTGGCCAGGAAGAACAGTCGTACGCCCGCCAGGGCGGATCCGGGGTGTGCGGCGGCCGCTTGCGCGTTCTGCACCGCGAGGTCGAAGGAGCGGTGGACGAGCGCGCCCAGCAGGTCCTCGCGGGTGGCGAAGTGCCGGTAGACCGTCCCGATCCCGACCCCTGCCCGCTCGGCGATCCTGGCCATCGGCACCTTCTCGCCGTCGCTGCGGACGAGCTCGGTGGCGGCATCGAGAACCCGGTCGCGGTTCTCGAGCGCGTCCTTGCGGGTCCGGCGGGAGGTGGGCGACGACACGCTCGCCATCATCGCAGCGGCTTGCGGTGTAGCTGATCGTCCTACTACGGTCCGGCTTAACGGACGTTTTCGTCCGGAACAGCTGTCGACGGAGGAGGCCCGGGTGGCCGAGGCATTACTGGGAGAAGACGTTCGGCGCGACGACGGGCCGGGCGCGGCTCACTGCGGGACCGGCGCCCGGGGGTCGCGGTGAGCCGATCTCCGGAGGACGACGTCCGGAGCGTGGCGATCGCGCGGCCCGAGGACCCCGCGCTGACCCACCTGGCCGTCGTCGGGGACACCTACACCGTGCTGTTCTCCGGTGAGCAGACCGCCGGCCGCTTCGCGATGCTGGACATGCTCATCCCGCCGGGGGGCGGACCGCCCCCGCACCGGCACGACTTCGAGGAGTGCTTCCGCGTCCTCGAGGGCTCGGTGGAGGTGCGGGTGGGCGACCTCCCTCCCGTCCGACTGGAGGTGGGTGAGTCGGCGAACATCCCGGCCAACGCCGCGCATGCGTTCCGCAACGCGGCGGACATCCCGGCCCGGCTGCTGTGCACCGTCGCGCCCTCGGGTCTGGAGAAGTACTTCGCCGAGTTCGGCGATCCCGTTCCCGCGCGCACCTCCCCGGCCCCGCCGCTCAGCGGGGCGGAGCGCGAGGAGCGGGTGCGACGAGCCGTCGCACTCGCCCCGGAGTACGGCATGGAGTTCGTGCTCCCACCCGAGGAGTAGGGCGGGGGTCATCGCCGGCGGCGGGGTGCTGCCGAGCGGGGCGGCAGCGAACGCATGTGGTCGCGCACCGGCGACAGCAGCTCGGCCAGCGCTTCGGTGTCCGCGCGCGTCAGCGGCTGGAAGAGTTGGCGACTGACCACCTCGACGTGGCCGGGGAGCACCTCGGCCAGCAGCGCCCGTCCGGTGTCGGTGATCGTGACCGTGACCCCCCGTTCGTCGTCGGCGGAGGGCGTCCGCATCACCAGGCCGCCCTTCTCGAGGAGTCCGGCCTGGTAGGTCAGGCCGCTGCGGCTGTAGACGACGCCGTCGGCCAGGTCGGTCATGCGTTCGCTGCCCGTCGGTGAGTCGAGACCCAGCCGGGCCAGGAGCTGGAACTGCACGTAGCTGAGGTCGCCGGCCTCGCGCAGCTGCTGCTCGACCGCGTGTCGGAGCAGGCCCGCCACCTCCATGAGGGCGAAGTACGCGCCCAGCTGCACGGCGTCCAGGGACGGCTGCCTGTCGGTCACACCGCGACCCTAACAGTTGCTTCAGATTCTCAGCACTTGCTTCGGCTTCGAAGCACTGCTAGCGTGCATCCAGTGCTTCGAGTTCGAAGCACACATCGATCGAGAGCGAGGCACCAGCCATGAAGGCAGTGCGATTCCACGAGTACGGCGACCCCGACGTCCTGCGCTACGAGGACGTCGAGCAGCCCGTCCCCGGCGCGGGGGAGGTGCGGATCCGCGTCGCCGCGACGACGTTCAACGGCGTCGAGGGCAACATCCGCGCGGGTCTCATGCAGGGCCCGATGCCCCTGACCCTGCCGCACGTCCCCGGCCTGGACGTCGCGGGAACGGTCGACGCACTCGGCGAGGGCGTGAGCGGCCTCGCCGTCGGTGACGAGGTGGTCGGCTTCCTCCCGTTCGTCGTCGACGGCGCCGCGGCGGAGTACGTCCTCGCCCCCGCCGAGAGCCTGGCGCCGGCTCCGACGAGCATCCCGCTCGCCGACGCGGCCGCGCTGCCCCTGGTCGGCCTCACCGCGTGGCAGGCCCTCTTCGACCATGCCGAGCTGAAGCCCGGGCAGCGCATCCTGGTCAGCGGCGCCGGGGGAGCCGTGGGCGGCTACGCGGTGCAGCTAGCCAAGGCAGCCGGTGCCCACGTGGTCGCCACCGCCAGCCCCCGCAGCAGCGGGCAGGTCAGGGCGGCGGGGGCCGACGAGGTCATCGACCACACCACCACCGAGGTGACCACCGCGGTCACCGAACCGGTCGACGTCCTGCTCAACCTCGCGCCGATCGACCCCACCCGGTTCGCGGCGCTGGCCGCCCTGGTCGGCAACGGCGGCGTCGTGGTCAGCACCACCGTGTGGATGCCCGCCCCGGCCGACGAGGAACGCGGCGTGCGAGCCATCGACCTCTTCGTCCGCAGCGACGCTACGCAACTGTCGGAACTCGTGGCGCGCGTCGACCGCGGTGAGCTCACCGTCGACGTCGCCGAGCGTGTCCCGCTGGCCGACCTGGCCTCGGTCCACGCCCGGGCGGCTGCGGGAACCCTGGCGGGCAAGGTCGTCGTCATCCCGGCCTCGGCCTGACCCACCGCCTGGCAGGCGTCGAACAACGCTCGAGAGGAGCTGTCATGTCCTTCACCCTCGACCCCGAGATCGCCGCGGCGCTGGCCCCGATGGCGGGCTTCACCCCGCCGCCGGTTGGCGATGTCGCCGCTCGTCGTGCCGTCTGGGAGCCCATCATCGGCGCCGCGGGCACGGCCCAGCCCGTGCCGGGCGACGTCAGGACCACCGACCACCACGCGACCGCCGACGACGGCGCGCAGGTCAGGATGCGCTGGTACACCAAGGACGGCGCGACACCGGGCTCGGCTGTGCTGTTCTTCCACGGCGGCGGTTACATCTTCGGCCACATCGACCTGTTCGACGGGCCGGTCTCCCGCTACGTGTCCGCCAGCGGCGTGCCGATGCTGTCGGTCGAGTACCGCCGCGCGCCCGAACACCCCTACCCGACCCCGATCGAGGACGCCTACACAGCGCTGCGGTGGCTGCACGAGCACGCCTCCGAACTGGGCGTCGACCCCGAGCGGATCGCCGTCATGGGCGACAGCGCCGGGGGCGGCATGGCGGCAGCCCTCACGATCCTCACCCGCGAACGCCGCGGCCCCGGGATCGCCCGGCAGATCCTGCTCATGCCGATGCTCGACGACCGCACCACCACCCCCGACCCCCACATCGAGCCCTACCTGCTCTGGTCCTACGACGACAGCCGCACCGCATGGCCGGCGCTGCTCGGTGCGGCCGCCGGCGGCCCCGACGTCCCGGCCACCGCGGCCCCGGCCCGCCTCGAGGACGCCTCCGGCCTGCCGCCGGCCTACATCGAGGTCGGCCAGCTCGACCTGTTCCGCGACGAGGACACCGCCTACGCCACGAAGCTCAGCCGCGCGGGCGTGCCGGTGGAGTTCCACCTGCACCCCGGCGTACCGCACGAGTTCGACTCCATCGCCTTCACCTCCGACGTCGCGCGGCGTGCCGTCGCCGATCGCGTCCGGGTGCTCAAGTCGATCTGAGCCGGCAATTCCTGGTCGCGATGCAGGCCCGGATCGCGCAGGAGATGGCCGCCAGCAACCAACGCGAATTTCTCGGACGACTTACCTGTCAACGAGTGAGATGGCCGCACATCATGCGGCGACACTGCAGAGGGAGCGCCAGTGAGCGACAAGAAGATCATTTCTGTGCTGGGTTCGACGGGCGCGCAGGGGGGAGGCCTGGTCAGGGCCATTCTGGACGACCCCGGAGGTCCGTTCACCCCGCGCGCCGTCACCAGGGACGCCGGCTCGGCGAAGGCCCGCGCGCTGGCCGATCTCGGCGTCGAAGTGGTGGAGGCGAGCCTGGAGGACGAGAACTCGCTGCGGACGGCGTTCGAGGGCGCCCACGGCGTCTACGTGGTGACCAACTTCTGGGAGTCCATGTCCGCGGACGTCGAACTGGCGCAGGCTGCGACGGCCGCGGGTGCGGTGAAGGCGGCGGGCGTCGCCCACGTCGTGTGGTCGACCCTGGAGGACACGCGCGAGGTCATCCCGGTGTCCGACGCGCGGGTTCCGGTGCTGCAGGACCGCTACACGGTCCCGCACTTCGACGCCAAGGCCGAGGCGGACGCCTTCTTCCGCGACTCGGGCGTTCCCACGACCTACCTGAGGACCACCTTCTACTGGGAGGGTTTCACCCAGGGGTCCGGACCGCGGCGGGGCGAGGACGGACGGCTCGTGCTCATGTTGCCGCTGGGTGAAGCCAGGCTGGCGGGTATCGCGGCGGAAGACATCGGTCGCACCGCCTACGGCGTGTTCGCGGCCGGCGACGAGTACCTCGGCAAGACGGTGAGCATCGCGGGTGAGCACCTGACCGGTGCGCAGTTCGCCGCGGCATTCGCCGACGCGCTGGGCGAACCGGTCGACTACCGCCCGCTCACGCCCGACCAGTTCCGCTCGCTCGGGCTGCCCGCAGGTGACGAGCTCGGCAACATGTTCCAGTTCTACGTCGAAGGCGAGCACGACTTCGTGGGCGCGCGCGACCTGGACCTGGTCCGCACCCTCAACCCGCGGCTGAAGACCTTCCGCAGCTGGCTGGCCGAGCACGTCGAGGCGGTCGAGCCCGCATGACCACCATCGGCGGCCGCCCCTCGGCAGACCCGCACCGCACCGGCCGGACGGCGCTGATCGCCGGTGGATCGCGCGGAATCGGCGCGGCCGTCGTCCGGTGTCTCGCGCGCCACGGCGGCAGCGCTCGTTGTCACCTGATCCAGCTCGGCGACAGCGGCTGAGGAGGTGGTCGGCGGTCGTCGCCGGGGAAGCGGTCGCCATCGTGTGGCAGGGTATGCCCGTGACGCGCTGGTCGAAGGCCGACGCCCAGGGATCCGCGGTAACCCTTGCGCGCGTGCACCACGCAGCTCGCCTCGAGGACGCCGTGTACGAGAGGCTCGAGCCCCGGCTGCGGCAGCGCGGCTGGCGGGACACCCTCGTCCCGTACACCGGCTACGGGACGCCGTCCTGGGTGCGGGTCTTCGGGCGGTTGCTGTTGGGTCGTCCCGAGGGAGCGTCGGGACGCAACCGGGCCGTCCGGGGCTGGCGCAGCTTTGCGACGCTCCCCGTCACCGACGAGCCCGTGATCGTCGACGTGGGTGGCCGGCAGCACGAGGTGCGGACCGATCGCGGCGGCTACCTGGACGCCGTGGTGGAGGTGGAACTCGAACCGGGCTGGCGCAGCGTCCGGTTGCAGCGAGCGGGCGCCGAGACGGTCGAGGCGCCGGTGTTCGTCCTGAACCCGGACGTCCGCTTCGCCGTCGTGTCCGACATCGACGACACCGTCATGGTCACGGCACTGCCGCGGCCGCTGCTCGCGGCGTGGAACACGTTCGTCATCGACGAGTACGCGCGCTCGCCGGTCCCCGGAATGGCCGTGCTGTACGAGCGGCTGATGAGGGCGCACCCCGACGCGCCGGTGTTCTACCTGTCGACCGGGGCGTGGAACGTCGCGCCGGCGCTGACACGGTTCCTGTCGCGCAACCTGTACCCGCCGGGCCCGCTGCTGCTCACCGACTGGGGCCCGACGACCGAGCGCTGGTTCCGCAGCGGGCAGGCCCACAAGCGCACCACACTCGCCCGGCTCGCCGCGGAGTTCCCCCACATCCGATGGTTGCTCATCGGTGACGACGGACAGCACGACCCGGAGATCTACGGCGACTTCGCCGCGTCGCACCCGGACAACGTCGCCGCCGTGGCGATCCGCCAGTTGTCCCCGACCCAGTCGGTGCTCGCCGGCGGCCTGCCGGTGCCCGCCGACGGCCCCGCCAAAGCGCACGAGCAGCGGGGGTCGTGGATGCACGCGCCCGACGGCGCCGGTCTGGCCCGCCAGCTGGGCGAGCACGGACTGCTGTAGGCCCGGTATCCGACTCGCCGGCACGCGCTCGAGGGCGTTCGCGCAGGTCGTCGAGACCGAGCCGCGAAGAAGACGGCCTCGTGCGCCTCTGCTCCTCGGCGTGGTCCACGGCCGGTCGGGCCGGCCGATCGAACAGCGATGACACGTGGACGCCTTCGTCCGCGGCCTGCGCAAGGACCTGCCGGCCGTGGTCGCCGAGCTGACCCTGCCCCACGGCAACGGCCCGATCGAGGGCACCACACCAAGATCAAAGCCTCGAGCGGCTCGAATCTCCGTCAGTCCTTGATCGACTCTTGGCCGCGCTGCACGAGCAGGGGGTCGGCGGAGTGGACGACGGACGGGTCCTTGCCCTCGTAGTCGAACTGGTCGAGGAAGAACCGCATCGCGTTGATGCGGGCGCGCTTCTTGTCGTTGCTCTTGATCGAGGTCCATGGGGCGTGGTCGGTGTCGGTGTGCTCGATCATCGCTTCCTTGGCGAGGGTGTAGTCGTCCCACCGATCCAGGGACTCGATGTCCATGGGGGAGAGCTTCCACCGCCGGACCGGGTCGATCTGGCGGATGGCGAACCGGGTGCGCTGCTCGGACTGAGTGACCGAGAACCACAGCTTGGTGAGCGAGAAGCCGCTCTCGAGCAGCATCTCCTCGAACAGCGGTGCCTGCCGCAGGAAGATCTCGTAGTCGCGCTCGGTGGCGAAGCCCATCACGCGCTCGACGCCGGCGCGGTTGTACCAGGACCGGTCGAACAGCACGATCTCCCCGGCGGTCGGGAGCTGGGTGACGTAGCGGTGGAAGTACCACTGCCCCCGCTCGGTCTCGGTGGGCTTGGTCAGTGCGACCACGCGGGCGGCGCGCGGGTTGAGGTGCTCGGTGAACCGCTTGATGGTGCCGCCCTTGCCGGCGGCGTCGCGGCCCTCGAACAGGATGAGGTGCTTGGTGCCGGTGTCCTGCGCCCAGTACTGGAACTTCAGCAGCTCGATCTGCAGCTGGTACTTCTCCTCCTCGTAGAGGTCGCGGTCGAGCCGCTCGTCGTAGGGGTAGTCCTCACGCCAGGTCTCGACCGGGTTCCCGCCGGGGTCGATGAGGTCCGGGTCGGACAGGTGCTCGTCGTGCCGCACGCTGTAGCCGTCACGCAGCAGGTGGTCGAGGTACTCCCGAAAGTTCTCCCGTATCACCCCACGAGTATCGACAGCGAGGACGAGGACGCACCACCGGCCGGTTGCGGCGGTTGCAGGCCGCGATCGAACTACCAGCGGCGGATGGAGGGAACGCCGCGCGGAGACCGGATCTACTACCGGTGCGCGGCGCGGTCGATCGTGCCCCCGGTACCGCACCGAGCTGGCCGCGACCGAGGAGGCGCTGCGCCGCGGCCGCCGACACCGCCGGCACCTTGAGGTGAGGCCGGGCCGTCGGGCCGGCAGCAGACGGTGGAGCGGAACGGGCGGCTGCCGGCCCGGGTTCACCGCGGTCCGTCCTCCGCCTGCAGGAGCGCGCTGACCCGTCGGATGACGTCCCGTTGGGCCGGGTTGTAGAGCTCCTGCATGGCGGCGACTGCGGTCTCGGTGACGAACCGCGCGCCCCGCGGGGCCTCGGTGTCCGGCGCCATCAGGTCGGGGTGCTCGGCCTGGACGCGGCGGATGTGCGGGAGCATGCGTTCGGCCAGATCCTGGCGCACCCCGTCGTCGGCGTCGGCGGCCAGGGAGTCGAACTCCGCGTCGGTCGGGTCGGTCGGCGCGGTGCGCAGGAGCTCGGCGTAGGCGCCGAGGTGCGTGGGCCCCATCACCCGGGTCATGACGGCCACGAGCGACCGGTCGGCGTCCGACAGCCCCGCCGCGGCGGCGGGACCGATGTCGGGCGGCAGGTCGGCCGGCGCGTGGTTCCGCAGGATCAGCCCGAGCTCGACGCGCGCCCGCTGGAGCCGCTCGACCGTGGCGGCCAGCTCGGCATCGAGGGCGCGCAACGCCTCCGCCGGGTGGTGGTCGTCCTCGCCCATGGCGGCGATCTGGGACAGCGAGAACCCGAGGTCGACCAGCCGCTTGATGCGCAGCAGCCGCACGAGGTGGCTGACGCCGTACTGCTTGTAGCCGTTGGATCGCCGCTCGGGCTCGGGCATCAGCCCGACCTCGTGGTAGTGCCGGACCGCCCGCAGGCTGGTACCGGCCAGTTCGGCGAGCTCACGGGTGCTCCAGGCCATGCGCCCATCCCACACCGTGCCGCAGCGGCACGGTCAAGTCCAGGTGGTGTCCACCGGCCGGTGGCGGTCAGCGGCCCGGCGCGCGCCCACGGCCGCACAACGCCGCGCGTGCGGCAGGTCACGCGATGCGCGTTTGAGGGTGCCGCGACGGCACAGCGCAGCGTCGAGTCGTGCTTGCGACGAGCCGGGCGACGTCAGCAGCCCGCCGGGGTCGAGCCCGGCCGCCGGAGCACGTCCACCACACCGATCCGCGCTCCGAGGAGTCCCCCACCGTGAACCTCATCGATCCCGTCCGCAGGTTTCCAGGACCTGGTGGCCCAGGTCCCCGAGATCGTCCAGCCGATCATCGTCGTGCTCGCCGGCGCGGTCCCCTTCATCGAGGGCGAGGGCGCCGGAGCCATCGGCGTCGTCGGGGGGATCCACCCCGTCGTCGCCGGCATCGCCGCGGCCGCGGGGAACTTCCTCTCCGTGCTCGGCGTCGTGCTCCTCAGCTCGCGGGTCCGCACCGCTGCGCTGGCGGGTCGAGCAGGGCAGGCCGAACCGTCCGGCGAGCCCCGGCCCGAATCCAAGGGGCGCCGGCGCTTCCAGCGGTGGTTGGTCCGCTTCGGGGTGCCGGGCGCCAGCATCCTCGGGCCGCTGGCGATCCCGACCCAGTTCACCTCCGCCATGCTCGTCGCCGCCGGTACGCCCCGCGGCCGGATCCTGCTGTGGCAGGCGGTGGCGATCGTCATCTGGACCACGGTGGCCACGGCCGTCGCGTGGGGTGTCCTCACCGCTGTCGTCGGTTGACGGTCGATGCCCTCGTCAGGCCACCGGCATGCCGACCGAGCCGCCGTAGCCGTCATGACCGAGCCCGACCCGATCGACCGACTCCGGGACGCCATCAACTCCCACGACCCGCGCCGTGTCGCCGACTGCTTCACCTCGGACTACCGGTCCGAGGTCCCCCACCGCCCCGCGGACAGCTTCGTCGGGTCCGGTCGCGTCGCCGAGAACTGGACCGCGATCTTCACCCGGCTGCCCGACCTCCACGCCCGGGTGCTCCGCCGCGCCGTCGCCGGGCCGGAAATCTGGTCGGAGTGGGAGATGGCCGCCACGGACGCGCCGGACGCACCCGTACTCCTCTGCGGTCCCGTCATCATGACCACCCGCGCCGGACGGATCGCGTGGACGCGGTTCTACATCGGCCCGATCGCGTCGGCCGGGTTCACGTCCTGACGATCCGCCGCGCCACGCCTCGCTGAGCGGGCTGTTGCCGACGGCGTCGAACCCACGCGGACCACCACATCCCGGTCGGTCGGCCCGGCACACGTCCGAGGAGGCGCACCTAGCCCCGCTGTGACCTGCGCCACGGGCACTTGAGTGTGCCGTGGCGGCACGGCCGACCGTCGAACCCGCACCCCCCACCACCACCGAGGAGGCGTCCGTGTCCCGCACCCCGCCCGCCGACGCCCGCTGCACCCCCTGAAGGAGAACCGTGTTCAGGACGTACAGGCGTCGCTGGCAGCGGTCGAGGGCCAAGCCCGGTGACGGGAGCCGGCTGCCGGCGTACCGCTCCTGGCAGCTGTTCTCCCGCTCCCTGTTCTCCGTCGAGCTCGGAGACGCCACCGGGCGCCACGTCTTCGCGGTCGACGTCCGCCACGGGCGGGACAGCTCGTCGCGCAAGCGGCCGGCCGCGCTCTACCGCGACGGCGTCCAGGTGCAGGCCGCGAACCTCCCGGTGGCGTTCCCGGTGCCCGGCGGCGTCATCGAGGTCGCCGTCAGCCTCTACGGCGTCAAGCGCATGCACCTCGTTCACGACGACGGCCGCGAGCAGGTGCTGCGCCCGGACCCGCGCTCCGCGGAGGGTCGGCGGACCCGGTTCGACCAGCGGTTCCCCCGCACGAGCGCGGCCATCGGCGCGGCGGGCCTCGTCGTGCTCCTGGTGGGCCTCGCGGTCGCGCTCTCCGTGGCTGCGGAGCAGATCACGCGGGTCGAGGTCGTCGCCGCGCACCTCGGCACGTTCACCTCGCCGGTCCGCCTGCCCGACTGGGCGAAGTTCGCCCTGGCCGCCGCCGGGGTCCTGGCGGCCATCGACCGCGCGCTCCGGCTGAAGAGCACGTGGATGGCCGACTGAGCAGCTGATCGGGTGCGCGGGGCCGCGGCCAGGGCAGGCGCAGGTCCCGCAGCTGCGAACACCAGCGCCACCCGCTCGGCCACCACCCGCCTTGCCACGAACGCGAGCACCTGCGCGGACGCCTGGTCCAGCCACTGCACGTCGTCCACCAGGCACAGCAGCGGCGTGTCCTCCGCGACCTCGGCAAGCAGGTTCAGAGTGGCCAGGCCCACCAGGAACCGGTCCGGCGCCGGACCGGCGCGCAGCCCCAGCGCCACACCCAGGGCCGCCTGCTGCGGCTCGGGCAGCGCGCCGGCCCGCTCCAGCAACGGCGCGCACAGCTGGTGCAGGCCCGCGAGACGGAAGGCCGGCGTGGGACCGGCGCCTCCTCCGGCCACGCCGGCTCGCCGGCGTCCAGCAACGGACCCGGCGTCCACCCGGCGAGGGCCCGCGAGCAGCGCGACGTGAGCTGCAGCACTCGGACTGGAGTGTGCCGCGACGGCACGGCCGACCGTGGCCGGTACCAACCAGTCTCCGAGGAGAACGCCGTGACCAGAGAAGTGCGCCTCAACGACCCCCAGCCCGAAGCCCGATCCCTGCGGATCGTCCGCCGACCGCTGGAGATCGTCCGTGCCGACCTCCGCGTCTACCTCGTCCTGAACCTGGTCATGTACGGCGCGGCCGTCGCCGGCTTCGTCACAGCGCTGGTCTTCCCCGAACTGACGGCCGCGCGGGTGACGTCCCTGCAGGACGACGGAACAGCGGATCTCGTGGTGTCGCTGCTCAGCAACGTCTGGCTGTTCGCCCTGGTCATCCTCGCGGTCAACACGCTCACGGTCGGTGCGCTGCTGATCGTGCTGCCGTCCCTGGTCGTGCCCTTCGCCGGTATCGCGTTCTTCACCTACAAGGCGGTCGAGATCGGTGTGACGCTCGCCCCGGCCGGCGGGACCGGCTGGGTGATCCTGATCCCGCACTCCCTGACGTTCCTCATCGAGTTCCAGGCCTACGTCCTCCTCGTGCTCGGCGCCTACCTCCTCGGGAGGTCCTGGCTCCGTCCCGCGACCGTCGGTGCGCAGAACCGTCGTCAGGGGTACGTCCACGGACTGCGGCAGCTCGGTCGGTTGAGCCTGCCCGCGCTGGCGCTGCTCGTCATCGGCGCGCTCTACGAGGCTTTCACTCTCCGCTACCTGGTTCCCCTGCTGGTCCAGGCGTCGACCTGAGCCGCGCCGCTGCTCGTCACCCCGGGTGCAGCGTCGCTGACGCTGTGTTCGAGCGGTGGGCCAGGCGAGAGATGCTCGCCAACCCCGACGACGTCGCGGCCGGACACGTCACGAGGTTCCGCCGGGGAACGTGGTGCGATCACGCAAGCCAGTGCATCCGGCGATCGTGCCGGTTGAGGACTTCACGCGAGCCCAGCTCATGCGACGGACGCGGGCGCGCGGGCCGGCCGGGATCGCGAAGCTCGAACGGTCCGGGTCGACGCCGCCAAAGCGGCTCGACCTGCTGCGTGGTCGTGTGAGGTGCGAGGTCTGCGGGCGGAAGATGCAGGGTGGCGCGGTGCGGGCGCACGCCTACTACCGGTGCAAGGCGCGCACGCTGGCGCCCGGATCGTGGGTGCTGGCCGAGCACCCGAAGACGGTCAACTGCGCGAGGACATCATCACGAGCGCGATCAACGGGTGGGTGGGGCAGCTCTTCGCCCCCGAGAACCGGGACGAGACCGTTCGGGCGCTGGTCGCGTCGCGGGACAGCTCGACCGAACGCGATGTCGATTCGGCGATCGAGCGCGCACAGCCGAGCGGCTCGCGCGGCTGTACCGGGAACTGATCTTGACATCCGCCACCTGCCTGCGGATGAAGTAGGTGTGGCCACACTGACTTCGCGTGTGGCTAACGAGTGTGTCCGAGGGGGACTTGCCCACTGCCACACGCCTGGTGCTCAGCTGATCTGTCCGCCCAGGGCTACGCGATGGCGGTGTTGTCCCCGTCCTCGAAGTCGATCGCTCGGTGAAAGGCGGCCGCTGAGAGCGGTGGCGTAGCGGGCGAGGACGTCTTGTCCGGAGATCTTGCCGCGTTCGATCTGGGACATCCTGCCCCTGGTGACGTCCACGCGGTCGGCGACCTGTTGCTGGGTCAGGCCGCGGGTGCGTCGGATCTCGGCGAGGCGGTGCCCGATGACTTCGGCGAGCTGCACGACGCGGGTGTTGGTGGCAGCGTCGAGGGGGTCGATCCAGTCACGTACCTCGTTCACGACGCGGACGTGCCCAGCAGGGTCGTCCCCGCACCCGGGTTCGGCTCGCCTGTGCCGCTCCCGGTAGTGGTCGTGGAGCCCCCGATGCGTCCGCGACGAGTCGGGCGAGGTGCCGGGTGGATCGGGCGCTCAGGGCAGTCCGCGCAGCAGGACGTCGAGCCCGCCGTCGAACTCCTCGTCGGCATCGATCGAGCGGGCGTGGCGGGCGGTGTCTGCCAGGTGGGGGAACTGCGCCTCCGGCAGCGCGGCCATGGCGCCGGTGCCGGCGCCGGTCAGCGGTCCCAGGTGCTCCAGCTGGATCGCGCCGATGACGTAGCCGAGCAGGCAGCGCAGGGCGATGGCGCGGTGCCGGCCGCCGAGGCCGCCCTCGGCGAGGATGGCGAGCACGGTCTCCGACCAGCGCAGCAGGCTCGGTGAGCTGTGCCGGTGGGTGAGCGTCAGCGGGACGATCTCGGGGTGGGCGCCGACGGCGTCGCGCACCCTGCCGACCATGGCCCGGATGCGCTCGCGCCAGTCCGTCCCGCCCGGGGGCGAGGTCGTGTCGACGGCGCCCAGCACCAGCTCGACCATCAGCGCCTCCAGCTCGCGGCGGTCGCGCACGTAGCGGTAGAGCGCCATCGTGCTCGTGCCCAGCTGCTTTGCGACGGCGCGCATGGTCAGCCCGGACAGGCCCTCGCGATCGATGACGGCGAGGGCCGCGGTGGCCAGTTGGGTGGGGGTCAGCGAGCGGGGGCGCGGCATGGCGGTTGACAGCGTACGCGATACGCCTAACATCGTTGGCGTATCACGTACACCAACGGGGGAGGTCGCATGAGCAACCGATCGGGCCGGATCGCCGTCGGAACCGTCGTCGCGCCGCGGACGCTGGCGGGCGTCAACGGGGCGCCGGTCGCGCTCCCGGACGGCGACCACCTGGTCCACCTGCAATTCCGCCGGTTCGCCGGGTGCCCGGTGTGCAACCTGCACCTGCGCTCGGTGGTGGTACGGCACGCGGAGATCACCGCGGCCGGGATCCACGAGGTCGTGGTCTTCCACTCCCCGGCCGACGAGCTGCGCGAGCACGTGGTCGGGCTCCCGTTCGCCGTCGTCGCCGATCCGGACAAGCGGCTGTACCGGGAGTTCGGCGTGGAGTCGGCCCCGCGCGCGCTGCTCGATCCGCGGGCGTGGGTGCCGATCGCGCGGGCCGTCGTGCGTGCCGCCTGGACCATCGCGCGCGGCCGGGAGCGCGCGCCGGCGGCCCGGCCGCACGGCGGGCGCACCGGTCTGCCGGCCGATTTCATGATCGACGGGGCCGGGCGCGTGGCCGCCGCCCACTACGGCGAGCACGTCTACGACCAGTGGTCGGTCGACGATCTGCTGCGGCTGGCCGGGCAGATCCGGCCCCCGGTCGGGCACCCGGAGCGGCAGCCGTGACCGAGTGCCTGCTCAGCGTCGGCGCTCAGCTTGGTCATGAGCACTGCTGATCACTCAGGCGGGCCAGGCCGGCGAAGGGGCGTGCTCGAGTTCTCGCGACGGCTGGTGGGATAGCGGCTCCAGGGGATGCCGGCGTGCTTGCTCTGTGGGGTCGTGGTGCGGTAGGCGATGGGCTGATCCGGGACCCGGCCGGGGAACATCCAGCGGCGCTGCGGCCGCGGCGCTCGTTGTCGTCGATCACCTCCCGCAGTAGCGCGGCGATGGGTGCTGGGACGGGGCTGGCCGGCTCGCCGAATCGCAGGTGGAGCTCTCCGTCGATGTAGGTGAGGTCGTCGTGGGTGAACCGCAGGATCCGGCTGACCGGTTGGGCGTAGAGAAGCGTCAAGCAGGCTGCTGTGCGGGCCACGAGTGGCAGGCCGTCGTGGTCGAGGTAGTGGCGCAGCAGCTCGATGCGTCGGTGCTGGGTGAGGTGGGTGCCGGGTCGCGCACTCCGCGCACCGGCAGCTCTTCCACCTGCCTCGGGACTGGCCCTGGGAACCCCGGCCTGGACGAACTGTTCCGCCGCGCCCTGCACGACCCCCTCCCCGCAGCCACCTGATCACCGCCCCCTCGGGGCCCGAGAACCAGTGGAACAGCCGGGCAGACCGGCGGCTCACTCACGCCCGGGCACCACGTCCACCCCAAGAAAGATCAACTACCTGCCCGGCTCGACATCGACGGTGGATCCAGGCTCAGGGCTGGTCGGCAGGGCGGCGGCGAGGTCGCGCAGACCGGTGAGGGTGTCGGCGAGCGCGACCCGCTCGGCGTCGGTCAGGGCGACCGCGCCGGCCCGGGTCAGGAACTCCATGGCGCCGCCCGGATCGTCGGTCCTGGCGGCGAGTTCTGCCCGGTAGGCCAGGGCGTTGACCAGCTCGACCGGCGTCGACGTGGTCAGGTCCCGGCCGAGTGCGGTGTCCAGGATGCGCACGCCCTGCTCGGCGGACCCGCGCGAGTCGCCCATGACCACGGCGTCGTCCAGGGACTTCCCGAGCCTGCTCCGGGCCGGCTCGGCGGCAGTGGTGTCGGCTGCGGGTTCGCCGCCGGCGGCGAAGATCCGGATCCAGTTGCCGCCCGGGTCGATGACGGTGAACCCGGACAGGTTGTCGGCGTTCTTGCGTCGGCGCGGCCGGGTCATCCGGGGGATCCCGGCGACCAGGATCTTGCCGTGGGCCGCGCGCATCCCCGCGGCGAAGGCCCGGTACAGCTCCCCGGTGTCGGGCACGATGACCAGGCAGGACCCGTAGGAGTCCGCGGGGTCGAAGCCCGGGATGCCGAAGAACTGCAGGTCGATGTCCGCGCGCCGCAGCGACACGCACGGGTTGGGGCGGGTCTGGTAGTAGGTCCGGGTGAACCCCAGCATCGCGTAGAACGCCTCGATCTCGTCGATGTCCGGGCAGGGCAGCAGGGGCACGGTCTTCTCGTCGGCCATGGCGACCTCCATCGTGCAGCGTACCGTACGCTGTACCTGAAATCGTACGGTACAGTGTACGGAAGCGGCAAGCCGCACCCCTCCCACTGGGCGGGCGCGCTTGGACGGACAGCTGTCAGCAGGAAGGCACGACCAGTGGCTCGACGTTCCCCGGCGCCCGACCTGGCCCGCAGCATCTACCTACTGTGGGGCCACCATCCCAGCCCGGGACGCTCGGGCCTGACGGTGCCCGCGATCGTCGCCGCCGGTATCGAGATCGCCGACGTCGACGGGTTGGACGCCGTCTCGATGCGGAAGGTGGCCGACCGGCTGGGCGTCGGCGCGATGTCGCTCTACGGGCACGTGCCCGGCAAGGACGACCTCACCGCGCTGATGGTCGACGCGGTCTACGCCGAGCTCTACGGCGATGACGGCAACGGCGGCGGGGATGTAGCGGCCGCGAGCCGGGTCGGCGACTGGCGCGCGGCGATGCGGTTCGTCGCCGAGCGGAACTGGGCGCTCTACCGGCGGCACCCGTGGCTGCTGGACATCCGCTCGTCCCGGCCGACCCTCGGGCCGCACGTCAGCCGCAAGTACGAGGTAGAACTGCGCCCGCTCGACGGCATCGGCCTGTCCGACGTCGAGATGGATGCCGCCCTCACCCTGGTGCTCAGCCACGTCGACAGCACGGCCCGCGCGCACCGCAATGTCTCGCGGACCCGGACCGAGTCCGGGATGTCGGATGCCGAATGGTGGGCCGTCGTGGCGCCGGTCCTCGACCAGGTCATGGCCGACGACGACCTCATCGTGTCCGCCCGGGTCGGTGGCGCGGTCGGTGCGCAGTCCGACGCCGCCCAGCATCCCGAGCACGCGCTGACCTTCGGCCTGGACACCATCCTCGCCGGCATCCAGGCCCGGATCACCTCGCCGGGCCCCTGAGTGGTGTTGGTCCGACCACGGTCGGGATGTTGTTCCAGAACGCGGTCGGTGCCGCCGAGCAGCAGTCCGGGTGAGGGGCGCTCCAACAGCCGTCCGCTACCGGTAGGGCTCTGCTCGGCACCGCCCGCGGAACGCCGGCGTGCTCGGTGAAGCCACCGCCAGGGCGGCTTGCACGTCGCCGGGCTGGCCGTGGTTCACCCGAACCCGACGCGATCACGCCTGCCGACGTCGGCGGCGTGGCCGGTTCGTTCCCCACCATGGTCAGGAGGGCTGAACCCGCCGGGATTGACGGAGCGGGATTGACGGGGCGAGTTACGCACTGGCCACACGGGTCGAGTCGGGCTGACCGTCCGGATGCGGCCGTGAGCGCGTCTACATCCGCGTCAGCGTCAGCCTCGCCAGCCGCAGCGCGTGCTGGCGGTCGACCGGCACGAAGCTGGTGTGCGGCGGCGGGCGGGATCAGCGTGCTGCCGCGGCGGCGATGAGTCCTCGCTGTGGGGCGGGTCTCCTTCCACAACGGCCGAGCGGCACCAGCTTGACATGAAGTCGGCTTGAACCCCGAGGCTCGACGCGAACCCGACGGACCGCCCTGACCCAGGAGT
>JASLAP010000200.1 GCA_030147065.1 Pseudonocardia sp. | reverse complement strand
GAGGCGGGCGGCCCGGCTCGCCGGGTACACGCCGAAGACCAGGCCGATGCCGATGGACACGGCCAGGGCCATGGCGGTGGCCGACGGGGAGATCACGATCGGCTGGCCGATCGCGTTGCTCAGCGCGATCGACCCGGCGGTGCCGACGATCACGCCGGCGATCCCGCCGGCCAGGCCGAGCACCGCGGCCTCGACCAGGAACTGGCGGCGGATCACCCTGGGGGTGGCGCCGAGGGCCTTGCGCAGGCCGATCTCCCGGATCCGCTCGGTCACCGAGACCAGCATGATGTTCATCACGCCGATCCCGCCGACCAGCAGCGAGATCCCGGCGATGCCGCTGAGCACCGCGGTCAGCGCGCCGGTGATCGCGTTGGCGGTGTCCAGGATCGCCTGCTGGCTGGTGATGGTGAAGTCCGGGGCGGTCGGGTCGGTGATCCGGTGCAGCGCCAGCAGCAGCGCGGTGACCTCCTGGTGCGCCGCGGGCAGCGCCTCGGTGCTGGCCGCCGCCACGAAGATCGTCTGCACCGCGGTCCGGTTCGCGCCGCCGATGATCCGCTCGCTGGCCACCGTGATCGGCACGACCGCCTGGTCGTCCTGGTCGCCGAGCGGGGACGCGCCGCCGGGGTCGAGGATGCCGACCACCGTCATCGGGATGCCGGCCACGGTGACCGTGCGCCCGACGGCGTCCTCGGCGCCGAACAGCTCGGCGGCCGTGGTGGCGCCGAGCACCACGACCGGGGCCTTGGCCCGCACGTCGTCGTCGGTGAGGAAGCGGCCGTTGGTGACGGTGCGGGCGCGCACCTGCGCCCAGTCCTCGGTGGTGCCCACCACGCTGGTCGTCCAGTTGGTGCCGGCCACGGTCAGCGGGCTGGGCCGCTGCACCGTCGGGGCCACGCCGGCGATGTCCGGGGCGACCAGCGGGTCCGCCAGCGCGGCGGCGTCGGCGAGGGTGAGGGTGGACGCGCTGCCCTGCCCGCCGCGGACGCCGTTGGTGGTGCTGCTGCCCGGCGAGATGACCAGCTGGTTGCGGCCCAGCGAGTTGATCTGGGCGCCGATGGTGGCCTGGGCGCCCAGGCCGAGGCCGACGGTGAGCATCACCGCGGCGATGCCGATCAGGATGCCGAGCATGGTCAGCGCCGAGCGCAGCCGGTGCGCGCGCACCGCTTCCCACCCGGTGCGGGCGGTCTCCCACCAGTTCACGCCGCAGCCCTCGCCCCGGCGACGGATCCCGGCCCGACGCGGCGGGTCACGACCTGGCTCCCGCGGCCTGCGCCGCCTCGGCCCGGTGCGCACCGGGCCGCGGCCCCGACACCACGTCGGAGACGACCTGGCCGTCGTGCAGCCGCACCACCCGGGCCGCGGCCGCGGCGACGTCGTTCTCGTGGGTGATCAGCACGACCGTGCGCCCGGCGTCGTGCAGCTCGGCGAGCAGGCCGAGCACGTCGGCGGTGGCGGTGGAGTCGAGGTTGCCGGTGGGCTCGTCGGCCAGCAGCAGGGCCGGTTCGGTGACCAGGGCCCGGGCCACCGCGACCCGCTGCTGCTGGCCGCCGGACAGCTCGCCGGGCCGGTGGCCGCTGCGGTCGGCCAGCCCGACCCGGTCCAGCGCGGCCATCGCCCGCTCCCGGCGCTCGGCCTTGGCGACCCCGGCGTAGCACAGCGGCAGCTCCACGTTGCGCCACGCCGGCATCGAGGCCAGCAGGTTGAACTGCTGGAACACGAACCCGATCCGCCGGTTGCGGATCTCGGCCAGCTCCTCCTCGGTGAGCGACCCGACGTCGGCGCCGGCCAGCCGGTACGTGCCCGCGGTGGCCACGTCCAGGCAGCCCAGCACGTTCATCAGCGTCGACTTGCCCGACCCGGACGGACCCATGATCGCCACGTACTCGCCGGTGTCGATGCGCAGCGAGGTCGGGCGCAGGGCCATCACCTCCAGCTCGCCGCTGCGGTAGGTCTTGCTGGTGCCGTCCAGCTCGATCAGCGGGGTGCCGGGGGGCGGGGCGGCGGTCACGAGCCGCCCCCGGAGCCGCCGTCGCCGCCCGGTTCGTCGGTGGGCTCCGGTTCGTCCGCATCTCCCTGGCCGCCGCCCTGTCCACCACTGCCTTGACCGCCACCGGAACCGCCACCGGGCGGGCCGAAGCCGCCGCTGGGCACGACCGGCGCCACGGTCGGCACGACGACGTCCTCGCCGGAGGCCACGCCGCTCAGGATCTGGGTGCGCCCGGCCGCGGTCGCGCCGACGGTGACCGGCCGGTCGACCTGCTCGCCCTGCTCGACGACGGTGACCACGGCGTCCGCACCGGCGCCGCGGACCGCCGCGCTGGGCACCAGCACCGCGTCGGTGATCCGCTCGGTGACGATCTCCACCTCGGCGCTGGAGCCGATGTAGAGGTCGGGCGGGCTGCCGGTCACGGTGATGGTCACCGGGTAGCCGGCGACGCCGGAGGTGGAGGTGGCCACCAGGGCGACCGAGGCGACCGTCCCCGGGACGGGCTCGGCGGCGCCGTTCGGCGTGATGTTCGCCTGCTGGCCCGCCGCGAGCCGGCCGACCTGGGTGTCGTCGACGGTGGCCTCCACGATGTAGGAGCCGGTGCTCACGACCACGACCGCGGCCGACCCGCCGGTCGACCCGGAGCCGCCCGACGCCGCTGCGGCCGCCGCCGCGGACGCCGATCCGCCCGTCGCCGCCCCGCCGGGCGCTGCCGACCCGCCACTGCCGGCGGCGAGCCCCGCGGATGCCGATCCGCCGCCGACCTGCTCGCCCACGGTCACGCTGACCGCGGCCACGGTGCCGGCGAAGGGCGCGGTCAGGGTGGCCTCGGCGGCGTTCTGCAGGGCCACGTCGAGCTGGGCGCGGGCGGAGTCGACCGCGGCCTCGTCGGCGTCGATCTGGGCGCTCGAGGCGTTCGCGTCGCGGTCGGCGGCCAGCCGGGCCTCCGCGGAGGCGAGCGCGGAGCGGGCCTGGGCGACCTGCCCGGGCAACGAGGCGGCGTCGATCGCGGCCAGCTCCTGCCCGGCCGCGACCTGCTGGCCGACCGCCACCGACACCGACTCGACCCGCCCGCCGGCCGGGACGTCCAGGTCGGCGCGCTGGCTGGGCTCGATCGTCCCGGTCACCACCACCGTGCGGTCCAGCATCCCGGTGCGGGCGGTGGCCAGCTCCGGCTCCGGGGTGGCGGTCGCCCGGACCACCAGCCAGACCGTGACGGCCACCGC
>JASLAP010000176.1 GCA_030147065.1 Pseudonocardia sp. | reverse complement strand
CGCCCAGCCGATCTGGTCGGCCGAGGTCTCCGCGGGACTCGCCAGCAGGCACAGCCGCTCGACGCGGTCGGGCTCGGTGGCCGCCCACTCCAGCGCCCGCATCCCGCCCATCGACCCGCCGACGACCAGCGCCCAGCGGCGCACGCCCAGCGCGTCGGCGAGCACGGTCTCGGCGGCCACGGCGTCGCGCGGGGTGAGCAGCGGCCAGCGGCTCCCCCACGGGCGCCCGTCCGGCGCCGTGGACGACGGCCCGGAGCTGCCCTGGCAGCCGCCCAGCACGTTCGGCGCCACGACGAACCAGCGGTCCGGGTCGAGCGGGCGGCCGGGTCCGACGAGGGTGTCCCACCAGCCGGCGGTGGGGTGCCCGGGACCGGCCGGACCGGTGACGTGGCTGTCGCCGGTGAGGGCGTGGAGCACCAGCACGGCGTTGCCGGCGTCGGGGGCGAGCGTCCCCCACGTCTCGTAGGCGATCCGGACGCCGCCGAGCCGGGCGCCCGCCTCGGTGGTGAACGGGCCGGGCAGCGCGAGGAAGCGCCGCCGGCCCGGGTCCGACCCCTCCCGCCACGCACCGGTGGCGGGAGGGGCGTCCGCGGTGCTGGTCACCCTGCGTTCATACCTGCGGCGGACATGCGCCGGTCAGGCGCCCTTCGCCGCGCGGAACCCGGCGTCCAGGTCGGCGGTGATGTCGGCGATGTTCTCCAGGCCGACCGACAGCCGCACCAGCCCGGGCGAGACGCCCGTCGCGGCCTGCTCGTTCACGGTGAGCTGGCTGTGCGTGGTGCTGGCCGGGTGGATCACCAGGCTGCGCACGTCGCCGATGTTGGCCAGGTGGCTGTGCAGCTCCAGGGCATCGACGAAGCGGCGGCCGGCGTCCACGCCGCCGGCGATGTCGAACGACACGATCGCGCCGGCGCCGCGCGGCAGGTAGCGCTGCCCGAGGTCGTACCAGGGGCTGGAGGGCAGCCCGGCGTAGTGCACCTTCTCGACCTCGTCGCGCTGCTCGAGCCACTCGGCGACGCCCTGGGCGTTCTGCACGTGGCGCTCCATGCGCAGCGAGAGCGTCTCGATGCCCTGGATGAGCAGGAAGCTGTTCTGCGGGGCGATGGCCGGGCCCAGGTCGCGCAGCAGCTGCACCCGGATCTTGATCAGGTAGGCCAGCTCGCCCAGCGCGTCCCAGTAGTTCAGGCCGTGGTAGCTGGGGTCGGGGGTGGTGAGGCCCGGGTAGCGGTCGGCGTGGTCGCCCCAGGGGAAGTTGCCCGAGTCGACGACCACGCCGCCGATCGCGGTGCCGTGCCCGCCGAGGAACTTCGTCGCCGAGTGCACCACCAGGTCGGCGCCGTGCTCGAACGGGCGCAGCAGGTAGGGGGTGGGCACGGTGTTGTCCACCATCAGCGGCACGCCGACCTCGTGCGCGACGCCGGCGACGCCGGCGATGTCCAGCACGTTGCCCTTCGGGTTGCCCAGCGTCTCGCCGAAGAACAGCTTGGTGTTCGGGCGCGCCGCGGCCCGCCAGGCGTCCAGGTCGTCGGGGTCCTCGACGAAGGAGACCTCGATGCCCATCTTCGGGAACGTGTAGTGGAACAGGTTGTACGTGCCGCCGTAGAGCGCGGCGCTGGACACCACGTGGTCGCCGTTCTCGGCGATGTTGAGGATGCCCAGGGTCTCCGCGGCCTGCCCGGAGGCGAACGCCACCGCCCCGATCCCGCCCTCCAGCGCGGCCACCCGCTGCTCCAGGACGTCCTGGGTCGGGTTCATGATCCGGGTGTAGATGTTGCCCAGCTCGGACAGCCCGAACAGCGCCGCGGCGTGCTCGGTGTCGCGGAAGGTGTAGGAGGTGGTCTGGTAGATCGGGGTGGCGCGGGCCCCGGTGGTGGGGTCGGCGGTGGCACCCGCGTGGACCTGCTTGGTCTCGAAGGACCAGGATTCGGACACAGTGGTCTCCAGGGGCAGAAGGTGGGGGGTTCGGACCGGCGGATCGGGTCAGCGGCCGGGCCGACAGGCCGCGCTCGTGACCCGCATGTTGTCCACGTGTCGGCGCGCCACCAGCGGGATCTGCCGACGGTCCACGAGGCGGATCACGTCGGCGACGGTAGTCCCAGGTCCCAGCGGCGGCAACGTGCCTCGCCCGCGCGGGTCCCCCGCCGGGCACCCGCGGGCCCGCTCCTACCCTGACCGGCGTGCTGGTGCTGCTCCCGCCGTCGGAGACCAAGCGGGACGGCGGTGACGGCCCGCCGCTGCGCCTGGACGCGCTGTCCCACCCCGAGCTCGGCGCGGTGCGCGCACACCTGGTGGACGCGCTGGTCGGCCTGGCCGGTGATCCCGCGGGCTGCCGCGCGGCACTGGGCCTGACCCCCGGGCAGGACGCCGAGATCGCCCGCAACGCGGCCCTGCTGACCGCGCCGACCCGGCCCGCGCTGCACCGCTACTCCGGGGTGCTCTACGACGCCCTCGGCCTCGGGTCGCTGCGCGGCGCGGCGGCGGGCCGCGCACGGGCCCGGCTGGCCGTCGGGTCGGCGCTGTTCGGGCTGGTCCGCGCCGACGACCCGATCCCCGCCTACCGGCTCTCGGCGACCTCCCGGCTGCCCGGCGGCGCCACCCTCGCCGGCCGCTGGCGCCCGGTCCTGGAGCCGGTGCTGGCCGCGGTGGCCGCCGGTGAACTGGTCGTCGACCTGCGTTCGGGCTCCTACGCCGCGCTCGGTCGGGTGCCGGGGGCGGTCACCGTCGACGTGCTGGCCGAGTTCCCGGACGGGTCGCGCAAGGTGGTCAGCCACCACAACAAGGCGCACAAGGGCCGGTTCGCCCGGCTGCTGGCCGGCACCCGCGCCGAGCCGGCGGACGCCGGCGCGGTGGCGGCCCTGGCCCGCCGCACCGGCCTGCGCGTCCACCGCCCCACCCCCACCGCCCTGCAGCTGATCATCCCCGCCGCGTGACGCCGAGGTGAGCGCGGAGATGAGCACTGCGGCACCGGATCGGGCGAATTCGTGCCACAGCGCTCATCTCGGCATCTGCCTTGACGCGGCGGGGAGGCGTAAGTCGAGCAGTCGACGGACGGCGTCGGCAGTACGCGCGGGGGTGCCGAGGATGTCCGGGGCCTCGAATCGCATCGTCTCCCAGCCGTACTCCGCGACGTCGATGTCACGGTGGTTGTCCGCGCCCCGCCGGTCGCGGTGGAACTCCGCCCCGTCGTACTCGATGGCGAGCCGCGCCTGCGGGTAGGCGAGGTCGAACCGGGCGAGGAAGCACCCGTCGCGGTCGAGCAGCGGGTACTGCACCACCGGCGCCGGCAACCCGTGCTCGACGAGGACCAGCCGCAACCGCGACTCCATCGGCGACTCCGCCGCCGGGTGCGCCAGTGCGACCACCTCGGGCACCCGCCTACGTCCGCAGTCGCCCGATCGGCCGGGCGCCAGCAGCGCAGCCGGATCGAACCGGCCACGCCGGGCGAGCGCGTCGACGGCGACGACCGCATCAGTGCGCGGCAGCCGGCGGGCGAGGTCCCAGGCGGTGCGCAGCGGGTTGGTGACCCGGCACCCGCGCACGGTCCACACCTGGCCCGCAGCCAACGCGCCGCGGTGCACCAGGAGGCCCGGCCGGGCCCGGATGCCGGTGCCCGGGGAGAGGACCTCCGCGGGTGCCCCGCGCGGCGCGCAGTCGACACCGAGCAGCACGGCCGCCGAGTACCCGGCGAGCGCCCCGTCCGGGCCGAGGAGCAGGAACGCGGCCCGCGACAGCGTCTCCAGTCCGAGCGGGTCCGGGCACGTCGGCACGTAGACGTCCCGGAACACCTGTCGGAAGCGCCGGCTGCGCAACTCGCCCCGGGTGAGATCGCCGCCCGCGATCGCCCGCGATCCCCGGAACGGCCCCTCCCGCACCCGCGCACTCTGGCGCCCCAACCGCCTGCCCCGTGGCCGTTCGCCCGAAATGGGACGCCGAGATGAGCGCTGTGGCACGAAACTGCCCGGTTCTGAACCACAACGCTCACCTCGCGCGCTCGTCCGCGTCAGGAAAATCGGTTGCCGGGAGACGGCGCGGCGCGGAAGGTGGGCGCGCTGAGCCGGGAGTCCGGCGGATCGGAGGAGGTGCGACATGTCGATCGCTGTCGTGGACGTGCCCCGCGCCCGTCCGATCCCCCGCCCCGCGCCGCGGTAGGTCCGCCGCGGGGCACCACTCCCAGGAGACCCCGCGTTGCCTCGCCACGAGTCGTACCCGCACGACCTCCACCCGCACGACGCCGACCAGCCCCACCCCACCCGTCGCCGGCGCCGCCGGTTCGACGACGACGAGCCGCGCCCCCGGCGCGGTGCCCGTCCCGATCCCGCCGCGGTCGACGCGCTCGACGAGCGGGCCGGCACCGACATCGACGGCCCGCCGTCCGGGGACCGCTGGTCCACATGGGACGGCGCCCAGCACGGACCGCGGCCCCGGCCGGAGTGGGTGATCACCGATCACGCCGCGGTGGACACCGAGCTCGGCGTGCTCAAGACCGGCAAGGAAGCCGACGTCCACCTGCTCGAACGCGCCGTGCCCGGAACCGTACGGCGCACCGTGCTGGCGGCGAAGCGCTACCGGACCGCCGAGCACCGGATGTTCCACCGCGACGCCGGCTACCTGGAGGGCCGGCGGGTGCGCCGGTCCCGGGAGACCCGGGCCATGGCCCGGCGCACGGAGTTCGGCCGCGACCTGCTGTCCGGGCAGTGGGCCGCCGCCGAGTTCGACGCGCTCGGCCGGCTGTGGTCCGACGGCGTGGCGGTGCCCTACCCGGTGCAGCTGTCGGGCACCGAACTGCTGATGGAGTTCCTCGGCGACGCCGACGGCACCGCCGCGCCCCGGCTGGCCCAGCTCCGGCCCGACCCGGACCGGCTCGCCGACCTGTGGCGGCAGTTGGTGGACGCGCTGCGCGGGCTGGCCGCCCACGGGCTCGCCCACGGCGACCTGTCGGCCTACAACCTGCTGGTCCACCACGACCGGCTGGTGCTGATCGACCTGCCGCAGGTGGTCGACGTGGTGGGCAACCCGCGGGGCCCGGAGTTCCTGGCCCGCGACGTCGCCCGGATCGGGGACTGGTTCACCGCCCGCGGCCTGCCGCCCGCGGTGGGCAGCCCGGCCGACCTGCTCACCGAACTGCACGTCGAGCTGGGGATGCGGGCCGGCGGGGCCGATTCCCGGTAGCGCCCGGAACAACGTCACAGCCCGTCGCTGCGCGGGTCGGCCGGGCGCTCGGATAGACTCGATCACGAGCGCCCGGCCGACACTGGCCCCTAGCAGGCGCACCCGCAGTACCAGTTGGGCGCACATCTCGCGCCCGGGCTCGTCTTCGAGATCCCAGCCGCCGTACCCGGCGCTGCGCTCCGTGCGACGTGCCGCGTCCCGGAGGTTCTTTTCCCCGTGTCATCCCCGACCACCCGTCGTGCCCGTCCCACGGGCAACCCGCGCCCCCGCCGTTCCGAGGGCCGCGGCCGCGCCGCCCGCCCCGCGGCCGAGCGCACCCCCGCCCGTCCGGCGATCCCCGAGGTCCTGTGGACCGTGCCCGAGTCGGGCATGCCCAGCTTCGCCGGCCTCGGCCTGCCCACCCCGGTGGTCCAGGCCCTCGCCGCGCAGGGTCTGGCCGAGCCGTTCCCCATCCAGGCCGCCACCCTGCCCGACGCCCTCGCCGGCCGCGACCTGCTCGGTCGCGCGCAGACCGGCTCGGGCAAGACGCTGGCCTTCGGGCTGGCGATCCTGGCCCGGCTGGCCGGCAGCCGGTCCCGCCCCGCGCAGCCCCGCGGCCTGGTGCTGGTCCCGACCCGCGAGCTCGCCCAGCAGGTGGTCGACGCGGTGACCCCGTACGCCCGCGCCCTCGGCCTGACCACCTCCGCGGTGGTCGGCGGGATGTCGTTCAACCGGCAGGCCGCCGAGCTCGGCCGCGGCGTCGACCTGCTGGTCGCCACGCCCGGCCGGCTCAGCGACCACATCCAGCAGCGCACCTGCGACCTGTCCGCGGTCGAGGTCACCGCGCTGGACGAGGCCGACCGGATGGCCGACATGGGCTTCCTGCCCCAGGTCCGGGCGATCCTGGACCGCACCCCGGCGGACGGGCAGCGGCTGCTGTTCTCGGCCACCCTCGACGGCGACGTCGCGGTGCTGATCCGCCGGTACCTGACCGACCCGGTGACCCGCTCGGTCGACTCGGCCACCGGCCAGGTGTCCACGATGGAGCACCACCTGCTGCACGTCGACCTGGCCGCCAAGCCGCAGGTCGTCACCGAGATCGCCGCCCGGGACGGGCGCACGATCCTGTTCGTGCGGACCAAGCACGGGGTCGACCG
>JASLAP010000155.1 GCA_030147065.1 Pseudonocardia sp. | reverse complement strand
CGGTCGACCCGGGTGTCGAAGGTCGCGGCCAGCCGCCCGCGCTCGGCCCTCGGCAGCGCGGCGAGCCACTCCCGCAGGCCGCGCTCGGCGGCGACCGCGGCCCCGCCGGCCTGCTCGGCGGCCGACTGCCGGGTCGCCGGGCGGGTCATCCCGAAGGCGTGCGTGGGGCCGCCGACCACCAGCAGGTCGACGTCGTCGAGGGCGCCCGGTGCCGCGCCGTCGAACTCGGCCGCCTCGACGACCCGGGCGTGCACCCGCTGCCCCAGACCCTCGGCCACCGCCTCGGCGATGCTGCGCGTGTTGCCGAACACCGACTCCACGACCACGAGCGCGTGCATGGCGATCCTCCTCCGACTCGTGCTCCGGTTCTGCGCCTCCGAGCGTCGTCGTCGTGGACGGCAGCCGGTAGGGCTGCAGCTCCCGGTGCGGCGGGACCTCCGCCGCCCGCGCGGGGGTCCGAGGTCCCGCCGGCGGGCCGGGCGGCCCGTAGGCTGATCACGATGACGCGCACCCTGCTGGTGGTCCCGACCGGCCGCCGGGTCGGCCTCACCTCGGCCTGCCTGGGCCTGGTGACCGCGCTGGACCGGTCCGGGGTCGAGGTCGGGTTCGTCAAGCCCATCGCGCAGCCGCGGCGCACCGGCGCCGACCACTCGGCCGCGCTGGTGCGGCTGCTGACCCGGCTGCGCCCGCCGGACCCGCTGCCGGCCGAGCGGGCCGCCGCGCTGCTCGGGGCCGGCCGGCTCGACGAGCTGATGGAGCAGGTCGTCGCGCTCACCGAGCCGCTGGCCGGCTGCGACGTCGTGGTGGTCGAGGGGCTGGTGCCCTCGACCGAGCACATCTGGTCGACCCGGGTGAACACCGCGCTGGCCCGGGCCCTGGACGCGGACGTGCTGCTGGTCGCCGACGGCAGCACCGGGACCCCCGACCAGGACCTCGCCGGCGCGGTGGCCATCGCCGCGGCGCCCTACCGGTCCGGCGAGCTGCTGCCGGTGGCCGGCTGCGTGGTCGGCCGGGTGCCCGACCCGTCCCCGGAACGGGTGGCCGGCCTGGCCGCGGCCCTGCAGCGGCACGGCATCCCGCTGGCCGGCGCGGTGCCGTTCCGGCCCGACGTCACCTGGCCGCGGGTCGGCGACGTGGTCCGCGAGCTGGGCGCGCGGACGCTGGTCGCCGGGGACGACTCCCGCCGGGTCGCCGAGGTGCTGGTCTGCGCCCAGGCCGTGCCCGGGCTGCTGCCGCTGCTGCGCGACGGCGCCCTGCTGCTGGTCCCGGGCGACCGGCACGACGTGGTGATGGCCGCCTTCCTGGCCGTGATGAACGGGGTGCGGCTGGCCGGGCTGCTGCTCACCGCGGGGGTCGGTCCCGACCCGGAGGTCATGCGGCTGACCGCGGCAGCCACCGGGCTGCCGGTGCTGCTGGTCGACGAGCTCACCTACCCCACCGCCGTCCGGCTGCACGACCTGGACCCGGAGCTGTCCACCGACGACCCGGACCGGGCCCACGACGCCGCCACCACCGTCGCCGACGCCCTCGACCCGGACTGGCTGCACCGCCTGGCCGGACCCGGCCGGCGGCACCGGCTCACCCCGGCCGCGTTCCGCCACCACCTGGTGCAGGCCGCCCGCCGGGCCGGGGCCCGGATCGTGCTGCCCGAGGGGGCCGAGCCGCGCACCGTGCGGGCGGCGGTCGCCTGCGCCGAACGCGGGGTGGCGCGCTGCGTGCTGCTCACCGACCGCGACGCGCTCGCCACCACCCTGCGCGGCCTCGGCCTGACCCTCCCGGACGGCGTCGACGTGCTGGACCCGGCCGCGGTGGCCGACCGCTACACCGACCGGCTCGTCGAGCTGCGCCAGCACAAGGGGATGACCCGGGCGATGGCCCAGGAGCGCCTCGGCGATCCGATCACCGTGGGCACCATGATGCTGGCGGCCGGTGAGGTCGACGGCCTGGTCGCCGGGGCGGTGCACACCACCGCGGCCACCGTGCGCCCGGCGCTGGAGCTGATCCGGGTGGCCCCGAACGCCCACCTGGTGTCCTCGGTGTTCTTCATGCTGCTGCGCGACGAGGTCGTGGTCTACGGCGACTGCGCGATCAACCCCGACCCGTCGGCCGCGGAGCTGGCCGACATCGCCGTGCAGAGCGCGGACAGCGCGGCCGCGCTGGGCATCGAGCCGCGCATCGCGATGATCAGCTTCAGCACCGGGTCCTCGGGCACGGGCGCCGACGTGCAGAAGGTGACCGAGGCGACCGAGCTGGTCCGCGAGCGCCGCCCGGACCTCGCCGTCGACGGCCCGCTGCAGTACGACGCGGCCGCGGTGGACTCGGTGGCGCTGAGCAAGCGCCCGGGCAGCCCGGTCGCCGGGCAGGCCACGGTGTTCGTCTTCCCCGACCTGAACACCGGCAACACCACCTACAAGGCCGTGCAGCGCAGCGCCGAGGTGGTCAGCATCGGCCCGATGCTGCAGGGGCTGGCCCGGCCGGTGAACGATCTCAGCCGCGGAGCGCAGGTCGAGGACATCGTGTTCACCATCGCGCTCACCGCGGTGCAGGCGGGCGCGCAGCGGGCCGGGTCCTAGCGGCGGGCTGCGTCACCTCCGCGCGCCGGGGCGGGGGGTCGTGGACCGGCCTGGCCCGGCGATCCGTCAGGATGCGGGGGTGGCCGAACTGCCGGTGGGCGCCACCCTGGCGGGTCTGCGCATCGAGGGGGTCGTGGGCCGCGGCGCCATGGGCGTGGTCCACCTCGCCTACGACCCCGAGCTGCACCGGCGGGTCGCGGTCAAGGTCATCGCCCCGGCCCTGGCCGCCGACCCGGAGTTCCGCCGCCGGTTCCGCCGCGAGGCCCGCACCGCCGCGGCGGTGCACCACCCGCACGTCATCCCGATCCACCGGGCGGGCGAGGAGAACGGCCTGCTCTTCCTGGTCATGCACCACGTGTCCGGTACCGACCTGCGCGAGCTGGTCGAGCGCTCCGGGCGGCTGGAGCCGGTCGTGGTGGCCACCGTGGTGGGGCAGGTCGCCGGGGCCCTGGACGCGGCGCACCGGGCCGGGCTGGTGCACCGCGACG
>JASLAP010000151.1 GCA_030147065.1 Pseudonocardia sp. | reverse complement strand
ACAGCAAACCGGCCGGTGGGGCGCTCGTGGCTGGCGTGCGCCTACGCGTGGCGGATCCCGGGACGACGGGCCGTATCGAGGAGCGCGTGCACGGCGTGGGTCTCCTCGTCGTCGACCCCGTGGTCGCGCGCGCGGTGGATGCGCAGGGTGACGGCGGCGCCGATGTCTTGCAGCAGGTCGGCGGTCTCGCGCACGCGCCGGGGTGGAACCCACTCGTCCACCTCACTGCTGCTCAGCAGGATCGGCGTGCCGGGGAGCGTGCCGCTGCTGTGCCGGGCAAGGCCGTCGGGGCCGATGTAGCCGCCGGTCAGCAGCGCCACCGCCGCGTACGGGCGCGGGCGGCGCACCAGGTGCTCGGCGAGCAGGCAGGCGCCCTGCGAAAACCCGATGAGGGCGGTACGACGGGCGTCGAAGCCCTCCTCCTCCAGCGTCGCGAGGGCGTGGTCGATGGCGTCGAGCGCGTGGCCCAGCCACGGCTCGTTCGCCTCGGGCGGGTCCATGAACCGCCCCGGGTACCAGCTGTTGCCGGCGGCGGCCGGGTACACGCACCGGACGTCGTCCATCCCGATCCGGTGGGCGACGTCCCGCATGTACCCGGGGTCCTGGCCCCGGCCGTGCACGAGGACGGCGGCGAGGGCCGCCTGCGCGAGGGGTGGTCCCTCGCGGCGCAGCGGCGTGCCGAGATGGGGATTGTCGCTCGTCAGCATGACGGGAATTGCCCTCCGGGTCGGGTGCGGGGATGCCTACTGCTGCCTGACCGCGGGGGGATCGCCGCGCCACGCCGCCTCCAGCAGGGTGCGGAGGCCGTCGGCGGTGACCGGGCGCGGGTTGGCGTACGGGCTCTCGACGGCGAGCTCCACGATCCGGGGGACGGCGGCCTCGGCCATGCCGAGCTCCCGCAGCGAGCGGGGCGCGCCGAGCCGCCCGGCCAGCTCCCACAGCGCGCGGGCCGGGTCGGCGGCACCGCCCAGCGCCCGGGACAGTGCGGCCACGGCCGGCGCCACCGCCGGGGCGTTGTAGGCGAGGGCGTGGGGCAGGACGACGGTGTGGGTCTGCGCGTGGGGCAGGTCGAGGGCGCCGCCGAGGGTGTGGCACAGCTTGTGGTGCAGCGACATCGTGGTCGCTCCGAGCACCGCGCCGCACAGCCAGGCGCCGTACTGCGCGTCGGCGCGGGCGTCGAGGTCCGCCCCGTCGGCGACCAGCCGGGGCAGGGCGGCGGCCAGCGCGCGGGCTCCCTCCTCGGCCTGCAGCGAGATGATCGGGTTCGCGTCCGGTGCGTAGAGGCCCTCGACGGCGTGCGCCAGCGCGTTCATCCCGCTGACGACCGACAGGTCCACCGGCAGGGTCACGGTGAGGTCGGGGTCGTAGAGCACGCTGCGCGGCAGCACGCGCGGATCGCGCCCGGTGCGCTTGCGGCCGTTCTCGGTGAGCCCCCACACGGGGGTCATCTCGGAGCCGGCGTAGGTGGTGGGCACGGCGACCACCGGCAACCCGTGCTCGAGGGCGACGGCCTTGCCCAGGCCGATCGCGGAGCCGCCGCCGACGGCGACGCAGCCGTCGGCGCCGACCTCGGCGGCCATCTTCTGTGCCCGGTGGGCGACCTCCACCGGCACGTGCATCCGCGCCTCGGGCAGCAGGCCGGCGGCGAGGTCGCCGAGGGCGTCGGCGACGGAGCGGCCGGTGTCCTCCTGCTCCGGGGAGCAGAGCACGAGGACGCGGCGCAGCCCGAGGCCGCGAACCTCGTCGCCCAGCGCGGCGAGCACGCCGGACCCGAACCGCACCCGCATCGGCAGTGCCTGGTAGGTGAAGGCGGCAACCATCTCGCGCAGTCCGTTCCTGTGGTGGTGCGGGCTGCTCAGTCGTCGATCTCGATCGGCTCGAGCTGGGCCATGATCTCGGCCCGCTTGTGCTCGAACTGCGGGGGCAGCATGAAGTGCCGCCCCAGCTCCTCGGGGGACTCGTCGCAGTCCCAGCCGCCCTCGGCGTGGGTGACCGCCAGCTCGAACAGCGCCCCGCCGGGCATCCGGCAGTAGACCGACTTGAAGTAGGTGCGGTCCTTGAGCTCGGAGATGTCGGTGTATCCGGCACCCTCGATTTCGAACTTCGCCAGCTGCTGGTTCTCCAGGTTGTCCAGGTTCCACGCGAAGTGGTGGTAGGTACCGGCGCCGTAGGACCAGGTGCCCTGGTCGTCGGTGCGGTTGGCGACCAGCTCGACGTGGTTGCCGTGCTTGTCGTAGCCGACCTGGAACGCCGCCCGGTCGCCGTCCTCGACGAGGGTGCCCTGGGAGAAGAACACGCGGTCGGCGAACTCCACCGAGCGTTCCGGGGTGTGGACGTGGATGGCGGTGCCGTGGATGCCGTGGATCGCATACTCCTGCGGGACCCCGTGACCCGTGTGGCCCACGCGCGGGTCGTCGGAGTTGCCCACCATCGCGTACTCAATCCCGCACGGGTGCTCGAACGTCAGCCTGCGCCGGCCGAAGACCTCGGCATTGGACACGGCGACGTCGTGCTCCGACAGTCGCGTGTGCCAGAAGTCCAACGAGTCCTCGGGGACCGACAGCAGGACCTCCCGGGCCTGGTTGGTGCCCCGCTTGCCGTACACGCCCGCCTGCGCCCACGGGAACGTGGTGACGACGCTCGAGGGCTCACCGGCGGCGTTCGAGTAGTAGAGGTGATAGATCGGGGTGGCGCCGTCGTAGAGCACCGTCTTCTTGATGAACCGCATACCGAGGATCTCGGTGTGGAAGTCCACGTCCTCCTGGGCGTGCCCCACGGACAGGGTCACGTGGTGCGACCCCTGGATGTAGGTCATGGCTGGCTTCCTTTCTCGGATCTGCCCGGTGCCCGGGCGAGCCCGACGGCGTCGGAGGGTTGCGGTCAGAGATCCAGGACGAGCCGCGGGCATGCGGCCCGGGAGACGCATAGGAACATCGTGTCGTTCAGGGCCTGCTCGTCCGGGCTGAGGAGGCTGTCGCGGTGGTCCACCTGCCCGGCGAGCACGGGCGTCTCGCAGGTGCCGCACGTGCCCTCCTGGCAGGAGGACTCGACCGGGATCCCCGCCGCCACGACGACCTCGAGGATCGACCGGTCGGTGGGCACGGTCAGCGTGCGGCCGCTCCGGGCGAGCTCCACCTCGAACGACTCGTGCCGAACGGGTTCGCCCTGCTCCTTCGGCGCGAAGCGCTCGACGTGCAGGGCGTCGGCGGGCCAGCCCGCACAGTGGTCCTCCACGGCCAGCAGCAGCGGCTCCGGGCCGCAGCAGTAGACGAGCGTGTCCCGTGCCGGGGTGCCGAGGATCGTGGCGAGGTCGAGCAGGCCCGCCTCGTCCTGCGGGTGCACCCGGACGCGGTCGCCGTGGCCACCGCACAGCTGCGTGCGGAAGGCCATGGAGGCGCGGGTGCGCCCGCCGTAGTGCAGTTCCCACTCCGCACCGGCGGCCGTGGCGGCCGCGATCATCGGCAGGATCGGCGTGATGCCGATCCCGCCGGCGACGAACAGGTACCGCGGCGAGGGCACCAGCGGGAAGTGGTTGCGGGGGCCCCGGACGTCGATCAGGTCATGCTCCCGCACCGTCTCGTGCACGTACTGGGACCCGCCCCGGCTCTCGCGCTCGCGTAGCACCGCGACCCGCCAGACGTGGACGTCGGCCGGGTCCCCGCACAGGGAGTACTGCCGGACCAGCTCGGGCCCGAGCCGCAGATCAACGTGCGCGCCCGGCAACCAGGCCGGCAGTACGGCCCCGGCCGGGTCGCGCAGCTCAAGCGTGACGACGCCCTCGGCGACCTCCTCGCGGCGGCTCACCTCCAACCGGAGGTCGACCTCGTCGTGCGTGCTGTGCAAGCGGTCCTCCTGAAGACGGGTGGTGCGGGTCGCGTCAGGCCCAGCTGACCTGCAGGCCCATCAGCGACACGTTGGTCAGCGCCGGTGCGTAGCGCAGGGGCCGCGGTTCGGTCACGGTGACCGGACCCAGCCGGCGGAACACCGCCTCGATGCCGATCCGGCACTCCAGCCGGGCGAGCACGGCCCCGAGGCAGCGGTGCTCGCCGCGGCCGAAGCCGACGTGCGTGTCGATGTTCTCCCGGTCGAGCGTGAGGGCCAGCGGCTCGGGAAACTGCCGCTCGTCGGTGTTCGCCGAGCCCCACAGGACGTGGATGAGGTCGCCGCGGGGGATCTGCGCGCCGCCGATCTCGACGTCCCGGGTGGCCCTGCGGAAGAGCCCCTTGCTCGGGCTGTGCCGGCGCACGACCTCCTCGACCACCCGGGGGATGAGCTCGGGGTCGGCAGCGACCGAGTCCCAGAGCGGGGTGCCGCTGAGGTAGTACACCGCGTGGGCGATGGCGTTGGCCGCCGTGTCGTTGCCGGCGACCAGCTGCTCCAGCACCATCCCCCTGATGTCCTCGTCGGACAGGCGCGCCCCGTCGATCTCGGCGTGGGTGAGTGCGCTGATGACGCCCTGGTCCGGGGACTCGCGCTTCTCCGCGATCACCTGGTTCAGGTACTCGTGGAACCGGACCACCCGGTCGAACCGCTCGAGCTGGTCGGGGGTGAACGCGGAGTCGTCGTCGGTGGCCTCGGCGTCGCCGGGGGTCAGGATGACCAGCGCGTCCTCGGTCACCTGATGGATGAGGGCGGCGTCGGAGCCGGGCAGACCCAGCGCCCGCGTGATGGTCCCGATCGTGAAGGGGCTCGCGTACTCGGTCATCAGGTCGCCGTGGCCGCGGGCGACCAGGGGGTCGAGTAGCTCGTCGGCGAGGCTCTCCATCGCCGGTCTCATCCGGTTCACCCGGCTCGGGATGAAGGCGCGCTGGGCGAGGACCTTGGCCTTCTTGTGGTTGTCGCCGTCCCGGTTGATCAGGGCCGAGTTGCTCCACACGCCGTCGGGGAAGGCCTCGCGGTACTGCGAGGGCACCTGGCGTCCGCCCAGTGTCCCGCCGTTGGCGAAGGTCACCGGATCCTCGAGGATCGAGACGACGTCCTCGTACCGGGTCGCCGTCCAGACCCCGAACTGGGGGACGAAGAACACCGGGCAGGAGTCGCGTGCCGCCTGCCACATCGCGAAGGGGTTCGCGAGCTGATCGGCGGTCAACGGCGCGTAGCCGTCGAGGTGGGGGCACCGCGTCTGCGTCATTTGCCGCTCCCAGTGAAGTGGACCACATGGTCGTCGGACAAGGGTGCGGGCACCACCCCTTGGTGGCCCAGGGGGCCGGCTCGTTTCCTGCACGGTCGGGCAAGCGGGGGCGGATCATGCACGGGCGGTCAAGCCGACGCGCCCGCTACGGTCCCGTCCGCCGCTACGCTGTCGGTGCCCGGGGCACGGACGCTCCGGGACGACGTCGTCGCGACAGGCGGGTGGAGCGGCTCGTGAGCCTCGCATTCGACATCCGCGGGATCCCTCCCGAGATGCGGCTCGACGCGTGGCGCCACGCCGCCTGCCGGCTGATCCACCCGATGGTCGTGAATGCCGACACCGCCCCGACCCGGGGGCTCGTGGTGAAGCGGGACGGCGCGGGGATCCACACAATCCGGGTGTCGGGTGTCCGCTCGACGGTCGAGCGGCCGGCCACATTGATCCGGGCCGACGACCCGACGGTCCTGCAGCTCACCATGGTCCTGCGCGGGCGGCTCGTCGTCGAGCAGGACGACGCGGGCGGCGAGGTGGGTGACGGGGGCCTGGTCTGGTACTCCTCCTCGCACGCCTACCGTCTGTCGGCGCCGGCGGACTTCGACCTGATCCACGTCCTCGTCCCCGGCACCTGCGCGCGGCTGCTGCGCGAGTCCCTGGCGGAGCGGGCTGTCCCCGTCGCTGTGGAGTCGGCGTCGTCGCAGCTCCTTCCCCCGTTCCTGCGAGCGGTCGTCGACTGGCAGTCGCGCCCGGCCGCACACCATGTCGGAGGAGCGCTGGAGTCCGCCCTGCTCCACATGATCGGCTCGCTGCCGGGGGGCCTGCCTGGCCCCCGGTCGCGGGGTCACCCCGACACCTTCGCCCGGGCCACCGAGCACGTCACACTCCACCTGCACGAGCCGGACCTGGGCCCGGCCCGGATCGCGGCCGCGCTGAACGTCTCCCTGCGCCACCTGCACGCGTCGTTCTCCCGACGCGGGCTGTCGGTCGGCGCCTACGTCCGGAACGAGCGGCTCGACGGGGCCGCGCGCGACCTCGTCGACCCCGCGCACGCGACGGAGGAGGTCGGCGAGATCGCGCGCCGCTGGGGGTTCAGCAGCGCCGCCCACTTCAGCCGGGTGTTCGTCGACCGGTTCGGGCAGGCGCCCAGCCGGCTGAGGCGCACCGCGGCCGGTCGAAGCACGCCCGGAAGGGCCCGGCCCCGCGGAGGTGCCTGACTTCTCCCGCAGCGCCGCCGGGTTCGGGTCCGCCCGTCACCCGGATCGGTGCGGGGAACCGGGCCTCGCCTCCGGCAGACACCGGAGGAACCCGGCGAGCAGCGGCGACGCCGTCTCCCGCAGGTGGACCGCAGCGAGCGTGACCGCACGTCGCCGTCCCCGCAGCTCGCGCAGGATCACGCCCTCGCGGTGCAGGGCCGCCACCGACGAGGGCACGACGGCGAGCCCGATCCCCGCGGCCACCAGACCCACCGCCATCTGCATCAGGCACACCCCTGCTGGGCGACGCGCGGCGCCAGTCCGGCGCCGGCGAACAGCCCGGTGACCTCGGCGTGCAGGCCGGATACGTCGTGCTGCTCCGGCAGGATGAAGGGCTGGTCGGCTACGTCGGCGAGCATGACGTCAGCCGTGGCCGCGGCGGGATGGCCTGCGGGCAGCGCGAGCAGCAACTCCTCCGTCGCGACCGGGATCGTGGTGAGGTCGGGGTCGGTCACGGGAAGGCGGAGCAGCGCGACGTCGAGCGAACGATCTTGCAGCCCGCGCAGCAGGGCGTCCGGTCCCAGCTCGCGCAGCGCGAGGTCGACCTCCGGGTACGTCGTGCGGTGGGCACGCAGCAGATTCGGCAGGCACCCGTTCGCGGCCGACGGGACGAAGCCGACCGTGACACGGCCGACCGCGCCCTCCGCAACCCGCGGCGGCGCCCGACCAGGGCCACGCCGCTGCACAGCCGTTGGACGTACCCGCGGATGGCGGCGTCGATCGGGTCCGGTCGACTCTGCCCAGCAGTCGGTGGATGGTCGACTCCGACAGCCGCCGCCGCTCGGTCCCGAGAGCTGCCGCGGTCTCCAAGGGTAGGTCAGCGACCCACTCGGCGACCGCAACGAACGAGCGCGCTCCAGCGCTGGTCAACTGGCCCCGTCCGGTGCCTCGCCAGCGGGATAGGCACAGTTCTCGATGCACCTTCCGGCGATGAGGCGCTTGCTCTGATGCTTGCAGCGCTGGCAGATCCCCGGTGGTGTCAACGATCCACGATCTGTCCATCTGCCGTACTCCCTCTTCGCAGGTAGCGCGATGGGGGGTACCGACGACTCGAATGAGGGATCGATCGTCAGTGGGCGCTCGACGATGGCCGGAGTTCCCGATGAGGGCGTGGGCCTGGCCGGGTCGAACATGTTCGGCTCTGGCGCAGAAGAGGTGGTCGGGTCAGCTGAGCAGGACCCGTCGGCGGAGCAGGGCGAAGCCGGCTCGTCCGTACATCTGTCGCTTCAGCAGTTTGACCTTGGTGTTGACGCCCTCGGCCGGGCCGTTGCTGTAGGCAGGGTCAGCCCGGCGGTCACGGCGGGTAAGTCCTTGCGCAGGCCGCGGACGAAGCCGTGCAGAGCGGGCAGTTCGTCGACGTCGATTGTGCGCATCCATCCCTCCAGTTCGGCGCCCTGCCGGTTGGTGAGCAGCCGCGCGAACGCGCGGACGCGGTCGGTGAGCGCCGTCAGGTGCGGGCAGGCAGCCAGCAGCTCGTCGAGGTGCGCGCGGTCATGTTCGGGCAGGCCCGCGGGCCGGGTCATGATCCACGGCACCAGCCGCCGCGGCGCCGGGACGGCGCGCTCGGTGTCGGCTCGGCCCTGGTTGAGGTAGCGCACGAGCAGGTTCGCGCTGCCGGTGTAGCCCAACTCGCGGATCTCGGCCAGCAGCTGGGTGACCGGCACGTCCGGGTCGGCGGCCAGCCGGCGACGCAGGTCGTCCCGATAGGGGTCCACTAGGGTC
>JASLAP010000554.1 GCA_030147065.1 Pseudonocardia sp. | reverse complement strand
CCGCGAGGTCCGCCCGATGCTGGGCACCCCCGGCCCGCTCCCCCGCGTCGGCCCCGGCGGCGACCACGGCGATGACCACGACGACGACCACGACTGGACGCTGCAGGTCGGGTTCGGCGGGCGGCGGGTGATCGTGCGGGTGGAGGGCGGGCGGGCGGAGTTCACCGACGCCGAGGGCGACGAGCTCGCGGTCCCGGAGCTGCGCGAGCTCGGGCCGTCGCTGGGCGCCACCCAGGTGCTGCTGGACGGTGAGCTGACCGCCCGGGGATCCGGGCGGGGTGTCGAGCTGTGGATCGGCGACCTGCTGCACCTGGACGGCCGCGATGCCGGAGCCCTGCCGTTCGTCCAGCGCCGGGAGCTGCTGGAGGGACTGCCGCTGACCGGGCCGAGGTGGCGGCCGGCCCCGGTGTTCCCCGGCGGCGGGGCCGAGGTGGTGCAGGCCGCCGCGGCGCAGGGCCTGCCGTGCGTGCTGGCCAAGCGGTCCGACTCGGTCTACGAGCCGGGGAGGCGCAGCGCGGCGTGGGTGGTGGTGGACACCGGCGTGGCCGCGCCCGAGCGGCCCGCGGCGCCCGCCAGGACCGGCGGCGGGAAGACCCGGCGCAGCGTGGGCCGGGCCCGGCTGACCAACCCGGACAAGGTGCTCTACCCGCTCACCGGCACCACCAAGGCCGACGTGGTGGCCCACTACCTCGCGGTGGCCGAGGCGATGCTGCCGCACCTGCGCGACCGCGCGGTCACCCTGGTGCGCTGGCCGGACGGGGTGGAGCGCGGGTCGTTCTTCGAGAAGGACGTGTCCCGCCACGCCCCGGACTGGATCCGCACCGCCCGGGTGGGCACCCCCGGTGGGCGCAGCGAGTACGCGGACTTCCCGCTCATCGACGACGAGGAGGGCCTGGCCTGGGCGGCGAACCTGGCCGCGCTGGAGCTGCACGTGCCGCAGTGGCGGGTCGGCCCGCGCGACGGGCGCAAGCCGCCCGACCTGGTGGTGTTCGACCTGGACCCGGGCGAGGGCACCACGGTGGTGGACTGCGCGCGGGTGGCCGAGCGGATCGCCGACCGGCTGGCCGCGGACGGGCTGACCTGCTACCCGCGCACCAGCGGCGGCAAGGGCATGCAGCTCTACCTGCCGGTCGCGGTCACCCGGGCCGAGCAGACCTCGGAGTTCGCCAAGGCGGTGGCCGAGGACCTGGCCCGGGAGACCCCGCGCACGGTGACCGCGGTGATGGCCAAGGCCGCGCGGCGGGGGCGGGTGTTCGTGGACTGGAGCCAGAACAACCCGCACAAGACCACCATCGCCAGCTACTCGCTGCGCGGGCGCGCCCGCCCGACCGTCGCCACCCCACTGACCTGGGAGGAGGTCCGCGCCTGCCGCAAGCCCGAGGACCTGGTGTTCACCGCGCCGGACCTGCCGGGCCGGTTGGCCGAGTACGGGGATCTGATGGCCGGGTTGCTCGGCGAGCCGCAGCGGTTGCCGCGCCGGGCCTGAGCCTGCCGGGTGCGGACCGGGTTGAGAGGCTGGCGCCGTGTCCCGCCACCCGTACCTGGACGGCCCCCATCCGCGCGCCTACGCCCACCGCGGCTGGCACATCGGCGAGCTGGCCGGGCTGGAGAACACCCTGGCCGCGTTCCACCGGGCCGTCGAGGAGGGATTCGGCTACCTGGAGATGGACGTGCACGCGAGCGCGGACGGCGTGGTCGTGGTGCACCACGACGCGACGCTGGACCGCACCACCGACGGGGCCGGGCTGATCGGGTCGCAGCCCGCGGGCGCGCTGGCCGGGGTGCGGGTGCGCGGGCGCGAGCCGGTGCCGCTGCTGGAGCAGGTGCTCGCCGAGCTGCCCGGCACCCGGATCACCGTGGAGCTCAAGTCCGGGGCGGTGGTGGCGCCGGTGCTGGCGCTGCTGGAACGCACCGACAGCTGGCGGCGGGTCTGCCTGGGCAGCTACCAGCAGAGCTGGCTGGACCGGGCGCGGGTGCTCGGCGGGGACCGGCTGTGCACCTCGATGGCCCAGCGCGACGCGGTCGGGCTGCGCGGGCGGGTGTGGCTGGACGCCCTGCCCGCGCCGCTGTCGTGGCTTCCGGCCCCGCCGGTGCGCGGCGACCTGGCCCAGCTGCCGCGCCGGCTGGGCCCGCTGACCGTGGTGGACGCGGCGCTGGTGCGGCGGGCCCACAGCGCCGGTCGCGAGGTGCACGTGTGGACCGTCGACGACCCGGCGGAGATGGCCGAGCTGCTCGACATGGGCGTGGACGGGCTGCTGTCCGACCGGCCCGACCTGCTGCGCGGGCTGCTGCGCGAACGGGGGCAGTGGCCGGGCTGAACAGCGCCGGACCGGGCGGTGACCGGCGCGCCCCTGGCCGGTGCTCGCCGCTACGCTCCGCGCGTGAGCACTCCCCCGGCCGCCGACGCGGCCGCCCCGGTGTCCCGCGGGAAGATCGTCGCCTGGGGCTTCTGGGACTGGGGGTCCGCGGCCTACAACGCGGTGATCCTGACCTTCGTCTTCTCGGTGTACCTGACCAGCGGGGTCGGCGACGGGCGGCCGGAGGCCAGTGCGGCGCTGGGCTGGGCGCTCGCCGTGGCCGGGTTCGTGATCGCGGTGCTGGCCCCGGTGATCGGGCAGCGGGCGGACTCCACGGGGCGGCGCAAGCTGGCCACCGGGGTCTGGACCGGACTGACGATCGCCACCATGACGGCGATGTTCTGGGTCCGCGACGACTACTCCTACCTGCTGCTCGGGCTGGTCCTGATGGGCCTGGGGTCGATCTTCTTCGAGTTGGCGTCGGTGTCCTACAACGCCATGCTGGTGCAGGTCAGCACGCCGGCGAACATGGGCCGGGTGTCCGGCTTCGGCTGGGCGATGGGCTACTTCGGCGGCATCGTGCTGCTGCTGGGCGTCTACTACGGGTTCCTCTCCGGCGACGGCGGCCTGCTCGGGGTCCCGACCGACGACGGAATGGCCGTCCGGCTGGTCGCGCTGGTGGCCGCCGGTTGGTTCCTGGTCTTCGCGGTGCCGCTGTTCCTGCGGGTGCCCGAGGTGCCCGCCACCGGCGACCGGACCGAGCGGGCCGGGGTGGCCGCGGCGTACCGCAAGGTGTTCGCCGATCTGCGCCGGATGTACCGCGACTCCCCGCACACGCTGTACTTCCTGGGCGCGAGCGCGCTGTTCCGGGACGGGCTGGCCGCGGTGTTCACCTTCGGGGCGGTGCTGGCGGTGTCGGTGTACGGCATCGACGCGGCCGATGTGCTGCTGTTCGGGGTGGCGGCCAACGTGGTCTCCGGGATCGGCGCGCTGGCCGGTGGCCGGCTCGAGGACCGGGTCGGCCCCAAACTGGTGATCATGGGGTCGCTGATCGGGATGCTGGTGGCCGGCACCGTGCTGCTGGTGGTGTCCGGCCCGGCGATGTTCTGGGCGTTCGGGTTGCTGCTGACGGTGTTCGTCGGGCCGGCCCAGTCGTCCTCGCGGACCTTCCTGGCCCGGCTCACCGAGACCGGCAAGGAGGGCGAGCTGTTCGGCCTCTACGCCACCACCGGGCGGGCGGTGTCGTTCCTGTCCCCCGCCCTGTTCGCGGTGTTCACCTCGCTGTTCGGCTCGGAGCGGGCCGGGATCGTGGGGATCCTGCTGGTGCTGCTGGCCGGCCTGGTCGCGCTGTGGCGGGTGCGCGGGCCGCGCGCGGGGGTCGCCGCGCAGGCGGCCTGACCGGTTCGTCCGGTTCGTCCATTACGCCCGGTGGGCTTGCAGGTGAACTTTGCGGCATGCCTTGTGACATAAGTCACAGTTGGCAGACACGTCACAGTGACGTGTGGGTCCCGGCCGAATAGGGGACACTCACTGATCAGGGCGGCAAATTCCTGGTGTCGGTCGTGTTACGACCGACACCTCGTCACGAGCCGCCCCTGCAGGCGGGAACAGACGTCAGCTCCGTAGACGTTACACCCGGTGGTGAAGGCCGAGGGAGGCTCCCTCGGCTGGTGAAGGGGGAGATGACGCATGGCCGACCGCGTGCTCCGTGGCAGCCGGCTCGGGGCTGTCAGCTACGAGACCGACCGCAACCACGACCTCGCGCCGCGGCAGTCGATGCGCTACGCGTGCCCGCGCGGGCACGACTTCGAGGTGCCCTTCGCGAACGACGCCGAGCCGCCGCACACCTGGGAGTGCCGCCTGCACGGCAGCATCTCCAAGCTGGTCGACGGAACCGAGCCGGAGCAGAAGAAGACCAAGCCGCCGCGCACGCACTGGGACATGCTCCTGGAGCGCAGGTCGGTGGCCGACCTGGAGGTGCTGCTCAACGAGCGCCTCGAACTGCTCGCCGAGCGTCGTCGCGACATCGCCTGACGCGAGTGTCGTCGTGACCCGGGGCCGGGTCGTCCGCACCGGACGACCCGGCCCCGTCGTCTGTCCGGGGGCCGGGTCGGCGGGTCAGGCGTCGAGGACCTGGCCGGCGCGGTCGACCACCGGCGGCAGCGTCGACCACGGGAAGTTGATCCAACGATCGGTGCGCCGCCACACGTACTCGCACTGCACCGTGCTGTGCGGCTTCTCGTAGACCACCGCGCAGCGCACGTCGGCGACCACGCCGCTGCAGAAGTCGCGGACCAGCTTGAGGGTGGCCCCGGTGTCGGCCACGTCGTCGGCGACCAGCACCCGCGACCCGGACAGGTCCAGCGCGTTCGGCACCGGGGGCAGCATGATCGGCACCGGCAGCCGCTCGTCCACCCCGGTGTAGAACTCGACGTTGGCCACGTGCAGGTTCTTGACGTCCAGTGCGTAGCCGAGCGCACCGGCCACGAACAGGCCGCCCCGCGCGATGACCAGCACGATGTCGGGCCGGTAGCCGTCGGCCTCGACCAGTTCGGCCAGCTCGCGGGTGGCCGAGCCGAACAGGTCCCAGCCCAGCTCCTCGCGCTCGGGGCCGGTGGGCCCGGAGGTCACGCGCGAACCGACTTGCCGGGCAGCTGGCCGTCGCGGATGGTGTCCGCCCGAGGAGCGGCGTCGACCTCGGAGGCGGGGCCGACCGGAGAGGCCGTGTCGGCTCGCGTGGGAGTGTCGACCCCGGCTGCCGGGAGCGCGGGATCGGGGCCGGGCCGGGCCGGCCGGTCGGCCGGGCCGGGGGTCGGGTCGACCGTCGCCGGGCCGGTGCCGTCGGGACCGGTGGCGGTGGTCGGCGGGCCGGAGCGGTGCACCAGCCGGCGGGTGCCCCAGCGGGCCACCTGCCAGAGCGCCTCCCCCACGATCGCGCCGCTCATCTTGGACTTGCCGCGCTCGCGCTCGGTGAACGTGATCGGCACCTCGACCACCCGGAACCCCGACTGCACCGCCCGCCAGGCCATGTCGATCTGGAAGCAGTAGCCCTGCGAGGAGACCGTCGCCAGGTCCAGCTCGACCAGCACCTGCCGGCGGAACGCGCGGTAGCCGGCGGTCACGTCGCGGATCGGGATGCCCAGCGCGACCCGGGAGTAGAGGTTGCCGCCGCGGGAGAGCCACTGCCGGTGGGCCGGCCAGTTGCGCACCTCCCCGCCGGGCACGTACCGGGACCCCAGCACCAGGTCGGCACCCCCGCCGTCACCTCCACCGGGGTTGCCGCCGCCCTCGAGCGCGTCCAGCATGGCCGGCAGGGCCTCCGGCGGGTGCGACCCGTCGGCGTCCATCTGGACGACCACCGGGTACCCCCGGGTCAGCGCCTCGGCGAACCCGGCGAGGTAGGCCGCGCCCAGCCCGGCCTTGCCGGTGCGGTGCAGCACCCGGATCCGGGGGTCCTCGGCGGCCAGCTCGTCGGCGAGCTCGCCGGTGCCGTCCGGGCTGGCGTCGTCGACGATGAGCACGTCGGCGTCCGGCACGGTCCGATGGAGCCGCGCCAGCACCGGTCGGAGGTTGTCCCGCTCCTCGTAGGTCGGGATGACCACCAACACCGGCCCCGTGGGCTCAGCCATGCTCGTCCTCTCTGCCACGCCTGCCTCGCCGCCGGGCGACCACCGCGGTGCTCACGGCCCCCACCGACAACGCGACCAGCACCCACTCGGGTACTGATCGCCACCGGGTGGCCAGCGTAGTGGTGTCGCGCAGCGACGGCTGATCGACCAGGAACCCCGGCTCGAACTGGCCGGTCCGCTGGGTCACCGTTCCGTCCGGGTCGATCGTGGCGCTGACCCCGCTGGTCGTGGCCACCACCACCGCCCGGTCGTGCTCGACCGCGCGCACCCGCGACATCGCCAGCTGCTGGTAGGTCATCTCCGACAGCCCGAACGTGGCGTTGTTGCTGGGCACCGCGATGAGCGTGGCACCGGCGTCGACGCTCTCGGCGACCAGGTCGTCGAAAGCGATCTCCCAGCAGATCGCGATGCCGACCCGGACGCCGGCCATGTCCACCGCGCCGGGGCCGGGGCCGGGCACGAAGTTGCCGCCGCGGTCGACGTACGGGGAGAAGAACCGGAAGAAGTCCCGCCACGGGATGTACTCGCCGAAGGGCTGCACGCGGCGCTTGTCGTTGCGCTCGACCGGCCCGGCGCCGGCCTGCCACACCAGCGCGGAGTTGGTGGTGGTGCCGTCGGGGTTGGACAGCACCGTCCCGACCAGCACCGGGGCGCCGATGGCGCGGGCGGCGCGGTCGATGGCGTCGGCGGCGTCGGGGTTGCGCAGCGGGCTGATGTCGCTGGAGTTCTCCGGCCAGATCACCAGGTCCGGCCGGGCCCGGGTGCCGGCGGCGACCTCGGCGGCGAGCTGCTCGGTGACCCGGACGTGGTTGTCGAGCACGGCCCGGCGCTGGGCGTTGAAGTCCAGCCCGAGCCGGGGCACGTTGCCCTGGATCGCGGCCACGGTGACGGTGCGCCCGGCGCCCCCCGCCCCGGGCTCCCCCGGGGTCGGCGGGACCAGCCCGGCCAGCGGGCCGGCGGCCAGCGCCGCGACGACCGCCACGGCGGGTCCGGCGAGGCTGCGGGGGCCGGCGGCGGGGTCGGTGGACCGCAGCGCCACCGACCGGCGCACCAGCTCCCCCAGCGCCAGCCCGGCCAGCACCGCGACGAACGACAGCAGCGGCTCGCCGCCGATCGCGGCCACCGGCAGCAGCGGCCCGTCGGGCTGGCCGAACCCGACCCGGCCCCACGGCAGCCCGCCGAAGGGCACCCGCCCGCGCAGCGCCTCGCCGGCGATCCACGCCGCCGCGGCCCACACCGGCCCGCCCGGCAGCCGTGACACCACCGCCATGCCGGCCCCGGCCAGCCCGACGAACACCGACTCCGCGACGGTCAGCGCCACCCAGGGCAGCGGCCCGACGAAGGTGGCGGTCCAGGACAGCAGCGGGAGCAGGAACCCGATCCCGAACAGGAAGCCGTAGCCGAACCCGGCGCGCGCCGCGCGCCCCCGCAGCACCGCCCCGAGCAGCGCGAACGCCGGCAGCACCAGCCACCAGGACGTGCGCGGCGGGAAGCTGAGGTACAGCAGCGCCCCGGCGCCGACCGAGCCGACGACCCGGGCGCCCAGCCGCGCCGACGCGCGCGCCGACGCGGCCCGGCCCCGGCCGCTCAC
>JASLAP010000133.1 GCA_030147065.1 Pseudonocardia sp. | reverse complement strand
AGCGCGAACAGCAGCCCCGGGATGCCGGGGAGGCCCGCGACGGACAGCACGAGGAACAGCGCCCCGACGATGGCCAGCCGGCCCAGCGTGTAGGCCATCAGCCACGGGAACACCTTCGGCGCGGGCCCCGCGGCCACCGGGCCCGCCGGGACGGGTGCGGACTGGTCAGCCATGACGGCCCTCCCACTTGGTCGACAGCACGACGGTCGTCCGGGTCCGGGCGACGCCTCTGATCCGGTTCAACGCGCTGATGGTGTCCTCCAGTGCCGCGATGTCGGACACCCGCACCTTGAGCACGTAGCCCTCGCTGCCCGCGACCCGCCAGCAGTCCTCCACCGACGGGAGCCGGGCCATCGCCTCCTCCAGACCGGTGTCGTCGACGGAGTCGCTCTCGATCACCCCGACCAGCGCGGTGACGCCCAGGCCGACCGCCGCCGGGTCCACGACCGCCCGGTAGCCGGTGATCACCCCGGAGGCCTCCAGCTTCCCCACCCGCTCGTGCACCGAGGGCGCGGACAGCCCGACCTGCCGGGCGAGCTCGGCGTAGCTGGCCCGCCCGTTCGCCCGCAGCAGGCTGATCAACTGCTCGTCGACCGCGTCGATGACCGTCCTCCGCTCGGTGCCCTGCGCCGGCCCGGGTCGAGGGACCCGGGCAACCCGCCGCCGAGTATCGCCGCGGACGTACATTGGGGACGACGAGGGGGGTGGCCGGGTGGTCTTCCTGGTGATGCTGGTGATCGCGGTGGCCGTGGTCGTGCTGGTGATGCGCGCAGGTGCGGCACAAGGGGGTCCGGGGTCGTCCACCCGGCCGGTGCGTCCGCCCCGTCCGCCCCGTGCGGCGGGACCGGTCCGGCCGATGGCGCCCGACGACGACCCGGACTTCATCCGGGAGCTCGAGCGGCGGACCCGCCGGGACGACGGCGCCACGAGCTGACGCGTCGGACACCCCGCCCCGCACTGCGCGGACGGGGTCCTCGTTCAGGCCGCGCTGCTGTGCCGTCCGGTCCGCTCGGCCACGGGGCGGTTCCTGCCCGCGCCACCGAACAGGCGGCGCCAGACCGACGTCCGGGGCGCCGGTGCCGCGGCGGGCGTGCCCCGCACGTCGACGTCGCCCGGCCAGCCCAGGCCGCCGCTGCCGTCCCCGGGCGACCCGGGCCAGCCCAGGCCGCCGTCCCGGTCAGGTGTCGGGTCCGCGGCCACCGGCCGGTCCCAGCGGTGCGTGCCGGGCTCCGGCGTCACGCGCGCATCGAGCGCGGCCGCGACGAGCGGGTGCACGCCCGCCGCGTCGTCGGCGGCGTGCCTACCCACGGTGAACGCCCCGGCCATCAGTCATGCCGCCAGGATGACATGCCCGCCGGTCGCGGGCACCCCACGTGGCGGGCGGCGAACGCGGACGACCTGTTCCGGTGACCGTGCGTCACCGTCAGGGCGCGACCCCGACCCCCGGCAGGTCGGCTCAGTTGACCCCGCCGTAGCTGTGCAGGCCGGTGGACACCATGTTCACGTACAGCAGGTTGAACACCATGACGCCCAGCCCCACCACGTTGACCCAGGCCGAGGGGCGCCCGCGCCACCCGGAGGTCGTCCGGGCGTGCAGGTAGGCGGCGTAGACGACCCAGGCGATGAACGCCCACGTCTCCTTGGGGTCCCAGCCCCAGAACCGGCCCCAGGCGCTCTCGGCCCAGATGGCGCCGGCGATGACCGCGAAGGTCCAGATGGGGAAGCCGAAGACGGCGGTCCGGTGCGCGGTGCGGTCGAGCGCGGCGGCGCTGGGCAGCCGGGACAGCATCGACGTCGGCGAGGCCGCACCGGCCGGCCTCTCCTCGAACCGGGACGTGACCAGGTACAGGATGCTGGCCAGCCCGCTGACGAAGAAGATGCCGAAGCCCAGGATCGCGGTGGTCACGTGCACCGCCAGCCAGCTCGAGCGCAGCGCGGCGACCAGCGGACCGGCCTCGGCGTAGAGGAACAGCCCGATGCCCACCATGGACAGCACGACCGGCCCGAGGACGAAGACCCCGATGTGGCGCAGTGCGGGGGCGCGGACGGCCATGACCGTGAAGGCGACGACGGCGACGAGCACCACCGCGGTGGCGAACTCGTACATGTTGCCCCAGGGCAGCCGGTCGGCCGCCATCCCGCGGGTGAGCAGGACCCCGGCGTGGGTCAGCGCGCCCACCCCGGTCAGGCCCATCGCGACCAGGCCCACCCGCCGGGCCCGCGGCGTCTCGGCCGGGGGCTTCGCGGCCGGGCCGGCGGGCGTGCTGCCGGCACCGGCGGCCACCAGCTCGCGGGAGGGCGCGCCGGCCCGGCGGGCCCCGAAGGCCAGCTCGGCGCAGAACGCCACCACGGCCAGCGAGTACAGGCCCACGGTGACGGAGAACAGGGTGTCCGACAGCGAGGCCAGGGACGGGTCGATCACGAGGGCGGTGTCTCCTTCTCCGGGGCCGGACCGTCGGCGGACGGCGCGGCCGGCACGGGGCCGGGCGTGTGGTCGGCCCGGGCGGCCAGGGCCGCGGCGAGCTCGTCGGTGCGTGCGGTGAAGTGCTGGCCCGTGTCGGCGCTGCCCCGGGTCAGCGAGCCGATCGACAGCACGGTACCCCCGCCGTCGGGGTCGGGCCGGACCCGGGCGAACACCCGCTCCCGGCGCACGAGCAGCATGCCGAGCAGCCCGATCAGCAGGACGACCGCCGAGCCGAGCACCCATGCCTGGCCCGGGTCGTGGGACAGCTGCAGGGCGGCGAACTCCTTGTAGCCGGTGAAGGCGACGACGGTGCCGTCGGGCAGCGTCGTCGACTCCCCCACCGCGAGGTTGGCCGCTCCGACCCGGGTGAGCCGCTCGCGGTCGATCTGGGTCTGGTCCAGCGAGTACACCGACTGCGGCAGCCCGGAGTCCAGCCCGAGGTAGCCCCGGTAGACGAAGACGGCGACCTGGGGGTCCAGCGGCCGCGGGTCCACCGAGGTGAGCACCCCGCCCTGCAGGACGCCGGTGGGAGCGAAGAAGCCCTGCAGGGCGAGCTGGTCGGTGGTGCCGGCACCGAGGTCGGGCAGCTTGAGCGCGCCCTCGCTGGCCATCGTCGACTGGTCGGCGGGCAGGAAGGGGGCGCAGACGTCGGTGAAGGGCGCGCCGCCGGGCACGGTGACGGTGAAGCACGGGCTGAAGCCGTGGCCGGTGACGTACACCCGGTCGCCGTCCACCCGCAGCGGGTCGTTGACGCCGATGGTGGTCCGCGTGCGGTCCGCGTCGCCGGGCGGGCCGTGGTCGATGTCGGCGGTGAACGACGCGGCTGTGCGGTCCTCCTCGTACTCGGCCCGGAAGTCGGTGAGGTCGACGCACAGCGGCGAGAGGTCGGCGGTGTCGACCAGCGGCCCGGCGGAGTAGGTGTCGTACTGCTGGAAGGAGTTGCAGAAGCCCTGGCCCTCGGTGACC
>JASLAP010000131.1 GCA_030147065.1 Pseudonocardia sp. | reverse complement strand
CGCCCCGGCCGCCCCGGTCGCGACGATCCGGGCGACCGGGCGGGTCGCGGCGGCCACCGCCCGCGGCCGCCGCGGGCCGGGCAGCGAGGTGGCGGTGGGCGTCTCGCCGGTCCACGGGTCGACCCCCTCGCCGTCGACCGGGACCGGCGGGGCCGCGCTCTCGCTGCCGGGCGCCGCCACGGTCGACGGCGTGCCCGCGGCCAGCGGCTCGTCGCCGGCCGCCAGGGTCACCGCACCGACGGCGAAGGCCGCCGCCACCACGGCCGCGGTGGCCAGGGCCAGGATGGGACCGCGCCGCGGGTGGCCCGCCTTGCCGGCCCGCCCGTTCGGGCCCGGCTCGTTCTCCAGCGGCGGGGCCGCCGGCGAGGCGTCCGGGCCGCCGGTGGGGACCGCGCCCAGCAGGGCCGTCCCGGCCTCGTCGGGAACCGTTCCGCGGGCGGCCACCGCGGCCCCGGTGGCGATCACCGCCTCGGGGTCGGCGTCGATCGCGACCGACCGGCCGAGCTCGGCCGACACCAGCTGCGCGACCAGCGGGATCCGCGACGACCCGCCGACCATCAGCACGGCGTCCGGGTTCGGCACGCCGGCCGACTCCAGCGCCCGGCGCAGCGCCTCGACGGTCTCGACCACCGACGGCCGGATCGCCTCCTCGAACTCCGCGCGGCCCAGCCGCACCTGCAGGTGGTGGCCCGGCAGCATGACCGGGATCATCACCTCGGTGTCCGCGGACAGCGCCTCCTTGGCCGCCGTGCACTCCCGGCGCAGCCCGGCCACCGCGCTCTGCACGGCCGGGTCGGCCGGGTCGAGCTGGTCCCAGGCCTCGCCGACGGCGTCCCGGACGTGGTCGAACACCGCCTGGTCGAAGTCCACCCCGCCCAGGTGCTCGATCCCGACCGGGGTGCCGACCAGCTCGAACGCGCCGTCGGGCAGCTTGCGCACCACCGCCGCGTCGAAGGTGCCGCCGCCCAGGTCGTAGACCGCGACGGTGCCGCCGGTCTCGACCCGCGCGGTGCTCGCGTAGCCGATCGCCGCGGCCTCCGGCTCGGAGAGGAACAGCACGTCGGTCACGCCGTGCTCGGCCAGCGCGGCGGCCAGCGCCTCGCGCTTGTGCGATCCCCACTCGGCGGGGTGGGTCAGCGCGACCCGCTCGGCCGGCCCGCCCTCGTGGTCGCCGACGACGGCGAGCATCCAGGCGACGAACCGGGCCGCGACGGCCTCGGCGGCCACCGGCTGCCCGCCGACCACCAGCGGGGTGCCGTCACCCAGGCGCCGCTTGAACTCCCGGACGACCCGGCGGGGGTCGGTGACCGCACGACGCTGCGCGGGTTCGCCGCAGAGCATCGAGCCGTCCGGGGCCAGGAACACCATCGAGGCCACGGTCGGCGTCCGGCCGCCCAGCGGGACGACCTCGGGGCGTGGGTCCCCGGCGCGGCAGACGGCCGCGGCGGAGTAGGTGGTGCCGAGGTCGATACCCACGCGGTAGGCCAGGTGCGTCATGTGAAGTACTCCGTACGGCAGGGAGAGCTGGTTCTGGCGGGCTGAACCCTCGTCACCTCTTCGGGTCGGGGCAACACACTGTTAACGAACGAGCACGCCCCGAAGAGGTGACGGACGGCCAGCGGTAGGTTGCGCACGGTGTCTGGTTGGGCGAAGGGGAGCAGTGCGATGACGGGACGGTACTGGCACATGGCGGTACTGGCTCTGGTGCTGTCGGTGGTAGGGGTCGGGTGCGGCCCGGCGGAGCCCGCGCTGCCGCCGGTCCCGGAGATCGGCGACGCCCGGGACGCCGGGGCCGTGGAGCCGTGCGCCCTGCTGACCGCCGAGCAGGTGGCGGCGGCCGGGCTGGGCGGGACCGGGACCCCGGTGCCGGCCCAGGAGGGGCCGAGCTGCCGCTGGAGCAGCGGCGCCGGTGAGCTCGACCTGACCCTCTACACCGACGGCGGCGGGCTGGCGACGCTGGCCGAGAACAGCGAGCCGACCACCACCCGGGTCCGGTTGTCGGGCTACCCGGCGCTGGAGACGTTCACCGGACGGGGCGAGTTCTGCCAGTACGACGTCGGCGTCTCCGAGCGCCAGGTGGTGATCGCCGCGCTGGACGCCCCGGCGCCGGACTCGTGCGCGGTGCTGCAGGAGGTCGTCCCGCAGGTGGTGGACAACCTGCCCGCGGGCGACGGCCGGTGACCGGGGCGCTGACCGGGCGGGGCGGGCTGACCGCGGCCGTCCGCACCGTGCTGACCGGTGCGCTGCCGCACTACGCCGACGACCCCCGCACCGCGGAGTGGCTCGGCGGGCACCTGCGGCGGCTCGACGAGCCGCTGCGGATCGCGATCGCCGGGAAGGTCAAGGCGGGCAAGTCCACCCTGCTCAACGCGCTGGTCGGGGAGCAGGTGGCGCCCACCGACGCGGGGGAGTGCACGCAGATCGTCACCTGGTACCGGGACGGGCGGGCGCCGCGGATCGTGGCCTTCCCGACCTCCGGGGAGCCGGTGGCGCTGCCGGTGGACCGCCGCGACGGCGCGCTGGTGATCGACCTGCAGGGCCGCACGGCCGCGGAGCTGGACCGGATGGTGGTCGACTGGCCGTCGCAGAGCCTGCGGGCGACCACCCTGATCGACACACCGGGCACCGCGTCGCTGTCCACCGAGACCTCGCGGCGCACCGTCCGGTTCCTCAACCCCGACGACGACACCCCCACCGAGGCCGACGCCGTCGTCTACCTGATGCGCCAGTTGCACGCCTCGGACGCGGAGTTCCTGGAGGCCTTCCGCGACCAGGGCGTCGCCCGGGCGGC
>JASLAP010000110.1 GCA_030147065.1 Pseudonocardia sp. | reverse complement strand
TGGTCGACCGCGTCAGCCGCACGTCCCGTCGATGTCCGCCGTCCAGGCGGCTCCGCCCGCGTCGGCGACCCCGTCGGGATCGTACAGACGGTGGCCCGCACCATCTGTACCGCCGTGGCCTTCCCCTCCTCCGAGTACCGCCCCTCGTCGGTTGGCGGCGACGCGGACGGCCAACCACGCAGCAGTCACAGCGCCGCGTTCCCGGGAAGCGGTCAAGCTTCGTCGAACCCCCACTTGCTTCGAGCTACGTGCCTGGCGTTCGCACCGTGCTGTGCCACCGATGTGCCACGAACGCCGTCGCGACCCTCATTGACGCACGTCAACGAGTCTCCTGCCTAAGAGCGTGTTTGAGATGGGTCGGCGTGTCTGCGTGATCACGACGCCTGCCGGGTCCATCGTGGACCGATGGCACGACGCAAGACACCGCGCCAGGGCTACCCGTCGGACCTGACCGACCAGCAGTGGGAGCTGGTCGAGCCGCTGTTGCCGGCCCCGAAGACCGGTGGACGCCCGGAGAAGCACCCGCGCCGGGTGATCGTGGACGCGATCCTTTACGTGGTGCGCACCGGCTGCTCGTGGCGCCAACTTCCGAAGGACTTCCCGCCGTGGGAGACCGTCTACTGGTACTTCAAGCGGTGGGAGGACGCCAAGGTCACCGAGAAGATCCTGGCCGCGGTCCGCGAGCAGCTCCGGGTCGCCGAGGGCCGCAACCCCGAGCCGAGTGCGGGGTTGGTCGACTCCCAGACGGTCAAGGGCGCCGACACCGTCGGCGCCGACAGTCGCGGCTACGACGCCGGGAAGAAGATCAACGGTCGGAAGCGGTTCATCGTCACCGACACCCTCGGCCTGCTGATCACGGTCGTGGTCTGCGCCGCCTCGATGCAGGACCGTGACGGGGCCAAGCCGGTGCTGCTGCAGGCCTACCTGGTCTCGCCGGTCCGGTTCGTGTTCGCCGACGGCGCCTTCACCGGCCGCCTGCTCGAGTGGGCCACCAGGTTCCTGCGCACCACGATCCACATCGTGCGCAAGCCCGCCGGCCAGCAGGGCTTCGCGGTAATCCCGCGCCGGTGGGCGGTGGAGCGGACCCTGGCCTGGCTGACCGCGCACCGCCGCCTGGCCCGGGATTACGAGCGCGACCCCGCGGTCTCGGAGGCGATGATCCGCTGGGCCGCGATCAACACCATCACCCGCCGACTCGCCCGCGGAGGGCCGGCTACGCGGCAGCAGCGCCGGACGTTCCCGGCGCCGGCCTGACCCATCTCAAACACGCTCTAAGGTTCTACGACGTCTGATCTGGGCGTTTTGGTGACCTGCTGACGGGCACCGGAAACGGCAGTTGACCTGCGGAGACGTGTTGCAGCGTCTTTCCGGCGTCAACCGCCGTTTCTCGTTGTCTTGCGCCACAGCTGTGCCACAGTCCGTCGAGTGTGGACGGACAAGCGATCTTGACACGCCCGCTTTGCCCCTTGTGGATCACAGCGCGTTCACCGAACGCCTGGCCGAAGCAGGGGCAATGCCCTCAGTCGGATCGGTCGGCGACGCCTACGACAAACGCCCTGGCCGTGTCGATCATCGGACCGTTCAAGACGGAACTCATCCGACCCGGTGGCCCCCTGGCGCACGGTCGAGCAGGTCGAGATCGCCTGCCTGGAATACATCGACTGGTTCAACCACCGCCGGCTCTACGAGGCCTGCGGAGACATCCCACCCGCGGAGCTGGAGGCCGCCCACTGTCGTCACCACGCAGGCCTCGCCGCGGCAGGACACCCAAGCCAGTAGGTCTCCGGACACGCGGGGGCGATTCAGTACCTGGATGTCCTCGTGCGTCCCGAGCAGACGGCGCGCCACGTGCCCGCGGCCAGCCGCGTCCTTGCCCGCGACGAGTCGACCGCGGTAGCGGCGGATCCGCACCCGGTCGGGATCGGAGAAGGTGTAGGTGGCCTCCAGCGCTCGCCGTCACCATCAACGTCCTGGGTGATCTCAGCGCGGAAGTTGAACCTCCTGAACAGGTTGTTCAGGTTGAACGTCCCCACCGTGACCGGCATCCGTGCCTCCCAAGGCCGAGCCGAGCCTAGGACCACTCTGCCCACCGGCGCTTCCGCACCCGCTGGGGCCTTCACCGTCAGCCGCTACGAGCTCGACGAGCGCAGCATCCACCTCGCCTGTCACTTCCCCGGGCTCGATGTAGGGGCGGCGGGACTTCGTCTCGTCGAACAGGCTCCACAGCCGCGCGTTGTCGTACACCCCCGAGGTGAGCCAGGCGACGGAGCACTTAACCACGGCGGAACGACCGCGCAGCCACCGCAAAGTCCACGGACCACAAGTCGATCTACACAGCCAGCGATCGACTCGTCGCCCACAACCGACGCCGAGCCCATGGTCTCCTCCAGTGTGAAGCAATCCGAGCAGACCACCCGGCTCGAGCGCGATGGGCTGGTGGAGTCCGTCACCCACCTGCGAGTTCGTCTTTCTCGCCGACCACATCGGGATCGACGACCTGACCGAACTCGGCATGATCCTCGCCCGTACCCCTGCAGCCCGCTCTACGAACGACACGTCAGCCCGGACCGCGAACTCCACGACCTGGTCGCTCAAGGCACTCACCGAGGTGATCTCAGCGGTGATCGCGGCGGTGGCCACCGTCCGTGCACCGGACCGCCGGGTCAGCCGTAGCATCCACGCTCTGTGAGCAACGCACGGGATCTCACCGACGACGTCGAGAATCAGGCGGTTCTCGACCTAGCTACCCGCTACGCCGACGGCCACGACACCGGGGACCACCGCCCCGCCGTGGCCGCGGAGGCGCGGGCCGCCGCGCTGTCGCGGCACCGACTGGCGGCGGCGGAGCAGCCGGTGCACCTGAGTGTCGTCTGGGCCATGTACGGCGAGACCGGCCGCATGGCCAACCGCCGCGAGCATCCCCACGGCGAGGACTTCGTCCGGGCCAAGGTCCGTCAGCTGGACTGGCTCACCGCCGGCCTCGACGACGTCACGTGGGACATCGTCGCGTGCGACGACGGCTGCCCGGACCGGCCGTCCTCCGCCGACGTAATGACCGGGATCGTCACCGAGCAGGGCTACCACAACGTCCGGATCATCCGGCTCGCCGACGTCATCGACGGCACCGGCCCGAGCACCGCCCACCTCCGCAGACTGACCAGCACCGACCAGTCCCGCAAGGGCGGCTCGATCCTGGCCGGGCTGGCCGCCGCCATCGACACAGCCATCGATCAGCCGCGCGACACCCGGCACATCGTCTGCTACACCGACGCCGACCTGTCCGCGAACCTCGCCCAACTCGGCTCGCTGGCCGCGCCCGTTCTGGACAAGGACGCCACAGCCGTCCTCGGCCAACGCTACGGCATGCCCGGAGCCGTGCTGGTCAAGGCAGACGGGCCGGTAGAGGAACCGCACAGCACCGGCGACAAGCCGGACAAACTCATCATCCTGTTCCGGCACTTCGTCCGCGCTCTGCTCATCCCCGACCTCGCGCACGTGCTGGACACCCAGGCCGGGTTCAAGGCGTTCGACGCGGCAGCCCTGCGGCCGGTGCTTCCGGAGATGACCTCGTTCGACGAGACCTTCGACGTCGAGCTGCTCATCCACCTGGCCCAGCGGTACGGCCGGGCGGCGATCGCCGTGCAGCCGATCGTGTTCACCGAGGACTTCGCCGCGACCAACTTCCCGTCCGTCGACCCCGGCGCCCGACACCTGGCTATGGTCCGGCAGGTGGTCGACCTGCACGATCGATTCGTGGCCCCCGTCGCGCCCGCCACCGGCGAGGCCGCCGATCTACTCGGCTTCCTCCGCGATCTCGACCTGAATGGCTACGTGCGGCTGATCGAAGGACTTCGGGCAATCGACGACGACTCGCTGTTCGATCGTCGTTGGCCGGTCGCCGAGCTCCGGCGACTCGCCTGACGACGGGTCCGTGCCGGCGCCACCGCTGGCGCACCGGGCCTGACCGGACCATCACGGCAAATCGTCGAGGCCGCCAACCGGTTCCGCTCCGTCGTACACCCCCGCGGCCAACACCTGGGCCAGCCACAGCACAATGACCTCGTCGGTGTGAAGTCCGCACCAACTGCAGGTCGACCGCTCTGACCTTGGTCGTACATGACCGTCGACGTCGCCGCAGAGCGTCGGTGCGAGCCCACGTTGTTGTCACAGTTGTTGTCAGCGCTCGACGCCACCGCACCGGTTCGGCTCGGCCAGCGCGACGGCGCTACTCCCCCGGTGCCGGCGCTGCACCAGCCACCCCGTGGAACCACGCGATGTCGTTCGGCCACGGGTACTCTCCGATCTCGACCGTCTCCCGCACGATCCGATCCACCATCTCCGCACGCGTCCCCGACCACGGCCGGAAGTCCGGATCCGCACCCAGCTCACCGGCAACACCCCGCGGTCTATCAACCTGCCCGCCAACTCCCCGATCGCCTCGGCTGGCCTGCACCGGAGCGTCGTCACCGAGAACACGACCCGCCGACCAGACAACGCGCCGATGTCCATCCAGTCGATCGTCGCGAGGTTCACCAGATCAGCGATCGTCTCCTCGTCGAAACGGGATTCCATCTACGACCCCTTCGGGATGTGGATTCTCCGGACCCCTTCGAGCCCTCGGACGTCGTGGACGTCGATCGTCTCCCATCCCCCTGCTGCCGCAGATCGACCAGCGGCTGTTCGCCTCGGCGTCGCCCTGATCGGCCTCGGATACTCGTTGTGGCGTGACCAGCGCACCACGGCCACCCGGCCCCTGCCCGACCCTGGTTCGCCGCAGCTCGACCCGGCTGGCCTTGGGTGACGCCCCCCGTGCCGGCCCGGTCGACGGCTGGCCGGGTGGGTGCCGTTGGCGCTGATCGCGCTCGTCCTGGTGCCCGCCGTCGCCGGATCACTGCGCCTGGTCGGGGTCCCGGCCGTCGGGGGCCACGGCCTGCGGATCGACGAGGGGATCGCGACCGCCTGGCCGTCGCCCGGACCGTGACCGGCAGACCGTCCACGCGGACCTGGCCATCGCCTGACCCCCGGGCCGGTCCGTGGCGTCACGGGTGCGCGGAGGGGCGGCCCGTCGTCGGTCGGTGAGGCGGTGCCGGGTGCCAGTCCAGACACACCACCGTGGCGTCGTCGTTGAGTACGCCGGCGCAGGACTCGCTGACCGTGCGGGTGATGTGCCGGACAAGTTCCGGGGGCTCGAGGTCGCGGTGTTCGGCGAGCAGTGCGGCGAGCCGGCGGTAGCCGAACTCCCGCTCACCGCGCCGGTGGGCCTCGGTGATCCCGTCGGTCAACAGCACCAGACGGTCACCGGGCTGGAGCTGGACCGGGTGCAGCGGATAGCACGTCGACGCCATCAGCCCCAGTGGCAGCGCGGGCGGGATCAGCAGTTCGCTGACCGCTCCATCGCGCACCAGCAGCGGCGGCGGGTGGCCCGCGTTGAGGATCGTCGCGACGCCGCTGTCGACGTCGAGTTCGAGGACGAGTCCGGTGACGAAGTCGGCGCCGGGGAACTGCTCCACCAGGTGCCGGTTGGCCGCATCGGTCTGCTCCACGATCGTGCAGCCCGCCCGTCGGGAGTTGCGCATCGCCGTGCACACGAGGCTGGCCAGCAGCGCCGCGCGGAGGCCGTGGCCGACCGCGTCACTGACCGACACGGTCAGCCGGTGCGCGCTGATGGCGTAGTCGAAGTTGTCCCCACCGATCTCGTAGGCCGGCTCCACCGTGCCGGCGATGGAGAACCCGGGGAGCTCGAAGGCCAGGCTGGGCAACAGCTCCCACTGGATCTCCGCGGCCAGCCCGAGCTCGCGGCGACGGCGCAGGATCTCGAACCGATCGGTGTAGCGGCGCGCGCCGGTCAGCACATGCCCCAGGACCCGCGCGACGTCGTCGAGCACCTCCAGCACATCGCGGCTCGACCCGTGGTCGGGCATGGTGACGGCCAGCACCCCGAGCCGCTCAGCGCGCACCGACACCGGCAGGTAGATCACCAACGCCGATCCGCCCAGCCCTCCGGCGGCGGCCCCGGCCGCGGCGGCCTCCTCGGCTTGCTCCAGCGCGACGGTGACGCTGCGCTGCTCGCGGTAGGCCTCCCCGGCGGCGCTCTCGACCAGGTCCTGCGGGTGGAGCTGCCCGGTCGGCGGACCGGCGGCGACCGGTTCCAGGCTCGCCTCGGCGTAGTCGGCCAGCAACAGGACACAGGCCTGGGCGCCGACCTGCCGGCGCAGCCAGCGCGAGCAGACATCGACCAGCTCCGAAGGGTGCGCCCGGTCCAGATCTCGCAGCAGGGCGCCCACCCCCGGCCGGAAGGCAGCGGGACTCTCGGACACAGCCACACCCTGCCACCAGCACGCCCGGTAGCCCGCACGGCCGTCAGGCTGGTGTCGTGCGCGGACGAGACTGCTCACGGCCACGGCAACCTGACAGGTTCCGCGGACCAGGTCGACGACGGTCCGGAGCCGCAGCAGCGCTTCCCGGACGGACACGTCGTCCGCAGCCGGCGCCCCCGGGCGAGTCGGAGGGGTGTCCATTTCGTCCGTGTGCCCGATCTTTGTCACACTGGCCTGCGATCGTCCGGGGCTCCGGGCGGTCACGGGTCGAGATGGGCCGGGAGCGCGGATGCCTGATGCGAGGCTGCCCGGGGCGGGGCGCTTCGCCTGGGCGGCGCGCCTGCTGCCCGCGGCGGACGGCGCCGGTTCGTGCTGGTACGACTGCGAGGCCACGGATGATGCCGTCGCCGTCGTCGTGGGTCAGCTCGGCGGTGCTGCCGGGGTGGGCCCGGCCCAGCAGGCTCGAAGGACCCTCCTCGCCCGCCTCGTGGAGACCCGTTCGCCGTGGGCGGTCCTGGAGGGTGCGGCGGGCGTGGCCGGACGGCAGCTCGTCGAGGGCGGTGGCACCGTGCTCTGCGCTGTGCTGGACCTGGGCGGCGCCGTGCGGTGGGCTGCGATCGGTCCGGCCCGGCCCCTGGTCATCGAGCCGGACTGCGCCGCACGCCCCCTCGCGGGCGGGCAGGTCTCGACCTCGGGGCCCGCTGCCGGCACCGAGGAGCCGGCCGGCGCCGGTACCACCCTCGTCCTCTGCAGCGCTGGATCGATCGTGGGTGAACGCCTCGCCACCGCTTCCCGGCACGACCTGGGTCCCAAGCCCCTGGCCAGGTCGCTCGCGGCCCAGCTGCGCGCCGACGCCACCGTCCGCGCCAGCGGTGCGGCCCTGATCGTGGTCCGCTTGGTGCCGCCGCCACTGGCCGGACGGCTGCCGGCCGATCCGCGCAGCGTGCCCGCCGTGCGCCGAGCGCTCACCGCGTGGGGCGAGCGGGCCGGGCTCGCCGAGGACAGCGTCGCGGACCTTGAGCTGACGGTGAGCGAGGCGGTGACCAACGCCGTCGAGCACGCCTACCGGGACAGCCGTCCCGGTGAGTTCGACTACTCGGTGTGGTGGGCGGGCGACGGCGGCGTGTGGGTGGAGGTGCGCGACTACGGCAGGTGGCGGCCCCCTCCAGCCGATCGCGGCTACCGCGGCCGCGGTCTGGCGGTGATCAGCACGCTCACCACAGACGTCGTGCTGGAGCCCACCAGCACCGGTACCCGGATCGCGTTCACCATGCCGGGGCAGGCCCCGCCCCCGGACGGCGCCGATCCGGTGGACAGTGCCATGGCCCCCGACGAGGTGCAGCCGTGACCGGCGACATCGCGTGGGCGATCGACGAGCTCCCGGTGCCGATGGCCCTGACGACCGGCGCCGACCACGTCGTCACGCGGGTGAACCCGGCTGCCCGGAGCCTGCTGCGGGGCCTGGTCGTCGGCGAGCCGGTGCCGGCGCACGCGCGGCGGCTACGCGATGCCGTGGACCGCGCCTTCGTCCACCACGAGCGGACGACCGCTGAGCTGCTGGAGCCGAAGCTCATCGTGGAGTGCCTCCCCGTCCCCGGCGGCGTCGTCCTGCACGCGCTCGACACGGCTATGTGGACCGGGGGGAGCACAGCGACCGGAACGGCGCTGCGGCACCTTGTCGGCGAGCTGCTGCGGGCGGTGACGCCGTCGGCCATCGGCCGGCTGGTCGCCACCACCGCAGCCGACCTGCTGGGGGCCGACGCCGCCTCGGTGTACTCGCGCACGGACGACACGACCCTGACCGCGCTGCACTCCACCGGCTGGCCGGCCGAGCTCGTCCGCCGTTACGAGCGCATCGAGCTGCAACGCGGGCGGCCGCTGTCGAACGCCGTGCTGGACGGCGAGCCGGTATGGATCGAGGACTCCACGCAGTGGCGGCTCCGCTTCCCCGACATGGCCCCGGTCGGGACGTCGGGCGGGGTGCAAGCCACCGCCTGCCTCCCGCTCCGCGTGGAGGAGCGCGACCTCGGCGCGGTCGTGTTCAGCTTCCTCACACCCCGGGTGTTCTCCCCGGACGAGCGCGACTTCCTGCTCGCGGTCACCGCACTGTGCGCCCAGGCCCTCGATCGGGCACGGCTGCACGTGGCCGAACAAGCCGCCCGCGGCAGAGCCGAGCGGGAGCGCGACCGGATGACCTTCCTCGCCCGGACCGCGCGGTTGATGGAAGCACCGCTCGTGGTGGAGCAGCGGTTGCAGCGACTCGCCGAGCTCGTGGTGTCCGAGGTCGCCGACTGGTGCGCTGTGCACCTGACGCGCGGCAGCCAGGTGGAGCGGGTGGCAGTCGCACACCACGATCCCGCGAGGGTGGCGTTCGTGGCACAGCTGCAGGAGCGCTACCCGCCCGACCCGGACGCCCCCGGCGGCGCGATCCAGGTCAGCCGCACGGGCGAGCCCGTCCACCTCGCCGAGATCCCCGACGAGCTGCTCGTGGCAGCCGCGGCCGATGACGAGCACCTCGCGCTACTGCGGTCGCTCGGCATGCGCTCGGCGATGGTCGTGCCCCTGGTCGTGCGGGGACGCAGCCTCGGCGCGATGACGCTGGTGCAGGCCGAGTCCGGCCACCGCTTCGACCGCGCCGACCTCGCCTTCGCCGAGCAACTGGCCGCCGCAGCCGCGGTCGCGCTGGACAACGCACGCCTCTACCAGCACCAGCACCACACCGCGCAGACGCTGCAGGCGGCCCTGCTGCCCTCGGCTCTGCCGCCGGTCGCCGGGCTGCGCCTGGCCGCCCGCTACCAGCCGCAGACCGCCGACGACTCCGACGTCCACGTCGGCGGCGACCTCTACGACGTCATTCCGGCCGGCCCCCCCGACCGGTGGGCGTTCATCGTGGCCGACGTGTGCGGCAAGGGCGCCGAGGCCGCCGCGCTCACCGCGCTGATCCGGCACACCGTCCGCGCCGAGATCGGCCACGGCCTCGACCCGGTCGAGGTCCTGCAGCGGCTCAACCAGGCCATGCGCCACGAGACCACCGGGGGGTCCGGCCGGTTCGCCACCGCCGTGCACGGCCGCGTCGACCTCGGCCCGCGCGGGGCTACGGTGCGGTTGGTCAGCGCGGGTCACCCCCCACCGCTCGTCCGCCGTGGAGGGCGGGTCGAAGCCGTGCGCACAGCGGGCACGCTGCTCGGCGTGTACCCCGAGGTGGACCTCACCGAGGTGACACTGGAGCTGAACAGTGGCGACATGATGGTGCTCTACACCGACGGTGTGACGGAGGCGCGCGGAGTGGACGGTTACTACGGAGCCGATCGGCTGGCCGCAGCGGTGCTGGCGCCGCGGCGGCCGACCGCCGAGACGCTCGCCCAAGCCCTGCTCGCCGAGGTGGTCACGTTCCAGCAGGGGCGGCTGCGCGACGACGTGGCGATCCTCCTCATCGAGGCAGCACCGTGACCGCCGAGCCGCAGGGCTACGGCACGGCCCCCGCCGACGGAGTGGCCGAGGTCGCGCTCGACGGCGAGCTCGACCTCACCACCTTCGACCGCGCTCAGCGCCGCGTCGAGGAGGCCGAGCGCAACGCGCCGAAGCTGCTCATCCTGGACCTCACCACACTGCGGTTCATCGACTCGACCGGCGTACGGCTGGTCCTGCTCGCCGACGAGCGGGCACGCGCCGACGGACGACGACTCGCCGTGCGGCTCGGTTCCGGACCAGCCCTGCGCGTGTTCACGATCCTCGGGCTGCTCGACAAGATCGAGGTGCTCCCCCCACCTGGCCTCGACGGTGACTCGGGGGACCGGAGCGAGCCCCGATGACCGCGGCGGCGGCCGACCTGCGCGCGAGCATCGACCTCCCCGCCTCCCCGGACAGCGTGCCCGTGGCGCGCCACGTCGTCGCCACGCTCCTCGCCGCCTGGTCGGCCGAGCAACTGCGCGAGGACGCCGTGCTGCTGCTCAGCGAGCTGGTCACCAACGTCCTGCGGCACGTCGTCGCCGACCCGCCGCTGAAGGTCGAGCTGCTCCTGTCCGGTCCGGTGCTGCACGTCGCCGTCATCGACGAGTCCCCGACCCCACCTGTCCTGCGCACCGATGCCACCCCTGGCGGCCATGGTCTGCGGCTCCTCGCCGCCATCGCCGACCGGTGGGGCAGCGACCGGCACGACAACGGCAAGAGGGTGTGGTTCGAGCTCAGCGCCAGCCCGGCCTGAGCTTGATCTTCAACCTGTGCGCTGCCGGTGGGGCGATGACGGTGCGGTTGCGCTGACGGTCGTGCCGAGGTCGTGGCTACTCGCCGCCCGTTGGTCGCGGATCCGGGTGGACGGCCGGGGCCGCGTCGGCTGGCACTCGGGGAGCTCGCGGGCCGCACGACCCAGCCACGCTTCGGGCATTCGGGCTGTGATGCAGAGCTGTGATCCAGAGCTGAGATCGACAGCGGTCAGGCCGTTCCGACACGGGTACATCGACACCGATGACACTCAACCTCTCGTGGGATCGCACCGGATCCGGTGAACCCCTCCTGCTCCTGCACGGGATCGGCAGCACCCACGCCGACTTCACCGCGCTCCGCCCCCGCCTCGACACCGAGTACGACGTCCTGGCCCCCGACCTGCCCGGCCACGGCGACTCCGCAGCGCTGGCGGTCCGCCCGACCGTCGCCGCGATCGCCGACACCCTGGAATCCGACCTCGACGCGCTCGGCATCGCCCGGGTGCACGTCCTGGGCAACTCCCTCGGCGCCCGCCTCGCCCTCGAGCTCGCGGTCCGCGGACGGGCCCGGTCCGTCGTGGCGATCGCACCCTCCGGCCTCAACCTGCCCCCCGAGCGGGTGTACCAGGGCGCGATGATGGGCGCCGCCCGTGTGCTGACGCGTCCGCTCCGGCCGATCATCGGCCGCGCCTCGCGCTCCGGGCTGGGGCGCACCCTGATGCTGACCGGGCTGCGGTCGGCGCCGTGGCTGGCGGGCGAGGCCGAGGTCGGCGCGCTCCGCGGCGGCTTCGCCGGCGCGACCGGCTTCTGGCGCCTGCTCTGGTGGGCCGTCCTGGCCGACGTCCCGCTCGGCCTGGGGCAGATCGACTGCCCGGTGATCCTCGCCCAGGGCACCGCTGACCTCATCGCCGCCGGGCAGACCCCGCGCTTCCTCGCCGTCGTCCCCGGCTCCCGCTTCCGACCGCTGGTCGGAGCCGGCCACGCCCCGCAGTCCGACACCCCCGGCGCGATCCTGCGGCTCGTCCGCGAGGCCGCCCGCACAGCCCGCCCCCTCCACCACACGACCGTCGACCCGGTGGCAGCGTGAGCACCGGGAGACAGTCGTTGCAGCTCAGCCGGTGTCGGAGCAGGTCGTCGTGGTGATGGGCGCGTCCAGCGGGATCGGGCGCGCCACCGCGCTGCGGTTCGCCGAGCAGGGCGCGAGGGTCGTCGTCGCCGCGCGCGGGGAGCCGGGGCTGCGCTCCCTCGTCGCCGAGATCACCGGCCGCGGCGGCTCGGCGACAGCAGTGCGGGCCGACGTCACCGACCCGCCCAGGTGCAGGCGGTCGCCGAGCGGGCCGTGGCCACCTACGGACAGCTCGACACCTGGGTGCACATGGCCGGTGTGCTCCTGGTCGCCGGCTTCGACGACACGACCCCCACCGAGTTCGCCCGGGTCCTGGAGGTCAACCTGATGGGTCAGGTGCACGGCGCCAAGGCCGCGCTGCCGCACCTGCGCGACCTCGGCGGGGCGTTTATCTCCATGTCCTCGATGGGCGCAAAGCGATCCATCCCCCTGCAGACCGCGTACTGCGCCTCCAAGGACGGCCTCGACGGCTTCCTCGAGGCGCTGCGAGTCGAACTGCAGCGCGACGGAGTACCGGTCAGCGTCACCCAGATCATGCCTGCCGCCATCAACACCCCGCTGTTCGACAACCCCGCACGAAGACCGGGGTCAAACCCGTCGCCCCGCCGCCGGCCTACCCCGCCCGGGTGGTCGCCGACGCCATCGCGCACGCCGCGGCGCACCCGGTCCGCGACGTCGTGATCGGCGGCTCAGCCAAGGCGATCATCACCACGGAGTCGCTCGCGCCGCGGCTGCTCGACGCGCTCCTGCGACGCTTCGGCTACGAACTGCACGACACCGGCGAGGCGAAGCGCGCCGACGCCCCGGACAACCTCGACGCGCCGCTCACCGCGCACGACACGGTCGAGGGCACGGTCGGCGGGATCACCCTGGGCAGCAGCGCCTACACCTGGTGGGAGCTGCACCGCCCGGTCACCACCGCGGTGACCGCCCTGGCTCAACCGGTGACCGCGCTCGCCGGCCGGCTGGTCCCCGACCGCCTGCTCACCGCCGTCGGCGATGCAGCAGCGCGCGCGAGCCGACCCACCCGGGCAACTACCGCACCCGATCGGACAACGGACGACCTGACCGTCCCAGCAGGAGGAAAGCGATCATGACGCGTCCCGGTTCGATCGCCGAGCAGAGCGTCGAGCAGTTGGGCGGCCCGACGAGCATCCTGGCCCGCCAGCGCGCCGATCACGCCCGGCTCTCCCGGCTCATGGCGCAGGCCCGGGCCACCGAGAAGGCCGACGGCACCGAGCACGCAATCACCCTGCGGGCCATCGCCCGCCTGGTGTTCACCCACGCCTTCGCCGAAGAGGCGGTGCTGTTCCCCGCCGCGCGCCGCGCGCTGCCCGAAGGCGATCCGGTGACCCTGCACATCGAGGAGGACCACCAGGCGGTCAACGAGATGGTGGCCCTGCTCGACCGCTCCTCCGCGGGGGATCCGGGGCACTCCGAGCTGCTCGAGCGCACCTTCGAGGTGCTCGACGATGACGTGCGCACCGAGGAGGACGAGTTGCTGCCGCGGCTCCAGCAGGTGCTGAACCCACCTCAGCTGCGGGTGCTGGGCTGGCAGTGGGAGCTGCTGCGGCGCACCTCCCCCACCAGAGCGCACCCGGTCGTCTCCCGGCGCCCACCGGGCCAGACGCTGTCGGCGTTGCCGCTCACCGTGCTCGACCGCACCCGAGACCACCTGCAGCAGCTCGACAAGCTCACCCACGGCCGGCTGGCCGCCGCGCTCGGCCCGGCGGACCGGTTGCTGGCCACTGCCGCCGGGGCCGTGGAACGGCTGCCGGTCCTGCGGCGCGGAGAGCGGCCGCCGACCAGTCGCTGAACGTATCGCGCTGATCCCGTGCCGGACCGGCGAACGCGGTTCTCCGGCGACCTGGGCCGGTCCGGTTTCGATGCCGGACCCGGCGGAGATCCGCGCACGCCCGGCCCAGCGCGCCGACGAACCCGTTGCCGGCCAGGGCCAGCCCGGACAGCGCCACCACCACGGTGGCCCCGGCGAACATCGCCGCGTGTCCCGAACTGCCACCCGAGCGGCGCACCGCCTCCTGGACCGCGAGCCCGTCGGCCAGCAGCCGGCGCGTACGCACCACCTGGAACAACGCGTAGTCCACGCCCACCCCGAGCCCGATCATGGTGGCCAGAGTGGGCGCCACCGTCGGCACGTCGACGACGTGCCCGAGCAGGTCGAGCACGCCCAGCCCGGTGGCGACCCCGACCACCGCGGCGAGCACCGGGACGGCCGCGGCGGCCGACGAGCGCAGCCAGAGCAGCAGCACGACCACCGCCACACCTGGTCCGCGCCGCGCACCCTGCTCTGGGTAGAGCTCGGCCCAGCCGGTGATGGTGGTCAGCGGGGTGCGCAGCTCGTGCGAGTCGTCGGCGACGAACGGGTCGAGGGTGACCGGCAGGGAGTCGTCGGCGGCGACGGTGGGCATGGGCCGCCCGAGCCGGCCGGACCGGCCCGCTGGTCCCGGCCGCGGCCGAGGGTGTCCTTGACGTGCAGGTAGCTGGTGATGCCGCCGTCGTGGTCGACGAGCGGGAACCGGGAGTAGCCGGTCGTGGCGGTGGCTTCCTGCACCTGCTGGGCGGTCGCGTCGACGGGCAGTGCGGCGAGCTGGTCGCGGGGCAGCATGGCGAAGTAGCGCAGCGCGGCGAACTCGGCCTCGATCCAGTTCAGCCAGGACCCGTCGGTCGGCAGGAACACCAGCTCGACATCGTTGGCGGCGGACCAGGCGCGGACGGCGGGGTGGCGCGGTGCGGTGGCGCGGTGCGGGGAGAAGTTGTCGCAGATCAGGAAGAGCTTCTCACCGGTCCAGCGGGCTCGTAGAACCTTGAGCAGGTCGAGGAACTTCCGGGGGTGAGCTCGATGCCCGCCGGCGAGGTGCTACGACGTCACCGGCGGAGCACGGCGTGGAACCGGTAGGGGTAGTGCATCGATCCGTAGCAGCGCAGGTCCAGCCCGCATCGCTCGGCGAGCCGACTGAGATCGGAGAACTCGTACCACTGCCCGAGGCGCTTGCGGGCGAGCTCCCTAAAGCAGCTGAGAAGCGCCACCGGTAGGGAGCGGCGCCGCCCACCCGTCATATCGCCCCGCGCGTAGGCCAGGCGCATCCGTGACCACGGGATGCCGCTGATGACCACGGCGCCGTGCGGCGCGAGCATGGACCGGGCGTTGACGAGGTGCTCGGCGAGCTCGGCGCGGTTCCAGTACTGCGCGACCTGGCTGGAGAAGATCAGGTCGAACTCGGCGTCAGACCGATACGAGGCCCCATCGGCCTGCACCAGCTCGACGTCGGGGTCGGACTCGCGGAAGACGCCGAGCATCCGTTCGGAGAAGTCGACGCCGACGTAACGGTCGCACTCGTCGAAGCCCAGGGGTCGGTGGAGTGCACCGTTGCCGCACCCGATCTCCAGGATCCGCCCGGGTGCCGAATCGGGGAACAGCAGCCGCAGCTCGGCTGCGTACTCGCGGTAGTGGTCATCGTCGTCACGGGCGTACTGCGGGGTCGTCTTGTCCGCCCAGTACGAGTGCCACGGGGACTCCCTCTTTGGCATGCCACTCCTGACTGCCCGCAGCGGGACCGGTTGACCCGTCCTCGGTCTGGATGCAGCGTGTCTGCTGACGTCACGAGCAGCGACTGTGGCCAACGTCCCGTGCTGTATCGACGGGAGGATGTTACGAGAGCTGGTGTCAGAACGAGCTCAACTCAGGTGAGCAGTTGGCAAACCGCTCTGGTGACCCATCTGGGTTGTGGCAGGCCCACGACGATGCCGAAACGCTCGGAGGCGGTCGAGGACGGAGCCTGGCTATGCGTCGGCGGCTCGTGCAGTTCAGCATGACTGCTGCGGTGCTGGCCGGCGCCCTTTGTGCCTCCCGCTCGCGGTGGCGATCGGGCGGTACGCGGAGGCGAACGAGCTGCGTGATCTGGAGCGGGTGGCCGAGGCCGCCGCGCTCGCCGTCGCCGCAGACCTCGTCGAGGGCCACGCCGCCACCCCCGCGCTGTCCGTGGACCGCTCCGTATGGTTGGCGTGGCTGACGATGGCCGCCCTCGCCGGTGCCTCGGTCGGGGCGGTCTACCTTGTCGCGAGGAGACGGGCGAGCACGATCGCCAGGCCGTCGAGCAGCCGTCCACTGCCGCCCGGCGCCTCGGCGACGGCGACTTCAGCGTCCGAGCAGCACCGGCGGCCATCCCCGAGATCGCCTCGGTCGGCGACTCGCTGAACTCCACCGCCGAACGACTCGGACACCTCGTGCAACGCGAACGCTCCTTCTCCGCGGATGCCTCTCACCAATTGCGCACGCCACTGGCCGGCCTCCGACTCGAACTCGAGACGACAATGGACACCTCCGGTGCCGACCCGACACCCTCACTCGCCGCCGCCCTCGCCGCAGTCGAGCGGCTGGAACGAACCGTCGAGAACCTGCTCGCCCTGGCCAGGAACAACCGGTGCGACGTCGAACCCATCGACGTCGACGAGGTCCTCGACGAGCTGCGGCACGACTGGCACCGCCGCCCAACCACCGTGCAGCGCCCCCTCCACATCAGAGTCGACCCGGATCTCCCACCATGCGTGGCGTCCGGAACCGCAGTGCGGCAGGTGCTCGCCGTGCTGCTCGACAACGCCGCGGCCCACAGCGACGGCGCGGTCGGTGTCACCGCCCGCGACGCCAGCGAGGTTCTAGCCATTCACGTATCCGATCATGGCGTCACCGTCCCCGAGACAGCCCTGTTCGCGCGCCGAGCGGACACCGCCGGAGGGCACGGCGTCGGGCTGTCGCTGGCACGCACCCTCGCCGAAGCCGAAGGCGGCCGCCTCCGACTGACCTACGCCCGCCCCCCACCTTCACGCTGTTTCTTCCCGCAGCTGACCGGCATCCGACGAGTCCGGACCAGAGTGACGGATCCTGCAAACGGTAACCGTGCCCACGCACGGTGACGATCTCCGGTACCGCACCGGGCTGCGCAGCCTCTGCCAGCTTGCGCCGCAGGGCGGCAACGTGGACGTCCAGCGTCCGCGTCGACCCGAACCAGTGCTCGTCCCACACCTCCGCCATCAGCGTGGCCCGGCTAATCGCTCATCCGGTTCCGCGAGGAGCCTTGCGAGCAGGTCGAACTCGGGCCTTGACCCCTGATCTTGGACACGCTGGATCCGGCCACGGCCGGGGAAGCGAGATGATCCGAGCATGGCCCGCAAGACCTACTCGCCGGAGTTCCGGCGGCAGGCCGTCGACCTGTACCGTTCCACGCCGAACGCCAGGTTGAAGGGCATCGCCGCAGATCTGGGGATCTCCCGGCACACCCTGCACGTGTGGGTGGCGGCGCTGGACCCGGACACGCCGACGACCAGCACCACCACGACCGCTGTCACGACAAGGGCGGGTGCGGCGACCGGCTCGTCGACCTCCGGTTCGCCGGCAGGACGCCGGACCGGCCCGGCGGGCGGGGAGTTGGCGGCGTTGCATGCCCGGGTCGCGGCGTTGCAGGCCGAGAACGCCCAGTTGGTGGCCGAGCAGACCAAGCTCGCCACCGAGCGGGACATCCTGCGTCAGGCGGCCAGGTATTTCGCCGGGGAGACGCGCTGGTGAACCGCTTCCAGTTCGTCGCTGACCACCAGAACGCCTTCGAGGTGAAGCGGCTGTGCGAGATCGTCGAGGTGACCCGCTCGTCCTTCTACGCCTGGTTGGCCGTCGCGCCCGCCCGGGCCTCGCGGGTGGCCGCGGACGCCGTGTTGGCCAAGCGGATCCGCACGATCCACGCCGGCGACCGCGCCCAAGGCGTCCCCCGGATCACCGCCGAGCTCAACGACGGCGCCGATCCCGCCGCCCGGGTGAACCACAAGCGGGTCGCCCGGGTCATGCGCCACGAGAAGATCGCCGGGCTGCGGCTACGCCGCCGCGTCCGCACCACCGTGCTCGAGCCCGCCGATCACACCGTGCCCGACCTGCTGGGGCGGAACTTCACCGCGAAGGCCCCGAACCAGCGTTACGTCGGCGACATCACCTACCTCCCGATCGCCGACGGCAGCAACTTGTACCTGGCCACGGGTGATCGACTGCTTCTCCCGGCGCTTGGCCGGCTGAGCGGTCGCCGAGCACATGCGCACCGACCTGATCACCGACGCGCTGCACGCCGCCCGGGACACCCGCGGCTCACTGGCCGGGGCGATCTTCCACTCCGACCACGGCGCCCAGACCGGACTCAACCGAACCCTGGGCAGTCCCGACCTCGCGCCGTTGCGGACACCGGCGCCAGCCCCCTACCGCGCACGGCCGTTGCAGCCGTGGGACCGGGCCGTGGCGCCCTGGTCCTGGCGTCGCCGTCCCTCAGCTGTGTTGAGCGCGCACCTACGGATGGGCGGCTGGGTCTGCGGCCCGCCCGCGTACGACCGGGAGCGGGACCGCGCCGAGTTCCTGACACTGCTCGACCTCCACCAGGTCGAGTCCCACCTGCGCCACGTCCTGCGCGGCGGGTCCAGCCGAGCGGGCACATGATCCCGTCCCGCTCAACGGCGACTGACCCGGCCGGCAAGCGACGTGGGGTCAGCCGGTCAGGGGCGCCGCAGGACGGTCGCACGATCTCGGCGAGCGCCGAGCTTGCCGAGGCCACGACTGGCGTGCGCGCGGGCCCGCGGTTCAATCTGCCGCGGCCCCTATTACACCGTTCGTGGCGGCGCAGCCTTGAGGGCCTCGCCTGTGGTGACTCTTCAGGTGGTGTTCATGACGCCGGGCTGGTTGGTCTGTAGCGACCACGCGAGCCTGTTCAGGGCGCCACCCTCAGCGCGCACCCTCGTAGTCAGGCCAGGAGAAGGACACAGATTTGACCGATGATCCGCCCAGCGCGCCGGGTATCACCGTTCGAGGTCGCGGGGTCGGCGAGGGCGTAGTGATCCTGCGCGTCGGCGGCGAACTCGATCTCGCCACCGTCACCGTCCTGCGCCGGCACCTCAGCGACCACCTCGGCGACCGACGCGATGTGGTGCTCGATCTCGAGGACCTGACGTTCCTCAGCGGGCACGGCACCACGGTGCTCCTCGAAGCCCAGCGCCTCGCTAGAAGCCACGGGGTGCGTCTGAGCATCACGCGCCTTGCCTATACCGTCGCCCGGCTCTTGCGGATCACTGGCTTCGGCGAGGACCTCGACCTGTCCGCCGCCGAGCCGATCGACATCGCCGCTGAGTTCCTCGCCCGCCGTCGCTACCTCGCCGACGCCGGCAGCTGCGGCCATGCCGTCAACTGACCGCGCGCTCGCCTGGATGCTGCGGTGCACGACGCCGCGCGGGTGGCGGGCGGTGGGTTAGCACACGTGAGGTGGGGCGTCATCGCCGGCGACGGCATGGTCGATGCGGACCCGCATGCCGGGGTGGATCGGCAACACATCGAGCCGGGACGGGTCGACCCACGTCGCCTCACACGTTTCCTCGTGGTCGGGCTGGGGCTCACCTGCGACCGGCTGGGCGTGGAAGCAGACCGCGAACTCCTGTCGGGCCTCGCCCGTGCTCGGGTACACCATGACGTGACCGGGATCGGTGTAGACCCCGGCCAGCCGTGTCACCGTGATCGCCACCCCGCTCTCCTCGGCGACCTCCCGCTCGGCTGCCGTGCTCGCGGACTCACCGAACTCGACCCGCCCACCGGGCAGCTCCCAGTTTCCGTCATCGACCCGCCGGACCAGCAGGATCCGGCCCCGCTCGTCGCGGACTGCGGCGAACGCCGTCGGCGCCAGCGAGTTCACCGACGGGGCCTGCGGGTCGTGGTAGTACTGCTCACGCATACCTCCAAGGGTGCTCCGCCGGGCCCACCGCCGCAGCCGTCGCCGCAGCCGTCACTGCCATTCACCGGGAAGTACCGTGGCCACGATGACCAAGACGCCACGCTCAGCCCGCGAGGGCAAGCTCGGCTCGCGGGTACGACGGGCCAGCACTAAGCACAGGTGCGCTCGTCGGCGACATCGAGGCAAGGGGACAAAGCACAACCATCGTGACTTACCACATCCCCGACAAGGTTGTCACCGAGGGACCCAGCAGGATCGGCACCCGAGCGGCCCTATTTCAACCAAGACGGTGGGCGACATCTCCACCGTGAACATCTCCGCTTGCGCACCAGCGCCTCACCGTCCGTCCTCCTCCGACAGAATCACGCGGGTTAACTCGTCGTCCATCTGGTGTGCAGCCGCTCGCGTCGGGTACGCAGACCAGGTGACGGCCACGGTGCGGGAGACCGAACGCAAGTACGACCTCGACCAGGACACGCAGCTACCGCGCTGGTCAGGACTGCCCGGCGTGCAGGACACCGTCGGGCCCGAGGAGCTGCTCCTCGAAGCCGTCTACTTCGACACCCCGAACCTGGACCTGGCCGCCGCCGGGGTGACGCTGCGCCGCCGCCGCGGCGGGACCGATCAGGGCTGGCACCTGAAACTGCCCGCCGGGGGCGACAGCCGCGACGAGATCCGGGTCGGCTTCACCCGCGGCGAGGCCCGCCGCCGCAACCCGCAGCCCCCGGCCGCACTGGTCGGGCTCGCCCGCGTCTTCACCCGCGGCGCGGCGCTGGTGCCGGTCGCCGACCTGACCACCGTCCGCCACCAGTGGCGACTGACCGACGACCAGGGACGGAACCTGATCGAGATCGTCGACGACCACGTCACCGCCCGCGCCTCCACCGACACGACCGACTCCACCGGCGCGGGCGACCCGATGTCCTGGCGCGAGCTCGAGATCGAACTCGGCGGGCACGGCGACCCGGAGCTGCTCGACCACCTCGAACGACTCCTGCGCAAGGCCGGCGTCCGCCGCTCCGACGCCCCCTCCAAGCTCGCCCGGGTCCTGGGCCACCGCGTCCCCGCCACCCCTGTTCCTCGCCGCGCCGGGCGCAGGTCCACCCTCGGCGACGTCGTCCTCGCCTACCTCCACGACCAGGCCGCAGCCATCCGCAACGGCGACCCCGCCGTGCGCCGCGAACTCCCCGACGCGGTCCACCAGACGCGCGTCGCGACCCGCCGCATGCGCAGCGCCCTGCAGGCCTACGGACGGGTCACCGACCGCGGCCGAACCCGCGCCCTGGCCGACGAGCTGAAATGGCTCGCCGGTGTCCTCGGCACCGTGCGCGACCTCGAAGTGCTCGACCACCGCATCACCGGCGCACTCGCCGAACTCCCCGACGAACTGGTCCTTGGCCCGGTGCGGGCCCAGCTGACCCGGTACTTCGCCGACCGCCGCGCCGCCGCCCGCGACGAGCTGGTCGCCGCCCTCGACGGCGACCGCTACCTGGCCCTGCTCGGCACGATCGACGCCCTGCTCGCCGATCCCCCGCTGAACCCCCTCGCCGACGAGCCCGCGCGCCGACACCTCCCGACGATCATCCAGCGGACCTACCGCCGGGTCGATGCCCACGTCCGGAGGGCCGAGCGACTCCCCCAGGGCCCGCAGCGCGACACCGAACTGCACGACGCCCGCAAGGCCGCGAAACGCCTGCGCTACGCCACCGAAGCCGCCGCCCCCGTGCTCGGCAAACCCTCCCGCACCCTGATCAACCGCACCAAGCAGGTGCAGGAGATGCTCGGCGACCACCAGGACGCCGCCGTCGCACTCCCCGTGCTGCGCGAACTCGGCGCCCAGGCCCACCAGCACGGCTCCAACGGCTTCACCTTCGGGCTGCTCCACCAGCGCGAGAACACCCACCTGCCCGACGCCGCACTCGGCCGGGCCTGGAAGCGGCTCGCGAAAGCCGCCCGCACCACGACCACGACCTGACCGACCGGGCGTTCCCGAGCGGGATCCCGTGAACCCCTGATCAGGTCACCCCACCGCCGGAAACCAGGCGTTGCCGCGGCGTTCCTCCGCGGGTTTGACCGGCGATGGGGTCCTGATCAACCTTCGTCGCCTTGTCAATCATGGGTTTTGAGACCAGGTATTAGTCCAAGTAGACGTTCTGGGTGAGCTGGAGGGCCTGAACGATCTAGACTGTGGGAGCCGGGCCGGTCCCGGTGCGGATCTCCTCAGGCGTAGCCAGACGGGTCACCGGGCCGTCGGCGACCACGATGGGCACGCCCGTGGTCCGGACGAACCGCTCGTGCATCTCGTCGACATCCGCCCACTCGGCCTCGGGCAACCCGTACATCAGTTCCAGCACGGCGCCGGCCGCCGGGTCGTCAATGGTTCTGGTGTCCCACCAGACCTCGCCGTCAACGGGAGTGATGGTGATGGACAGGAACGCGCAGCAGGCCATTTCCCGGGCCGCCAGGTCTCGGGCCCAGGCCTCGACGCCGGCGTCGGCACGCAGCCGCCACCGGAACCCGGCCGGGATGCGTTCTCGGGAAACGAGCGTCGTCGCGAACAGTCGGGCGTACTCGGCCAGGCGTTGCTCGCCGGTGTCGGGTGCGTCGGTCATGTCGCAGACGACAGCGGTCGGTGGGGCCGTCTCGGCGGAGTCGGGACTGGTGGTGTGATCGTTCATGGCTTCGGGCTCCTGGTGGTTTCGATGCTGGCAGGAAAACCGTAAAGTCTGGAGCGTGGTCCAGAGTCAAGGGTCTTTGTTGAAGATCGGTGCCGTCGCTCGCCTGGCCGAGGTCAGCGTGGACACCGTGCGCTACTACGAGCGTCGCGGTGTGCTCCAGCCCGCCGAGCGGCTGCCGTCGGGCTACCGCCTCTACTCGGACGCGGCCGTGCCCACGATCAAGCTGGCCCGGCGCCTTCAAGGGTTGGGCATGACGCTGGATGAGGTCGCCGACGCGCTGCGGACGCACGACCGCGGCGATGCCTCCTGCGATTCCCAGCGGTGGCGGTTGGAAGCTGTCCTGGACCGGACCCGGGCCCGCCTGGCCGAACTCGCGGCCGTGCAGGCCGACATCGAGTCGGTCCTCGGCCGCTGCAGAGCCGGCCGGTGCGACTTGCAGGCCTCGGCCTCCGGCGACGAGCCCGGCAGTGTGTGAGCGGGGACACGTTGAAGGCTGTACCGCGGTACAGACTTAACGTCGTGGGTGTTGTCAGCAACGGCCCCACGGAGGCGGAAATGACGGTAGAGGTAGCCGAGAAGGCGTTCGGCCAGGAGGTCGCGTCGTCGCCGGTGCCAGTCGTCCTGGAGTTCTTCGCGACCTGGTGCGGCAACTGCCGCAGGGTCGCGCCGGTCCTCGACCGGTTGGCCGTGGAGTTCGCGGCGCCGGTGAAGTTCGTCAAGGTCAACGCCGATGAGAGCCCGGGACTGGTGGAGCGCTTCGGCGTCTCATCGACACCGACGCTGTTCGTGCTCGATCGGGGCCAGCAGGTGGCGAAGGTGGTGGGGGCGCAGCCCGAGTCGGTGCTGCGGGACCTGTTCGAGCTCGCGGCGGGCCGCGTCGAGGGGGCGCGGTCGGAGTTGGCATGGGTGCCGGCCGACGCGTGCACGCTGCCGACGGCCGACCGGCCGACGCGGCTGGCCGAGTTCGACGGCCTGTTCGCCTCGCTGCAGGAAGTGCGCCGCGAGGAGCCGGGGTGGCTGCGGTTGCGCCTCGACGACGGCGAGGGCGTCGAGGACCAGGCCCGGGATCTGACCGCGCGGGAGTCCGCGTGCTGCTCGTTCTTCGACTTCGACGTGCATGGCGGGGACGGTGAGGTGGTGGTGGACGTGCGGGTGCCCGACAGCCGGGTCGTGGTGCTCGACGGGTTGACCGCGCAGGCGCAGGCCGCCTACGCGGCACGGGTGTGAAGGAGCCGGTCATGAGGTCGGGGCAGCTGGCCGCGGCGGCCGGGGTGAACGTGCAGACGCTGCGCTACTACGAACGCCGCGGCCTGCTGCCCGAACCCCGCCGCACCCTGGGCGGCTACCGCGAGTACGACGACGACGCGGTCGCGCTGCTGCGGGTGGTCAAGTCCGCCCAGCGGCTGGGGTTCACCCTCGACGAGGTCGCCGATCTGCTCGATGCCGGGCGCCGCCGCCACCCGACCCCGGACCTGCAGCAGCGCGCCCGGGCCAAGCTCGTCGAGGTCGAGGACCGCATGGCCGATCTCGCCCGCATCCGCGACGGGCTGCTGCAGGTCGTGCAGGCCCGCTGCGACAGCCTCACCAACTGCACCTGCCCGGACTGCCCACTCCCCTTCGTCGAACTGGCCGAGGTCCGGCCCTTCCCTACCCGAGGAG
>JASLAP010000051.1 GCA_030147065.1 Pseudonocardia sp. | reverse complement strand
TGGCCGTGGATCGTCGGCGCCGCCGTCCTGGTCGGCGGCGGCGTGGTGGCCGCGCTGCGGCTCGGACGCGGATGACGCGGCCGGCCACGGGCCCGTCGGCCGACCGCTCCGCCCCGCTGCGGGCGGTCGCGGGCTGGGTCGGGCTCGCGGTCGGCAGCGCGTTCCTGGCCGGGCTGCTCGGCGGCGCGCTGGCCGCCTCGGAGGTCCCGGTACTGGTCGGGACGTCGGTCACCCGGTCCGGGATGGACGCGGCGGCGGTCGCCTGCGTGGGGCTCACGCTGCTCGGGGTGCTGCTGCCGCTGGGCGCCACGACCCTGCCCGGCAGCGCGCTGCGCGATCTGGTGCGGGTGCAGGCCGCCGCCGACCGGGCCGTCCTGGTGGCCGCCGGGTGCTGGCTGGTGCTGGTGCTGGCCGGGATCGCGTTCCGCAGCGCGAACGCGCTCGACGTGCCGGTGTCCCGGCTCGCCGCGGGCGACGTCGCGGCCTGGGCGACCCGGCTGTCCGCCGGGCGCGGCATGCTGCTGACCGCCGGGTGCGCCGCGGCCGTGCTCGGCTGCGCGGTGGCCCGGCTGCGCCGCCCGGACGCCGTGCAGGTGCGGATCCCGCTGATCGCGGCCCTGCTGGGTGCCCTGATGCCGGCGCTCACGGGGCACACCGGCAGCGCCCCCGACCACCAGCTCGCGGTGATCGCGGCCGCGCTGCACGTCGGCGCGGCCGCGCTGTGGGTCGGCGGGCTGGGCGCGCTGCTGGCGCTGGTGGCCCGCCACCGGGCCCTGCTCGCCGACGTGCTGCCGCGGTTCTCGAAGCTGGCCACCGGCTGCGTGGTCGCGGTCGCGGTGACCGGGGTGGTGAACGCCGTCACCCGCCTGGACGACTGGTCCGCGCTGGTCACCACCGGCTACGGCTGGCTGGTGGTGACCAAGACGGTGCTGATGGTGGTGCTGGCCGGGCTCGGCGGGCTGGCCCGGCGGCGGCTGGCCGCCCACCGGTCACCGGTGCTGCGGTGGGCCGGACTGGAGGTCGCGCTGATGGCGGTGACCCTGGGCGTGGCCGCCGCGCTCACCCAGACCGGCTGAGACCGGCAGGTCCCGCTAGGCCTCGGCGCGGTAGGCCTCCAGCAGCCGCAGCCACACCTCGCTGATCGTCGGGTACGCGGGCACGGCGTGCCAGAGCCGGTGCAGCGGCACCTCGCCGACCACGGCGACGGTGGCCGCGTGGATCATCTCGGCGACGTCCTGGCCGACGAAGGTCACCCCGACCAGCACCCCGCGGGCCTGGTCCACCAGAATCCGCGCGGCCCCGTCGTAGCCGTCGGCGTGCACCGACGAGCCGCCGACCGCGATCGGGAGGTCGACCACCCGCAGGTCGATCCCGGCCTCCCGGGCCGCGGCCTCGGTGCGGCCGACCGAGGCGACCTCCGGGTCGGTGAACACCACCTGCGGGACGGCCGCGTGGTCGGCGGTGGCCGAGTGCTCGCCCCACGGCGCGGTGTCGACCGGGCGGCCCAGCGCCCGCGCCCCGACCGCGTCGCCGACGATCCGGGCGGCGTACTTGCCCTGGTGGGTCAGCGGCGCCCGGCCGGTGACGTCGCCGGCCGCGTACAGCCACTCCCCGGCGACGCCCTGGACCAGCCCGGAGTCGTCCACGGTCAGCGGATCGCCCGGGGTCAGGCCGACCACGTCCACACCGACGTCGTCGGTGTTGGGCCGGCGGCCGGTGGCCACCAGCAGCTCGTCCACCACGACCGTCCCGCCACCGACGTGCAGGACGATGGTGTCGCCGTCGGCGGCCACCGAGTCCAGGCCGGTGTCCAGCCGCACGTCGACACCCTCCGCGCGCAGCGCCGCGGCCACCCGCTCGCCGGCGAACGGCTCGGCGCCGGCCAGCAGCCGGGGGCCGCGCTGGAGCAGGACCACCTCGGAGCCGAGCCGGCGGAACGCCTGGGCCAGCTCGCAGCCGACGACCCCGCCGCCGAGCACCCCGAGCCGGCGCGGGACCTCCTTCGCCGAGGTGGCGTCGCGGGAGGTCCAGGTGCGGACGGTGGCCAGGCCGGGGACCGGCGGGGTGACCGGCACGCTGCCGGTGCACACCACGACGGCGTGCCGGGCGGTGAGCTCGACCGGCTCCGGGCCGTCCACGACGACCGTGCGCTCACCGGTGATCCGGGCGTGCCCGCGGATCACCCCGATGCCGGCGCCCTCGGCCCACTCGACCTGGCTGTCGTCGCGCCAGTCGTGGGTGATGGTGTCGCGGCGGGCCAGCACCGCGGCCGGGTCGAAGTCGGCGGTGGTGCCGGGCAGCCGGCGTAACGCGGCGACCGCGTGGCCGGTGCGCAGCAGCGCCTTGGACGGCATGCAGGCCCAGTAGGAGCACTCGCCGCCGAGCAGCTCGGCCTCCACGATCACCGCGGACAGCCCGGCCTTGACCGCGTAGTCGGCGGCGTTCTCGCCGATGGCGCCGCCGCCGATGACGACGACGTCGGTCTCCCGGGCGCTCACCGGCTCACCGCCACGACGGCCTCGAGCACGTCCGCCTCGCCCTCGCGCAGCTCCAGCACCTGCCCGGCGGTGCCCGGGGTGTCCAGCAGCGCCGCCAGCACGGCCGCGGTGTCGTCGCGGGTGATCTCCCCGCGCTCGGCGGGCGGCGGGGTGAGCGACACCGAGTTGGTGCCCGGGCCGTCGGTGAGCCGGTGCGGGCGCAGGATCGTCCAGTCCAGGTCGGTGTCGCGGATCGCGTCCTCGGCCGCCTTCTTGGCCGTCAGGTAGGCCGCCCACACCTCGTCGGTGCCCGGGGCCGGCGGGTCGTCCACCCCGGTGGAGGACACCAGCAGGTAGCGGCGGATCCCGGCCAGGTGGGCGGCGTCGGCCAGCAGCACGGCCGCGGCCCGGTCGACGGAGTCCTTGCGGGCGACCCCGCTGCCCGGCCCGGCACCGGCGGCGAACACCACCGCGTCGGCGCCGCGCAGGTGGTCGGCGAGCTCGCCGACCGCGGCCGACTCCAGGTCGAGCACCACCGGTTCGGCCCCGGCCTGCTCCAGGTCGGCCCGGTGGTCGGGGTTGCGCACCAACCCGACGGCCACGTCCCCGCGGGCGGCCAGCAGCGCGGCCAACCGCAACCCGATCTTCCCGTGCCCTCCGGCGATGACGACCCGCATGGCGCGACCGTAGTCCCGGCCGGAGGGCGGCGCCCGCCCCGTGTCACCGGTACGGGGGTGCCGCGCCACCCCCGTCGCCGCCCCGACCTCCCCGGTCGGCCGTCGCTCGAACGGCCCCCGGCCGAACTGTTTTGCCTGCTCACCAGGTCGTCATGCTCGACAACGTGTCCGTTTTATCGCCATGTGGAATGGCGGCGGTTGTTGCCGCACGGCCCCCGGGCTGGAATCGGGGGCAGTCGACGACGTCCTCCGTGACGTCCTGGGAGGTGGGCCGGTGAAGGCCGTCCGGGTGCACGCTTACCACTCCGATCCGACGATCGACGACATCCCCGAGCCGACCCTGACCGGGCCGCTCGACGTGATCGTCAAGATCGGCGGCGCCGGGGTGTGCCGCACCGACCTGCACATCCTCGAGGGCCAGTGGGCCGAGGCGATGGGGCCCGAGCTGCCCTACGTGATCGGCCACGAGAACGCCGGCTGGGTGCACGCCGTCGGGGACGGGGTCACCAACGTCGCCGTCGGCGACACCGTGATCCTGCACCCGCAGCCCAGCTGCGGGCTGTGCCTGGCCTGCCGGGCCGGTCGGGACATGCAGTGCGAGAACGCCTTCTTCCCCGGCCTGTCGAACAACGACGGCGGGATGGCGGAGTACCTGCGCACCACCGCGCGGGCCTGCGTGAAGCTCGATCCGGCGACCAACCCGGCCGACGTGGCCGCGCTGGCCGACGCCGGCATCACCGCCTACCACGCGGTGCGCAAGGCCGTCCCCGACCTCTACCCGGGGACGACCGCGGTCGTGCAGGGCGCAGGCGGGCTGGGCCACATCGGCATCCAGACGCTGGCCGCGCTCACCGCCACCCGGATCGTGGTCGTCGACCGCAACCCGGACGCGCTGGCGCTGGCCAAGCAGATCGGCGCGGACGAGACGGTGCTGGCCGACGGCACGCACGTCGACGCGGTCAAGGACCTGACCGGCGGACTCGGCGCCAACGTGGTGTTCGACTTCGTCGCCGAGCAGGGTGCGGAGAACGACGCCTGGCAGATGACCGCGCCGGCCGGATCGCAGTACATCATCGGTTACGGCGGGGAACTGCGGATCCCGACGCTCGATTTCGTCGGCGGCGAGAAGAACGTCATCGGCAACATCGTCGGCACCTACAACGACCTCGCCGAGCTGATGGTGCTCGCCCAGGCCGGCAAGGTCACCCTGCACACCAAGCAGTACCCGCTGGACGCGGCGCTGGACGCCATCCACGACCTGGACGCCGGCCGGGTCCGCGGCCGGGCAATCCTGGTCCCCTGACACACATTTCGGCACGTCTTTCCCGACGACGCGAGAGGTTACCACCACATGTACGAGAAAGATGGCGAGAAGTACTTCATCGTCGACTCGCACAGCCACTTCTGGGACGCCAGCCGGGAGAACTGGAAGCCGGGCCAGGAGCAGTACGCGAAGGGCTGGATCGACTGCTTCTACGGCTACCACCAGCTCGGCCCGCCGGAGACCCACTGGGACTACGAGAAGTACCTGAAGGTCTCGCCCGAGGACTTCGAGCGGGACATGTTCGTCGAGGGCCACGTCGACCACGCGATCTTCCAGTCGACGTACCTCAAGGAGTGGTACACCAACGGCTTCAACACGATCGACCAGAACGCCCAGCTGCTGGACAAGTGGGGCGACCGGCTGATCGTCAACGCCCGGTTCGACCCGCGCGACGGCCAGGCCGGCCTCGACCAGCTCGAAGCCGACGTCGCGAAGTACAACTGCAAGGGCGTGAAGCTCTACACCGCGGAGTGGAACAACGGCTCGCGCGGCTACAAGCTCTCCGACCCGGAGGCCTACCGGTTCCTGGAGAAGGCCCAGGAGCTGGGCATCAAGAACGTCCACGTGCACAAGGGCCCGACGATCTGGCCGCTGGACAAGGACGCCTTCGACGTCGCCGACGTCGACCACGCGGCCACCGACTTCCAGGACCTGAACTTCATCGTCGAGCACGTCGGGCTGCCGCGCATCGAGGACTTCTGCTTCATGGCGGTGCAGGAGCCCAACGTCTACGCCGGGCTCTCGGTGGTGATCGGCGGCCTGATGCACGCCCGGCCGAAGTTCTTCGCCAAGGTGATGGGCGAGCTGATGTTCTGGGTCGGCGAGGACAAGATGCTCTTCGGCGGGGACTACAACATCTGGGTGCCCAAGTGGCAGGTGGAGGGCTTCGTCGACTGGCAGATGCCCGACGACGAGGCGTTCACCGACTACGCCAAGCTCACCACGGCCACCAAGAAGAAGATCCTCGGGCTGAACGCGGCCCGGCTCTACGACATCCCGGTGCCCGCCGAGCTGCAGCTGCCCACGACCGCGGGCGAGGACATGCAGCCGGGTGAGGAGCTGGTGCGCGACACCGCGGGGGCGCAGGCGTGAGCGAGCTTGCGAGCTCACCATTGAACCCAGCAGTCCGGCGAGCGAGACTGCCGAGCGTCAGCGAGGCAGTTTCGTGAGTGCGCCGGCCACGGCGCCGGCGGACACGGGACACCTGCGGGAGCTGGTCTGGGCCGCGCTGGACACGGTGCTCGACCCCGAGCTCGACGAGCCGGTGACCGACCTCGACTTCGTCGAGTCGTGCACCGTCTCGCCGGACGGGGTGGCGACCGTGCGACTGCGGCTGCCGACGTTCTTCTGCGCGCCGAACTTCTCGTTCCTGATGGTCGCCGACGCCCACGACGCGGTGTCGGCGGTCCCGGGGGTGAGCCGCGCGGAGGTGACGCTGGCCGACCACCACGCCGCCGACGAGATCAACGGCGGGGTGGCGGCGCAGGCCGGGTTCGTCGGGACGTTCGGCGCCGAGGCCGTCGCCGAGCTGGACGAGCTGCGGGCGACGTTCCTCACCAAGGCGGCGCTGGCCGGGCAGGACATCGTGGCCCGGCCGCTGGTCGACCGGGGCGCCACCCCGGAGGACCTGGCGGCCACCACGCTGGGGTCGGTGCCGGGCTCCCCGGAGCTCGACCGGCTGCGCCGGCGGCGGGCGTCGCTCGGGCTGCCCTACGACGACGCGGCCCCGCTGCTGATCACCGACGACGGCAGCCCGGTCCCGGTGGAGCGGATCCCGCTGCACCTGCGCCGGGCGCGGTTGCAGCGGGTGGGGATCGAGACCAACGGCGAGTACTGCAAGAGCCTGCTGCAGACCCGCTACGCCTGACCCGGGGTCATGCGTGAGTTTCATGGCCAGAGCCCTGAAACTCACGCACGACTACGGTCGGGGGGTGGACATCGGCGCGCTGGTCTTCGACGTGTTCGGCACCGTGGTCGACTGGCGGTCCGGGGTGGCCCGGGACGTCCGGCGGCTGCTCGGGCCCGACATCGACGCCGAGGGGCTGGCCGACGCCTGGCGCGACCGGTACCAGCCGTCGATGGAACTGGTCCGACGGGGCGAGCGGCCCTGGACGGTGCTCGACGACCTGCACCGGGAGTCCCTGGACGAGCTGCTGGTCGAGTTCGGCGTGCCGGACGTGGACCGGCGGACCCGCGACGAGCTGGTGCTGGCCTGGCACCGGCTCGACCCGTGGCCCGACGTCGTGGACGGGCTGGGGCTGCTGCGCGTCCGGCACGTGCTCGCCCCGCTGTCCAACGGCAACGTCTCGCTGCTGGTCGACCTGGCCCGGCACGGCGGTCTGGGTTGGGACGCGGTGCTGTCCGCGGAGCTGTTCGAGCACTACAAGCCGGACGCCGAGGTCTACGACGGCGCCGCCCGGCTGCTCGGGCTGCCACCGGAGCGGGTGCTGATGGTCGCCGCGCACCTCGACGACCTGGCCGCCGCCCGGTCCCGCGGCCTGCGCACGGCCTACGTGCACCGCCCCGCCGAGCACGGCCCCGCCGACCCGCCCCCGGCCACCGACCCGGACGCCGACCTCTCGGTCGACTCCTTCACCGAACTGGCCGACCGCCTGCGCCCCTGACCTCGTGCGCGGGGTCAGCAGCGGCGGGCGGTGCGGACGCGGAACCGGTTGGTCAGCCGGTAGCCGCCGGCCGGGATGCGGTACTCGGCGCAGCGATCCAGCACGGCCGCCCGGACCGCGGCCGGGCCCGCCGAGCGGGCGGCGTGCGCCCCGATGCCGGCGGCCAGCACCGGGCCGGCCAGGGCGTCGTCGTCGGGGTAGTCGAACACGCAGTCCACCTCGTCCGACGAGGTGGTGCGCAGCCCGGCCAGCTCCACCAGCCGGCCGAGCCGGGCCGGCTCGGTGATCGGCGGCGGCCCGGACGGCGGGCGGCGCGGCGGCAGCCACGGCGCCAGGGCCTCGCCGAACGCCCGGACGTCGCACTCGGACTCCCGGCCCCACACCGTGATCAGCACGAGGTCGCCGACCTGCCCGGCCCGGCGCAGCACGACGAGCGGGTTCGCCACGTGCATCAGCACCTGCACCGCCGCGACGACGTCGAACGGGCCGGCCGGCGGGTCGTGGGCGTCCCCGAGCCGGAACCGGCCAGCGGGGACCGCGGCCGCGGCCGCGGCGACCGCACCGGGGTCGGTGTCGATCCCGGTCACCGCCGCCCCGCGCCCGGCGGCCGCCGCGGCGAACTCCCCCGGCCCGCAGCCCAGGTCGAGCAGCCGGGTGCCGGCCCCGACGCCCGCCCGGTCCAGGGCCAGCGCGTGCAGCGGGGCGGCCCAGCCGGGCGGGCCGGCGGCGGTCACCCCCAGACGTCCTGCGCGACCTGCACGATCAACCGCAGCTTGGCCACCTGGTCGGCGTAGGTGAGCTCGTTGCCCTCGACGGTGGAGGAGAACCCGCACTGCGGGGACAGGCACAGCTGGTCCAGCGGCACGTACCGGGCGGCCTCGTCGATGCGCCGCCTGAGCGCGTCGGGGTCCTCCAGCGCGCCGGACTTCGTCGTGACCAGCCCCAGCACCACCTTCTTCCCCGGCGGCACGAACCGCAGCGGCTCGAACGACCCGGAGCGCTCGTCGTCGAACTCGCAGAAGAAGCCGTCGACGGCCAGCTCGCCGAACAGCGCCTCGGCCACGAAGTCGTAGCCGCCCTCGGCCGCCCAGGACGACCGGTAGTTGCCCCGGCACAGGTGGGTGGTGACGGTCAGCCCGGCCGGGCGGTCGGCCAGCGCGGCGTTGATCTGGCGGATGTAGCGCTCGTGCTGGTGCTCGGCGTCCCGGCCCTGTCCGGCGAGCTCGGCACGCTGGGTGGGGTCGTTGAGGTAGGCCAGGCTGGTGTCGTCCAGCTGCAGGTAGCGACAGCCCCGCGCGGCGATGCCCTGCACCTGCTGGCGGTAGGCCGCCGAGAGTGCGTCCCAGAAGGCGTCCTCGTCGGGGTAGACCGCCGGGTCGATCGCCGCGGCGCCGCCGCGGTAGTGGACCATCGACGGCGAGGGGACCGCCAGCTTCGCGACCTGCCCCTCCGCCAGGACCGACTGCAGGTAGGCGAAGTCGGCGCCGAAGATCGGCTCGTCGATCGACAGCGGGCCGTCGACGTGCAGGCCCGCGGGGGTCCAGTCGATGGAGCCGTCGGCGTTGGTGAAGTGGACCGGCCGGCCCTTGCCCTCCACCTTGGTGATCCCGTTGATCGCGTAGATGAAGTCCATGTGCCAGGTCGCGCGGCGGAACTCGCCGTCGGTGGCCGTGGTGAGGCCGACGTCGCGCTGCAGCCGGACGGCGTCGGCGATCGC
>JASLAP010000007.1 GCA_030147065.1 Pseudonocardia sp. | reverse complement strand
CTGTCCGGCGGCAACCAGCAGAAGCTCATCATCGGCCGGGAGATGAGCGGCGACCCGGTGCTGCTGCTCGCCGCCCACCCGACCCGCGGGGTGGACGTCGGCGCCCAGGCCGGGATCTGGGCCGAGCTGCGCCGGGCCCGCGCCCGCGGACTGGCCGTGCTGCTGATCAGCGCCGACCTCGACGAGCTGATCGGCCTCTCGGACACCATCAAGGTGATGCTGCGCGGGCGACTGGTGGCCGACGCCGACCCGCGCACGGTCACCCCGGAGGAGCTGGGCTCGGCGATGACCGGGGCGAGCGACGCCCCGGCGGCCGGGACCGTCGGTGGGCCGGACGGGAGCAGCGCATGAACCGGCTCCGCACCACGCTGCTGCCACCGGCGCTGGCGGTCCTGTTCGCCGCGCTGCTGTGCGCGGTGGCCCTGCTGATCACCGGCGACTCGCCGTTGACCGCGCTGCGGGTGATGTTCACCCAGGTCGGCCAGGGCACCACCGCGATCGACATCGTGAACAGCGCGGCGATCTACTACATCGCCGGGCTGGCCGTGGCGATCGGCTTCCAGATGAAGCTGTTCAACATCGGCATCGAGGGCCAGTACCGGTTGGCCGCCTGCGTGGCGGCGATCGTCGGCGGCGCGCTGACGCTGCCCCCGGTGCTGCACACCATCGTGATCCTGCTGGTCGCGATGCTGGTCGGGGCGATGTGGGCGGGGATCGCCGCGCTGCTCAAGGCCTACCGCGGGGTCAGCGAGGTGATCTCCACGATCATGCTCAACTTCCTGGCCACCGGGTTGATCGCGTACCTGATCCGGCCGGATTCGTTCGGCGTGCTGCGGGGCAACAACATCTCCACCGACCCGATCGCGCCGTCCGGGCAGTTCCCCGGCATCGGGTTCGGGCCCAGCGGCACGCTGTTCGGGATGGTCCTGGTGGCCGCGCTGCTCGGGTTCGGCTACGCGTTCCTGCTCAACCGCACCCGGTTCGGCTTCGAGCTGCGGGCATCGGGCGAGTCACCGACGGCGGCCACCGCGGGCGGCGTGGACGCCCGCCGGATGGTGATCATCGCGTTGATCATGTCCGGGGCGGTGGCCGGCCTGGTCGGGCTGCCCGAGCTGCTCGGCCGCGACTTCGCCTACACGCTGACCTCCCCGCAGGGCTACGGCTTCACCGGCATCGCGGTGGCGCTGCTGGGCCGCAACCACCCGCTGGGCATCGCGTTCGGCGCGCTGCTGTGGGCGTTCCTGGACAAGTCGGCGCTGGCCCTGGACAACGTCGGGGTGCCGAGGGAGATCGTGCTGATCATGCAGGGTTCGGTGGTGCTCTCGGTGGTGGTCGCCTACGAGATCGTCCGGCGCTACGAGCTGGCCGCCGAGCAGCGGCGGGTCGCCGCGCAGCTGCGTGCCGCCGGCGCCTCCGCCGAGGAGGTGAAGGCATGACCGCCGTCGCCGACAAGCCGGCCGCCGCGCCGGGCCGCAAGCCCGTCCGCGGCGGGCCGCGGATCCCGCCCTGGGCGCGGGTCGCGGTGATCATCGCGGCCGGCGTGGGCATCCTGTCGCTCACCGCCACCCTCACCGGGCAGCTCCAGCTCACCTCCCGGGGCACCACGCAGGCCGCGGTCCTGCTGCTGCTGCCGATCCTGTTCGCCGCGCTCGGCGGCCTCTGGGCGGAGCGCGCCGGCGTGATCAACATCGGCCTCGAGGGCATGATGATCCTCGGCACCTGGGGCGCGGCCTGGGCCGGCTACCAGTGGGGCCCGTGGGCCGCGGTGGTCGGCGGGCTGGTGTTCGGCGCCCTGGGCGGGGCGCTGCACGCGGTCGCCACGGTGACCTTCGGCGTCAACCACATCGTCTCCGGGGTGGCGATCACGCTGCTCGGGATGGGCGTCACCAAGTACCTGTCCACGCTGCTGTTCCTGCCGGTGTCGCAGAACCCCCGGCAGTCGCCGCGGGTGGAGGCGTTCGACACGTTCTCGGTGCAGCCGCTGGCCGACGGGCTGGCCGCGGTGGAGGCCGAACAACGGGTGCTGCTGTCCGACGTCGCCGGGCTGCTGGGCGGGCTCGTCAGCGGGCTGACCCCGCTGGTGGTGGTCGGCTTCGCGCTGGTGCCGATCAGCTACCTGGTGCTCTGGCGGACCCGGTTCGGGCTGCGGCTGCGCTCCTGCGGGGAGAACCCGGTGGCCGCCGAGTCGCTCGGGGTCAACGTCTACCTGCACAAGTACACCGCGGTGATCGCCTCCGGGGCGCTGGCCGGGCTGGGCGGGGCGGCGCTGACGCTCAACCCGGGCCAGCTGGGTTACCTGGAGGGGCAGACCGGCGGCCGCGGCTACATCGGCCTGGCCGCGATGATCTTCGGCAACTGGCGGCCGAGCGGGCTGCTGGCCGGCTCGGCGCTGTTCGGCTACGTCGACGGCGTCCAGCTGCGGGCCGGCGGCGAGGCCGTGCACGCGCTGCTCTACGGGGCGACCATCCTGGCCGTCGCGATCGCCCTGCTCTGGGTGGCGCGGCGCAACTGGCGCGGGGCCGCGGTCGCGGCCGGGGCCGGGGTGCTGGTCTACGCGGTCTACCTGTCCATCGACACGGTGCCCCGCGAGTTCGCCGCCTACGCCCCGCAGCTGGTCACGCTGCTGGTGCTGGCGGTGGCCTCGCAACGGCTGCGGCCACCGGCGGCGATCGGCATGGAGTACCGGCGGGGTGAAGGTGACTGAGCCGGACTGGGACGCCCTGCGCGCGGCGGCCGTCGAGGCCGCCGCGGCGGCGTACGCGCCCTACTCGGGCCTGCACGTCGGCGCGGCCGCGCTCTGCGACGACGGCCGGGTGGTGACCGGCTGCAACGTGGAGAACGCCAGCTACGGGCTCGGGCTGTGCGCGGAGTGCACGATGGCCGGGCAGCTGCGGCTGACCGGGGGCGGCCGGTTCGTCGCGGTGGCCTGCCGGTCCGGGGCCGGGGAGCTGCTGATGCCGTGCGGGCGGTGCCGGCAGATCCTCTACGAGTTGGGCGGGCCGGATTGCCTGATCGACACGCCGGGTGGGGTTCGCCCGATGTCGGAGGTGCTGCCCGACGCGTTCGGGCCGGAGCAGCTGCCGTAGTCGTGCGTGAGAATCATGCCTATAGCCATGATTCTCA
>JASLAP010000751.1 GCA_030147065.1 Pseudonocardia sp. | reverse complement strand
AGCAACGACAGCTCCGGTGGCCTGGTCGTCCTCGCCGTCGACGACGAGGAGCCGGCCCTCGAAGAACTGGCCTACCTGCTGAGCGAGGACTCCCGGGTCGGGATGGTGCTCAAGGCGTCCGACGCCACGGACGCGCTGCGCATCCTCAACAGCCGGCAGGGCGTGCGCGAGGCGGCCCCCGCCGGGCCCGGCCGCGGCATGGCCAACCCGATGACCGGGACCCGCGTCGCCGAGCGCACCGACATCGAGGTCGTCTTCCTCGACATCCGGATGCCCGGCCTGGACGGCATGGAGCTGGCCCGGGTCTTCTCCTCGATGGCGGTGCCGCCGTCAGTGGTGTTCGTCACAGCCCACGACGACCGCGCGGTCGACGCCTACGAGGTCGGTGCCGTCGACTACCTGCTCAAGCCGCTGCGGGCCGAGCGGCTCGCCTCGGCGATCGACCGGATCCTGGCCAACCGGGCCGCCGGCGTCGCCGAGCCGGTGCAGGAGCAGGGCGGCGAGGACGAGGTCATCCCGGTCGAGCTGGCCGGCACCACCAAGCTGGTGCCCCGCTCCGCGGTCCGGTACGTGGAGGCCCAGGGCGACTACGCCCGCCTGCACACCCACGAGGGCAGCCACCTGGTCCGGATCCCGCTGTCGGTCCTGGAGGACCGCTGGCGCGACGCCGGCTTCGTGCGGATCCACCGCTCGTTCCTGGTCTCGCTGCCGCTGGTCACCGAGCTGCGGCTGTCCGGATCGGGCTACGTGGTGCGGGTCGGCAGCGGCCCGGACTGCGCCGAGCTGCCGGTCAGCCGCCGGCACACCCGCGAGTTGAAGGACCGCCTGGTCCGCGCGACCAAGCAGGCCTGGAGCCAGCGGTGAGCCACAGGTGAGTACGAACATCGACGGCTCCCCGCCGTCGGTGAACCCCGGTCCGGGAGACGACGACCCGGCCGGGGACCGGCGCGGGCCGGACCACGATCCGGACGCCGACGGCGACAGCGGGTCGGTCTGGCTGCACGAGGAGATCCAGCGCCGGATCGCGGCCGGGCGCCGGGCGTCCAAGGGCCGCCACGCCCGGCACGAGGTGGCCAGCTCGACGACGTCGATCAGCTACGTGCCTCGGCACTCCACGGCCACGCCCGGCCCCGGCGCCTCGCCGCCGGCGCCGGTGGCCACCCCGGCCCGCGGCATGCCCCGGGTGCCGGCGGCCTGGTCGAGCCCGCCCACGCCGCCCAGCTCGCGTCCGGGGGCGGAGCCGTTCGCGGACACCGCCCAGCCGGACCCGGCGGCCGAACCCGCGTCGCAGCCCGTCCCGGAGGGCGCGGAAGGGCACCGGCGCACCATCCTCGCCGGCGGTGTCGCGGTCGTGCCGGTCGACCCGGCCGGTCCGGCCAGCGGATCGGCGGTGCCGTCGCCGTTCCGCTCGGGCGACCCGCTGCCGGCGGCCGCGCGCAAGGTGATCGACCGGGTCACCGTCACCCCGCCGGCGGACGGCGCCCCGGAGCCCGCCGCGCCGGACGCGGCGGCCAGCAAGCGCGTGCGGGTGGTGCTGGCCGAGCGCAAGGCGGTGGCCCGCCCGGTCCGCACGGTGGTCGACATCCAGGAGGGCAACGGGGTCGGCGAGCTGCTGCGCAGCAACCTGATCGGCTCCCAGCTCACGGTCGCGCTGCGGTTCGCCGTCGGAGCCGTGGTGACCCTGGGCGTGCTGCCGGTGCTGTTCTGGCTGTTCCCGGTGATCGGGCGCACCGAGGTGCTCGGCGTGCGCGTCCCGTGGCTGGTGCTGGGCATCCTGGTGTACCCGTTCCTGCTCGGCCTGGGGCTGTGGCACACCCGCACCGCCGAACGGGTGGAGCAGAACTTCGCCGACCATGTGCAGGACTGACCGCCGGCCCGGTCCGCCGCCCGATCCGGCGCCGTGACCCCGCAGGGCCTGGCCGCGCTGGCGGCGATGGTGGCGGTCGGCGTGGTGTCGGTGATCATCGGCAGCCTCGGCGTGCGGGTCGCCCGCAGCACCTCGGACTTCCTGGTCGCCTCGCGCACCGTCGGCCCGGTGACCAACGCCAGCGCGATCTCCGGGGAGTACCTGTCGGCGGCGTCGTTCCTGGGCATCGCGGCGTTCATCCTGCGCGACGGCGTGGACGCGCTCTGGGCGGCCGTCGCGTTCGTCGGCGGCTACCTGGCGCTGGTGCTGTTCATCGCCGCCCCGCTGCGCCGCTCCGGCGCCTACACCGTCCCGGACTTCGCCGAGTCGCGGTTGCCGTCGCCCGCCCTGCGCCGGATGTGCACCGCGATCGTGATCGTCATCTGCTGGCTCTACCTGCTGCCCCAGCTGCAGGGGGCCGGGCTGGTGCTGGCCACGCTCACCCAGCTGCCGCCGTGGACGGGGGTGGTCGGCGCGGCGGTGGTCGTCCTGGTCACCGTGCTCGGCGGCGGGATGCGCTCGATCACCTTCGTGCAGGCCTTCCAGTTCTGGCTCAAGTTCGTCGCGCTGGCGGTCCCGGCGCTGGTCATCCTGTCGCTGTTCGTCACCGACAGCCGCACCCTGGACCGCCCGTCGGCGCCCCGGTTCCCGGCCGACACCTCGATCGACATCCGCACCGACGTGGTCCTGGAGACCGGCGAGCCGGTCACCCTGATCGCCAACGGCGAGATCGACGGCGAAACGGTGTCCGGACCGGTGACCTGGCAGCCGGGGCTCTACGAGGTCACCGAGGGCACCGTCCTGCAGTTCGCCGCCAACAGCCCGGTGCCGACCACGGCCGGCCGCCCGACCACCGACGAGCAGTGGCTGGAGCCGATGTCGCGGGACCCCGGCAACCGGTTGCTGATCATCTACTCGGTGCTGGTCGCCGGCTTCCTCGGCACCATGGGGCTGCCGCACGTGCTGGTCCGCTTCTACACCAACCCCGACGGGCGCGCCGCCCGCCGGACCTCGGTGGTGGTGCTGGCGATGATCGGCGGGTTCTACCTGGTCGTGACCCTGCTCGGGGCGTTCACCCGGCTCTACACCCCGCAGCTGATGGTGAACCAGGCGGACGCGGCCGTGCTGCTGCTGCCCACGGCGGTGCTCGGTGAGAACTGGGTCGGCCACGCGTTGAGCGCGCTGGTCGCGGCGGGCGCGGCGGCGGCCTTCCTGGCCACCTCCTCGGGCCTGGTGGTCAGCCTGGCCGGGGTGCTGTTCACCGACGTGATGCGCGGGCGGCTGCAGCGGTTCCGGCTGGCCGCGCTGCTCTCGCTGGTGGTGCCGCTGGCGCTGGCGCTGGCGGTGACCCGGCTGGACTTCGCGCTGACCGTGCCGCTGGTGTTCGCGGTGGCCGCGGCCACCTTCTGCCCGCTGCTCGTGCTGGGCATCTGGTGGCGCGGGCTGACCGCGCCCGGCGCCATCGCCGGGATGGCCGTCGGCGGGGTGATCTCCGGGGTGTCGGTGGTCGTGTCGCTGTTCGCGGTGCTGCCCAGCACGGCGCTCGGGAACCTGCTGTACCGGCCCGCGCTGGTCGCGGTGCCGGCCGCGTTCGCGACGATGGTCGTGGTGAGCAAGCTGACCCGGGCGCAGGTCCCGGCCGACGTCGATGTCACGCTGTTGCGGCTGCACGCGCCGGAGCGGCTGGGCCTGGGCTCCGACCGGCTGGATCGACGGTCTCTGGGGTGACGGTGGGCGCGACGTTGTCGACGGGCTGGACGATGGACCGGGACGCGGTCCTGGCGCTGTCGTTCATGATCGGCGTGGCGCTGCTGTCGGCGGTCATCGGCTCGATCGGGGTCCGGGTGGCCCGCAGCACGTCGGACTTCCTGGTCGCCTCGCGCACCGTCGGCCCGGTGGCCAACGCCGGAGCGATCTCCGGGGAGTACCTGTCGGCGGCGTCGTTCCTGGGCATCGCCGGGCTGATCCTGCGCGACGGGGTGGACGCGCTCTGGTACCCGGTCGGGTTCACCGCGGGCTACCTGGCGCTGGTGCTGTTCGTCGCGGCCCCGCTGCGCCGCTCCGGGGCCTACACCGTGCCGGACTTCGCCGAGGCCCGGCTGCAGTCGCGGAACCTGCGCACCATCTGCACGGTGTTCGTGGTGCTGATCGGCACCCTGTACCTGCTGCCGCAGCTGCAGGGCGCCGGGCTGACCCTGGCCACGGTCACCGGGCTGGACCCCTGGGTCGGCGCGGTCGCCTCGGCGGTGATCGTGGTGAGCACGGTGGTGCTCGGCGGGATGCGCTCGATCACCTTCGTGCAGGCCTTCCAGTACTGGCTGAAGTTCGCCGCGCTGGTGCTGCCGGCGGTGATCGGGCTGATCTTCTTCTTCAACGACGACCGCACCTTCGACCGGCCGGCGCCGCCGCAGTTCCCGGAGCGCACGACCGTCTCGATCCGCACCGACGTCGTGCTGCAGGTGGAGAACCCGGTCGTGTTCGAGGCGGTCGGCGAGATCGACGGCCGCGTCCTGGACGGCACGGTCCGCTGGGAGCCCGGCGAGCACACCGTGCGGGAGGGCGCCGAGCTGGAGTTCCCCGGTGGCGCCGCGGTCCCGGTGGTCGCCGGGGCGCCGGTGAACGACTCGGACTGGCTGGTGCCCTACGCCGGGGTCCAGGAGGGCGGCGTGCTCGGCACCTACTCGCTGATCATCGCGCTGTTCCTGGGCACCATGGGCCTGCCGCACGTGCTGGTGCGCTTCTACACCAACCCGGACGGCCGGGCGGCCCGCCGGACCGCGGTGGTCGTGCTGGGCATGCTCGGGGTGTTCTACGTGGTGGTCACCGCGCTCGGCGCGCTGTCGCGGCTCTACAGCCCGCAGTTGCTGGTCAGCGGCGACACCGACGCCGCGGTGCTGCTGCTGCCCGCGGCCGTGCTGGGCAGCGGCTGGGCCGGCGCCCTGCTCGGCGCGGTCGTCGCGGCCGGGGCCTGGGCGGCGTTCCTGTCCACCTCGTCCGGGCTGATCGTCAGCGTGGCCGGGGTGCTGTCCACCGACATCATGCGCGGCCGGATCCGGGACTTCCGGCTGGCCGCGGTGCTGGCCGTGGCCGTCCCGCTGGGGCTGTCGCTCTCGGTGTCGCGGCTGGACTTCTCCGAGGCGGTGGCCCTGGTGTTCGCGCTGGCCGCGTCCACCTTCTGCCCGCTGCTGGTGCTCGGCATCTGGTGGCGCGGCCTGACCGACCGCGGCGCGACCGCCGGGGTGCTGGTCGGCGGGACGCTCTCGGCCGGCGCGGTGACGCTGGCGCTGACCGGCCTGGTCCCCCAGGGCCCGGTGTCGGTGCTGCTCTACCGCCCGGCGCTGGTCACCGTGCCGGCCGCGTTCCTGGTCATGGTGGTGGTCAGCAAGCTGACCGCGAAGCGCCGGCCGGCGGACGCCGAGGCCGTCCTGCTGCGGATGCACGCCCCGGAGCGGCTGGGGCTCAGCCGCGACCGGCTCCACGACCGGTTCCGCGCCGGCGACCGCTGACCCGGGTCCGCGCCCCGGCCGGGTGGAACGAGCGTCACGTACACGTCACGGCCGGTTCGGGGGGTGCCGTTCGTCGTGAGGCCGTTCGCGCACCGCCCGCGTTCACTCTGGTGGCCTATTCCGACGCCGCCGTGTGACTGAACTATCGTTCGCCCGTCGTGACCCGCCGCGACGGCGACGGCGCCGTGGGCGGGACCCAGAGCGGGAGGACGCCGTGAGCACCACCAACGAGCGAACCAGCGGAACGATCTACGAACAGGTACAGGCCAGTGACGAGTTCGCCGACCTCCGGTCGCGGCTGAGGCGCTTCGTCTTCCCGATGAGCGCGGCGTTCCTGATCTGGTACCTGGCCTACGTGCTGCTGGCGTCCTACGCGCCCGGGTTCATGGCGATCAAGGTGCTGGGCAACATCAACGTCGGCCTGATCATCGGGCTGCTGCAGTTCGTCAGCACGTTCGCGATCACCACGATCTACGTGCGGTACGCCAACAAGCACCTCGACCCGGCCGCCGAGCGGATCCGCAACAAGATCGAGGGAGCCGCGTGACCACCCGGGCACCGGAGGCGGCCGCGGAGAACGTCGCAGCGTCGCCCTGAACATCGAGATCTTCCTGGCGTTCGTGCTCGGCGTCATCGGCACCTACGTCGGCGCCAAGCGCGAGGTCGACCCGGCCGAGTTCGCCGAGATGGAGGTCCGGTCGCTGACCCGGCGCCGGCTCGGAGAAGGCGATCTCGCACTGAGCTGACGCACGACCCCGCCGGGCGGGGCCGGGCCCGACCGGTCCGACCCCGCCCACCGTCCGACCCGCGCCGGTCAACCCGTCCGGGCGTGCTCACCGCGGGGTAACCGGGGGCGTGCGAGGATCGCGGCCATGAACGGTGTCCCGGTCATCGCGGTGTCGGACCTGCCCGTCGACGTGCCCCTCCTCGACGTCCGCGAGGCCGACGAGTGGGCGGCCGGGCACGCCCCCACCGCCCGGCACCTGCCGATGAGCGAGCTGACCGGGCGGATCGCCGAGGTCCCCGACTCCGACCCGCTGTACGTGATCTGCCGGTCCGGGGCCCGGTCGGCCCGGGTGGTGGCCTACCTGGCCGCCCAGGGCCGCCCGGCGGTCAACGTGGATGGCGGGATGCAGGACTGGGCGGCCCAGGGCCGCCCGGTGGTGGCCGACGGCGACCGCCGGCCGGAGATCATCTGACCGTGCCACCGTTCCGGGCCGGTCACACCGACGGAATGCCGTGCCCGCGCTGCGGGCGGCCGGCCCCGCCGGGCAGCGGACCGTTCTGCCGGTACTGCGGCCGCTACCTGGCCGCCCTGGTCTGGGTGGCCGAGCCGCCGCCGGTCGAGCCCGGACCGCAGCCGCGCCCGCGCCCGCCCTACGCGGGCCCGCCCCGGTACCGCTTCCCGCCGCGCTGGGGCTTCCCCGTGCGGGCCTGGGAGCCGCCCGGACCGGCCGCCACCCGGCCGCCCGATCCCGTGCTCGGCGCCCGGGCACTGGCCGTCACGGTGGTCCCGCTGCTGTGGTCGACCGCCGTGGTGGCGCTGCTCGCCGCGGCGGCCGAGATCTGGCGCTACGCGCTGCTCGTCGCCAGCCGGGACGGCGCCCTCGCCGCGGCCACCGTCGCGGCCTCGGACGCCATGGTCGCCTCCGCCGGCTCCGTCGCCCCGGTGCTCACCGTGCTCAGCGGGGGGCTGCTGGTGCTGTGGAGCGTGCGGGCCGCGCGCGGTGCGGCCGAGCTGGCCGGGGTGCGGCCGTCCCGGTCGACCCGCGCGGTGGTGCTCGGCTGGCTGGTGCCGGGGTTGAACCTGGCCGTGCCCGGCTCGGTGCTGGCCGAGATCGAGCACTCCGCGCTGGGGCTGCCGCCCGACCGCAAGCCGCGGCCGTCGCCGCTGCTGCTGGCCTGGTGGGTGTCCTGGGCTGTCGGCGGGGTGCTGGCCGTGGTGGTGCTGCTGTGGTCGCTGCGCACCGGGGTGCAGGCCCGCGCCGACGGCGTCCTGCTGCACGCGGCGCTCGACCTGCTGGCCGCCGTCACCGCCGGGCTCACCGCCGTGCTGATCTCCCGGCTCACCCGGCTGCTCGCCCCGCCCCCCGCCCGCCGGGAGATCCTGGTGTCGGTCTCCGCCGGCTCCACCGCGGCTACCGCCTGACGCGCAGCTCCTGCAGACCGCGCATGACGAAGTCCGGCCGGCGCCGGGGCTCGGCGGCCAGCTCCAGGTCCGGCAGCCGCCGGCGCAGCGCGTCCAGGGTGGCGGCGACCTCCAGCCGGGCCAGCGGGGCGCCCAGGCAGTAGTGCACGCCCGCCCCGAACCCCAGGTGCGGGTTGCGGGTGCGCCCGACGTCCAGCTCGTCGGGGTGGTCGACGGCGGCCGGGTCGCGGGCCGCCGCGCCGAGCAGCGCGGCGATCTTTGTGCCGGCCGGCACCGGGTGCCCGGCAACGACGGTGTCCACCACCGCGGTCCGCTCGAACAGCTGCAGCGGCGGGTCGTAGCGGATCAGCTCCTCCACCGCGGTGTCGGTGAGCCCCGGGTCGTCGACCAGCCGCCGCCACTGCGCCGGGTGCCGCAGCAGCGCCAGCACCCCGTTGCCCAGCACGTTCACCGTGGCCTCGTGCCCGGCCATCAGCAGCAGCGCGGCGGTGCCGACCACCTCGTCCTCGTCCGGGCCGGCCGCGATCAGGTCGGTGATCAGATCGGCGCCCGGGTGCCGCCGGCGGTGCTCGACCAGCTCCCGCAGCGCGTCCACGAACTCCGCCGCGGCCCGCTCGGCGCCGGCCCGCCGGGCCTGCGCGGCCGGGCCGGTGGCCGGCTCGTACATCGTCACGATCGCGTTGGACCAGCCGCGCAACCGCGATCGCGCCGGCTCCGGCACGTCGAGCAGCTCGGCGATCACCTCGACCGGCAGCACCGCGGCCAGGTCGCCGATCAGGTCGGCGCTGCCGGTCGTGGCGATCTTGTCGGCCAGGTCGTCGACCATCCGGTCGGCCAGCGCCCGCACCCCCGGTCCCAGCCGGGCCACGTGCCCGCGGGCGAACGCCCCGGCGACCAGCCGGCGCAGCCGGTCGTGCGGCGGCCCCTCCCGCTCCAGCAGCGAGTTGCGGTGCAGCAGGTTGAACGCGGTGTAGGCGTCGGCCGGCTCGACGTCGGCCCAGATCCGGCCCAGGTCACGGCTGCGCAGCAGCGCCGAGCAGGCGGCATGGGAGACCGCGACGGGGGTGCCCATCAGCGGGTGGTCGTGCACCGGCCCGAGCGCGCGCAGGGCGGCGAAGACCGGGTACGGATCGGCCAGGAAGTCCGGGTCGGCCGGGTCGAACGGGGACAGGACAACCCCTCCAGCGGCGGCGTCGGACGACGGGCGGCGGTTGCCGCGGCACCGGACCCGATAACGTCTGCGCATCATGGCGAAGAAGACACGCGCCCGCGCGGCCACGAACGCCGGCGAGAACCCCCGCCGTCCGTGCCCCTGCGGATCGGGCAAACGCTACAAGGCCTGCCACGGCGCCGGCGACGACGTGATCGTCACCCGGCCGTTCGCCGGGTTGGCCGCCGAGTGCGACCTGGTCGCGATGCGGGAGTTCCTGCCGTCGGCGACCGCGCCGCTGCCGCTGGCCACCCCGGCCGAGGTGGCGGTCCGGCTGGCCACCGTGCTGCCCGGGGCGTCGGCGGCCGTCGTGCGGCCCGACGGCGACGTCCTGCTCGGGATGCAGGTGCAGACCCGCTCCGGCGACCTGTCCGCCGATCTGGCCAAGGCGCTGGCCTGGGCGCTGGCCGCGGAGCCGGGCTCGGCGCTGCCGGTCGTCGGGCCCGGGCTGGCCGACGGCGGGGTCCAGCGGCTGCAGGACGTGCTCGACGTGGACGCCCCGCTCGAGCTCACCGTGCACACCGACTTCGCCTGGTGGGTCCCGCCCGCGGCGGACGGCTCCGAGCCGTCGGCGGAGGCGACCGCGGCCCTGGAGCGGGCCAACTCGGTGATCCTGCCGACCGAGCCGGTGCTCGCCGACGGGGTGCGCTCGGCGTACTGGGTGGACACCGGCACCAAGGCCCACCTGCGCTGGGTGCGCCCGGAGCCGGAGGACGCGCTGCACGCCGCGCTGGCCCGGCTGCAGGCCCGCGACGAGCTGAACCTCACCGACGAGACCCGCTACGCCGGCGCGTTCCGGGCGCACGGGCTGCTGGTCCCGGTGTGGGACCTGGACCGCGAGATGCACCCCAAGGAGTGGGTCGAGCCGGTCGCCGCGTTCGCCGCCCGGCTGGAGGCCGCGCTGGCCGAGGACACCCCCCTCACCGACGCCGAGCGCCGCGCCCGCGACGCCCTCGCCGGCAAGCAGGTCACCCTCCGCTGACCCCACCCACCGCCCGGTTCAGGAAAGCCACGTTCAGGTCCGCACAGGGCAGGAACGTGGCTTTCCTGAACTCGGGTCGGGGCGGGGTCGTCAGGGGAGCCAGGAGGCCCGGCCGGCGAGCAGGGCGTAGCCGAGGAACGCCACGATGTCGATCAGGGCGTGCGCGCCGACCAGCGCCCACAGCCGGTTGGTGCGCTGCCACACCCGGCCGAACACCAGGCCCATCACGATGTTGCCGACGAACCCGCCCAGCCCCTGGTAGAGGTGGTACGCCCCGCGCAGCAGGGCCTGGGCGAGCAGGGCCCGGTTCTCGCTCCAGCCCAGCTGGCGCAGCCGGGTCAGCAGGTAGCCGACCATCACCAGCTCCTCGGCCCAGCTGTTGGCGAACGCCGAGGCGATCAGCACCGGCAGCCGCCACCACGTGTCGTCGAGCACCGACGGCTGCACCGTGACGCTCACCCCGACCGCCTGCGCGATCAGGTACAGCCCCAGGCCGGGCACCCCGATCAGCGCGGCCAGCCCGGCCGCGCCGGCCGCGTCCCGGCCCGGCCGCCGGCGGTCCAGCCCGACCTCGCGCAGCGCGATCCCCGCCCTGACCAGGAGGTACGCCCCCAGCGCCCCCCAGCCGACCAGTTGCAGCACCCGGACCAGTTGCACGGCGAGGTCGACCAGGTCGGCCCGGGCGGCGGGCGCGTTCAGCGCCACCTGCTGCTGGTTCAGCGGGATCGGGGCGAGCAGCGCGTCGAGCAGGCTCAGGGCGCTGCGCAGCGCGGAGAGCCCGAGGGTGACGGTGAGCACCACCAGGATCTCGGTGCCGACCAGCCGCCGGGTGCGCGGGTCGGTGATCAGCGGGAGGTCCGGGGCGGGCGGGGTCAGCCAGCTCCGGAGGGTGGTGGGGCGGGGCCGGGACACGGGGGGCGACGCTACCGGGGCGCGTATCGTGGGGACGTGCGGCAGCTGATCCTCTCCCCGCGGTGGATCGTCTGGCACGTGCTCACCCTCGGTGCCGTGATCACGTGCGGGTGGCTGGCGGCCTGGCAGTGGGAGCGCGCCGGATCCGCGATGGGATCGGCGCTCAACATCGGGTACGGCCTGCAGTGGCCGTTCTTCGCGCTGTTCTTCGCGGTGATGTGGTGGCGGTTGCTGCGCATGGAGGCGGCCAAGCTGGCCGAACACGGGACGGACGGAGCCGAGGTCGCTCCCGACGTCGTCGAGCCGGACCGGGCCGCGCCGACGGCGGGCCACCAGTCGGCCGCCACGCCCGGGCCCGATCCGCTGCCCGAAGCGGCTGCTCCCGGGCTCGACCCCGACGCGGTTCGCGGCCGGTCCGACGCCCCCGCAGCCCCGTCCGGCCCGTCGCCCTTCGGACCGCGGCCCACGTCGGTCCGGCTCGACCCGGTCACCGACGACGAGGACCCCGAGCTGGCCGAGTACAACCGGATGCTCGCCCGGCTGGCCGCCCGGGACGCCGACGGCTGACCGCCGCACCCCTGACGAACGACCGAAAGGCACCCCGTGTCCGTCGAGACCGCACTGCGCAACTACCGGATCGCGGCCTGGGTGACCGGCATCGGCCTGGTCGTGCTGGTGTTCGTGGCGATGCCGCTGAAGTACTTCTTCGGCCAGCCGCAGCTGGTCGCGATCGTCGGGGTGGGGCACGGGTTCCTGTACATGGCCTACATCGTGTGCACGCTGCTGCTGGCCGAGCGCGGCCGGTGGAAGCCGCTGGACGCGCTGCTGATCCTGCTGGCCGGCACGGTGCCGCTGGTGTCGTTCGTGGCCGAGCGGCGGGTCACCGCGCGGGTCCGGGCCGGGCGCACGCCGGTCAGCTGAGGCTCAGACCGCCGGCCGCTGCACGCCGGGCACCGCGCCGCCGATCAGCCCGCGCAGCTCGGCCCACAGCTCGGGCACGGTCGTCGGGGTGGCGCTCCAGGCCAGCCGGACGTCGTGGTCGCGGGCCGGGGTCTCCACCCGCAGCCGCAGCCCGAACCGGTCCAGGCCCAGCGGGCGGACCCGGGCGTCCCGGTTGTCCCGCAGGGCGGCCGGCAGGTACCGGGTCAGCGCGGTGAACGCCTCGCCGTGGCAGCGCTCCAGGTGCGCCAGCACCGGACCCTCGCAGCGGCAGAACGGATCGGGCCGGGCCGCGGCCAGCTCCACCGGCGCGAGCACGGTGCTGCCCTCGGGATCGGAGAGCACGGCGAAGTCCGGGTCCAGCCTGACCAGGGTGGCGCCGTGCCCGAGCCGCAGCAGGTCCGGGTGCGCGTCGGCCTCGGCCGCCTGCACGGCGAACCGCCGCGCGGTCGCCGGGTCCGGCAGCCACAGCCGGCCGGTCACCCAGAGCAGCCCGCGGACCGGTTCGCGGAGGTCCACCGGCGACCGGTCGGTCAGCTCCAGCATGGCGCTGAACGCCCCCGCGCCGCGGCGCACCTGCTCGAGCAGCGGCTCGTCGTCGGCGAACAGCAGCACCGCCGACCCGTCCGCGTGCACGTGGTGCACCAGCGGGGTGACGGGGGGTGCACCCGTCCCGACCAGGGCCGCGGTGCCGCCGCGGGCGGCGATGCTGCGGGCCCGCTCGGCGTCGGCGGGGGCGGGCGGACGTCGCGGCCGGCTGCATCCCAACACGCTCTCCTTTGCTTAGGTGAGGCTAAGCTAGTTTCCGGGTGCGGAGGTGTCCAGCAGGCCGTTGTCAGGACACGCAGGGCAACCGGTTAGCGTCATCGACCGTGACGACGGCAGCAGGAGCAGACGCCTGGGCCATCCCCCCGCTGTTCTCCCGGCTGGTGGACGACACGAGACTGCTGCTGCCCAAGGCGGCGGCCCCCGGCGTCGACGACGTGGTCAGCCGCTACCTGGCGGCCCGCGACGGCCGCTACGGCGAGCTGGTCGGCCAGCTGGTGTGCCCGGTGTCGCGGCTGCCGGCGCTGGTCGCCGAGCTGGCCCGGGCGGCGCCGCCGCGCCCGGTCGACCTCTCGCTGGTGGTGGACACCGGCCTGGGCGCGGTGCCCAAGGCGCTGTCCACCGTGTTCTCCCGCACCGGCCTGCTCACCGCCCGCACCATCGAGACCGCCGCCCCGCCGGACGTGGACGCGGTCTGGCTGGAGCGGGTCTCCGAGTTCGTCCCGGACGACGTGGTGCCGGTGGTCGAGCCGCGCCGCCCGCAGGGCGACGCGGCCGCCGACCGGACGGCCTGGCTCGACGCCGTCCGCCGGGTCGCCGACCACGGCTGCGCCCCCAAGCTGCGCTGCGGTGGCCCACGAGCCTCCGACGTCCCGGCCACCGCCGACGTCGAGAGCTTCGTGCGGATCGCCGTGAAGTCCGCGCGCGGCTTCACCACCCTCGGGCTGCACCAGGTGGTCCGCACCCAGGACGGCGCCGTCCGGCACGGCGTCCTCAACCTGCTGGTCGCGGTGGCCCGGGCGCTGTCCGACGGCGACGTCCGCGCGGCCCTGGAGAGCACCGACGCCCGGGCGCTCGCCCGCGAAGCCACCGAGCTGTCCGACCAGGACGTCACCGGCGTGCGCGGCCGGCTGTCCCGCTGCGGCGCCGACCTCCCCGCCGAGGACCTCGCCGGCCTGGGCCTCCTCACCTGACACCCGCCCCGCGGGCTGCGACGGTCGACGTGCTGCGACGGACCCGGGTGCTGCGGGGGTGGGCACCGGTCCTGACGGCGGGGCAGGGGTGGTGCGGCAGCGGCCGTCGAGACGGCGCACATGTAGCGGTCGCCGGACGGTGCCCCCAGGGTGCTCGCGCAGTGCGTGTGGTGCCGTCGCAGCGCGTCGGCGTGTTGCGAGGGCACCACGGGGGCTGCGCGACACGCAAGGCGCTGCGAGGAGGAGTCGGGTGGGTGGCGGCGCGGAGGAGTGCGCGGGGTGTCGGAACGGCTGTTCGACGGGATGGGCGAGGGTGGCGGTCGCGCAGCCGGGCAGGTGTGGGAACCGGGGGTAGAAGGCGCGGCCGGTGGGGGCGTCGGGTGATGGCGGTGAGCCCGGGAGGGGGTTGTGGGTGGTGGGGCGAGGGTGTGGGGGGAGCGCATAGGGTCGCGGCGTGTCCCGCATCGCGTTCCTCGGGCCGTCCGCCACGTTCACCGAGCAGGCGCTGCGGTCGCTCCCGGAGTCGGCCGGTGCCGAGCTCGTGCCCTGCGCCGGCAGCCCCGCGGTGCTGGCAGCCGTCCGGGACGGCAGCGTGGACGCCGGATGCGTGCCGATCGAGAACTCGGTCGAGGGGGCGGTGCCGGCGGTGCTGGACGGGCTGGTCGAGGAACCGCCGGTGGTGATCGTCCGGGAGGCGGTGCTGGCGGTGCGGTTCGCGCTGCTCGCCCGGCCCGGAACGACGGTGGAGCAGGTCCGCACGGTCGCCTCGCACCCGCACGGCATCGCCCAGACCCGGGGGTGGATCGCCGAGCACCTCCCCGGCGCGGAGGTGCTCACCTGCACGTCGACCTCGGAGGCGGCGGCGCAGGTGGCCCGCGGCCAGCTCGACGCGGCGGTGTCCGCCCCGCTGGCCGCGGCGCAGCACGGGCTGGTCGCGCTGGCCGACGACATCGCCGACAACCGCGGCGCGATCACCCGGTTCGCCCTGGTCACCCGGCCGACCCGGCCGCCGGAGCCGACCGGCCGCGACCGCACCTCGCTGGCCGCGACCACGCAGAACCGGCCCGGCGCCCTGCTCGGACTGCTCACCGAGTTGGCGGTGCGCGGCATCGACCTGACCCGGATCGAGTCGCGGCCGATCAAGGACCGGCACGCGGAGTACTGGTTCCACCTCGACTGCACCGGCCACGTCGCCGACCCGGCGATGGGGGAGGCGCTGGCCGCGCTGCACCGCCGCTGCGACCAGGTCCGCTACCTGGGCTCCTACCCGCGTGCCGGGAACGGCACCGCGAACGGGGCCGACCCGGCAGCGGGGGCTCCGGTGGGTGACGGGGACGCCGCCGGCTTCGCCGCGGCCGAGCAGTGGCTGGCCGGGCTGCGTGCCGGGACGACGGCGTGATCGGGAAGGCGGGGTTCGTGGTTCACCGAGGTCTGGCCGTGGGCGGGCAGTGGTTGGTCGGCCTGCGCGTCGGGGCAGCTGCGTGACCGGGGTGGCGGGGACGGGGTTCACCGTGGTCCGGCACGGGAGGGCCGCGTGAGCCGGGAGGGTCTGCGGCTCACGCTGGTCCGGCACGGCCAGACCGCCTCCAACGTCGTGCGCGCCCTGGACTCCCGCCCGCCCGGCCCGCCGCTCACCGAGTTGGGCCGCCGCCAGGCCGCCGCGCTGGCCGAGCGGCTGGCCGGCGACCCGGTCACCGCCGTCTACGCCTCGACGGCGGTGCGTGCCCAGCAGACCGCCGCTCCGGTGGCCGCGGCGCACCGCCTGGAGGTCCAGGTGATCGACGGGGTGCACGAGGTCTTCATCGGTGACCTGGAGAACCGCGCCGACGTGGCGGCCCGGGAGCAGTTCGAGGCCGTCTACGCGGCCTGGCACCAGGGCGATCTGGACGCCCGGCTGCCCGGTGGCGAGTCGGCCCGGGAGCTGCGCGAGCGGTTCGTCCCGGCGGTCGAGGACCTCGTCTCGGCGGGTAGCGGCACGATCGTGCTGGTCAGCCACGGCGCCGCGGTCCGGCTGGGCGCGGCCGCGCTGCTCGGTGACACCGCCGAGACCGCCTACCTGGCCAACACCGGCATCGTCGTGCTGCAGGCGGCGGACGGTGGCTGGCGGCTGGAGCACTGGGATCCGGCCCCGCCGCGCCCCGGCGACGTCACCGCCGGCGGCCGTCCCGGAGCCTGACCGCCGAGCGGGACGTCAGGGTCGTTCGATCACGGGACAACAGCCCTGAGGTCCCGCTCGACGAACCGGCCGACGCGGTCAGCCCCAGCCGAGGTCGTGCAGGGTCTGCTCGTCGATGCCGAAGTGGTGGGCGATCTCGTGCACCACGGTCACCGCGACCTCGTGCACGACCTCGTCCTCGTCCGCGCAGACGTCCAGGATCGCCTCCCGGTAGATGCTGATCCGGTCCGGCAGCACCCCGCCGTAGGACGACGTCCGCTCGGTCAGCGCGATGCCGTGGTAGATCCCGAGGAGGTCGGGCTCCTCGGGATCGCGGTCCTCGACCAGCACGACCACGTTGTCCATCGCGTCGGCCAGCTCGGGGGGCACGGTGTCCAGGGCGTCGGACACCAGCTCCTCGAACCGGCGCCGGCTCATCTGCATGCCACCAGTCTGGACCGGCTCAGTTGCCCGGGTCGTCCAGCACGTCCGGCGGGTTGACCTCGACGACCGGCGGGGGCGGCGGGGGCTCCTCGGTCACCGGGGGCTCGCCGTCCTCGACCGGGGCCTCCGGCTCCGGCTCGGCGGGCAGCTCGCCGGCGTCGCCCTCGACCGGCGGCTCCTCCCCCTCGGCGGGCGGTGCGGCCGGCTGCTCGTCGGGATCGGCTTGCGCGCGAACACGGGGAGGACCTCCGACACGATCCCCATGCCGGGCAGGATCATGATGTAGACCTCGGGGTGCCCGAAGAACCAGAACAGGTGCTGGTAGAGCAGCGGGTCGCCTCCCGCCGACGCGTCGTAGAAGTGCGTCCCGAAGTGTCTGTCGGTCAGCAGCAGGGTCACGCCCGCGGCGATGACCGGCAGGGCGAGGATCAGCAGGACCGCGTAGATGAGGATGGTCCAGCCGAACAGCGGCAGGCGGCCCCAGCCCATGCCCGGCGCCCGCATGTTCGCGATCGTCGCGTAGAAGTTGATCGCGCCGACGAGCGAGCTCAGGCCCGTGAGGTGGATGAGGAAGATCCACGCGTCGGTGCCGCCGTGCTCGTCGAACGCCGACGAGGAGAGCGGCGGGTACATCGTCCAGCCGGCCTCGGGCGGCGAGAAGAACAGCGAGGCGTAGAAGACGATGCCGCCGGCGAGCAGCAGCCAGTACGACAGCGCGTTGAGCTTCGGGAACGCCATGTCGCGCGCCCCGATCATCAGCGGGATGAAGTAGTTGCCGAAGCCGGCGAAGA
>JASLAP010000750.1 GCA_030147065.1 Pseudonocardia sp. | reverse complement strand
CGGATGCAGTGGTCAAAAGGGTCATGGCCGAAGTACCGTCCGGTAGCTACCTTGCGTTGATGGATGCCACCGACACCAGCGACGAGGTACGGGCGGCGACCAAGGCCCAAGCCGAAATGGGGTCGCCGTACACGCTCTTCGTCGTTGACGAGATCGCGCACTGGTTCGAGGGCCTGGAGCTGGTGGAGCCAGGACTGGTGCCGATCACCGATTGGCGGCCGAGCCAGATCGAGGTCGGCCAGCTCGAGCACTTCGATGCTTACGGGGGCGTCGCCCGCAAGCCCTGACCGACCCGGCCTGCGGGCATTCTGAGCTGGGTCTGGTACCGGTCTGGTGATCCTCGCGGTCACGATGGCGGCGCTGGTCGTCACCGCCGTGGTGGTGATCTCGATCGGATCGCCGGCGACGAGCGTCATCGACGGGACGACCCCGGTGGCCGAGGCCGGGCGCAGCCTCGACCTCGCCGCGTTCTGGCCGGGCGCGGCCGGGGTGAGCTGGACCGGCGTCCTGTTCGGGCTGCGTTCACCGGCGCCGAGGCCAGCGCGGTGCTGTCCGAGGAGACCCGTGACCCGTCGGTGCCGCGCCGGGTGGGGTCCTCACGCTGCTGCTCAGCGTCGCGGCGGCCGGGTACCTGGCCGCCTACCTGCTGGTGTGCCTCGCCGCACCGCTGTTCCTGCGCCGGATCGGCGAGCTCACGGCCGCGCCCGTGATCGCGACGACGGTGATCGTGCCGGTCCTCGTCGTCGTGTCCGGGGCCTACGTCGTCTCGGCGTGGGGCGGTCCGGTCCCGGTCGTGCTCGGCGTGCTCCTCGCCGCGGTCGTCGGTTGGTACGCGTGGTTGCGGGCCCGGCGGCCCGAGCAGTTGCGCGGGATCGGTGTCTACGACGAGCCCTCGCTCGCCGACGTCCACGGCGTCGCGCTGCGGCCCCCCGCCCCGCCGTCGCCCTCGAGGCAGTGGTGACCGATCAGCTGCCGCTCTCGGGCCGCCAGCCGCGCGCCGTGCGCAGCGCGCTCGCGGTCCTCGAGGAGGTCGTCGCCGTGGGGCCGGGGGTCACCGCGAAGGAGATCTCCGCGGCGCTCAAGCTGCCTCCGGCGACGACCTACCGGCTGCTCAACCTGCTGGTCGGCGAGGAGTACCTGGTCCGCCTCCCCGACCTGAAGGGGTTCGCGCTCGGCCGGCGTGCGGCGCGCCTCGCGGTGCCGGCGGTCCCGGCTCCGTCGACCGCGGCGCGCTCCGTGGTCGCCGGCCTGCGGGCGCGCGTGCGCTGGGGGTGCACCTCGCGTCGTTCCGCACCGGTCAGGTGCAGCTGGTCGACCGCGACCCGGACCACCCGCCGAGCCCGGACGCCGTACTGGCCCGCAACCCGCACGCGTCCGCGTTGGGCCGGCTGCTGCTCGCTGAGCAGCCGAACTGGCGTGCGGTGGCCCGCGAGCTGCGCGGGCTGACCGAGCACACGGTGACCTCGGGCAGCGAGCTGGACCGCCGGCTGGACGTCGTCCGGCACGACGGACTGGCCCGCCAGTGCGGGGAGGTCCAGGCACAGAAGGGCTGTCTCGCGGTCCCGGTGCGCAGCCCGGACGACGGCACGCTGGTGGCGGGGATCGCCCTGTGCGGTCCCGCGGCGCGCGTCGCCGAGCCCAACGGCGATCTCGTCGAGCTGCTGCGCGAGCACGCGGCACGGCTGGGCCCGCTGCTGGCCTAGTGGCCCGTCCGGCAAGGTTGGTGGGTATATCGGCGGATCCAGGTGTTCGCTGGCAAGGCGCCGGTCGGCCCTCGTACCTGGCGTACTCGGGTCGGCCGGCAACGCAGCCAGCGGGCACCTGGGCCGTCGAGATGCCCGGCGAACCTTGCTGGACGGGCCACTAGTACTCGAACGCTGGAGCGGCGCACATGGGCATTGGCCTACGCCGGACCCAATCCGCGGGTCGCCGGGTGGCACGGCACCGCCGACCTGACCGTGCCGCCGGTGAACGCGGGGGAGAGCCGGGACCAGTGGATCGGGACTCGACCCGATCGCCCGGGGATGAGTGCAGGTGATGCGACTTCCGGTGGCCGTGGTGGACGCGGACGATGGCCCGATGGCGAGCGGCGGGTGGCGTGGCGCGCGAGGGGCCGTCAGGCGGTTCGGGACCGAGTTCGTCCGGCGGTGCCGGGATCGCGGCCGCTCGGCCGCGTTCCGCGCCGGGCGCATCACCGGCGCCAGCGTCGCGGCGTTCCTGGTGGCCGAGGCGGTCGGGCTGCAGGACCCGCCGCCGCTCATCGCCGCGCTCACCGCGCTGCTGGTGGTGCAGGCGACGCTCGCGAGCACGCTCGTCAACGGGATCCAGCGGGTGCTGAGCGTGGTCGCCGGGGTAGCGCTGGCGGTGCTGTTCGTCTCGGTCGTCGGCCTGAGCTGGTGGAGCCTCGGCGCGCTCGTCGCGGCATCCATCGTCGTCGGCCAGGTCATGCGCCTCGGCCCGCACCTGGTCGAGGTGCCGATCAGCGCGATGCTCGTGCTCGGCGTCGGCTACTCGTCGGCGGCCGAGTCGGTCGGGGCCGGGCGCGTCATCGAGACCCTCATCGGCGCGGCCGTCGGCGTTCTGGTCAACGTCGCGTTCCCGCCCGCGGTCCAGACCCGCCACGCCGGGCGCGCCATCCAGAAGTTCGCCGAGGAGATCGCCGAACTGCTCGCCGACGCTGCCCGCGCGCTGGCCGACGGCACTGTCGAGCCCGAGCAGGCAACGCGGTGGCTCGACGACGCCCGCCGGCTCAACCGGCACGCCCCCCGGGTGGACCGTGCGCTCGCGCACGCCGAGGAGAGCCGCAGGCTGAACGTCCGGGCGCTGGGCACTCCGCGCAGCGAACGCAGCCTCCGGGACGGCCTGGACGCGCTGGAGCACACCTCGGTGTCGGTCCGGACGTTGTTCCGGGCGACCTACGACGCGACGCTGGAGCGGACCGGCTTGACGGAGGATCCCGCCTACGCCGCCGAGGTGCGCCGGACCGCGGGCGCGCTCATGGCCCGCATCGCCGCGGTCGTCGGGGCGTTCGGGCGGTTGGTGCACGCCGAGATCGAGGGCGCCGGCGAGGTGGAGAAGGCCGGGCTCACGGCGGCACTGGAGGCGCTGCGGTCTGCCCGGGCCCAGGCCGAGGCGCTGCTCATCGCCGACCCCCGGGGTAGGCAGGGGCTCTGGGAGCTCAACTCGGCGGTGCTCACCACGACGGACCGGGCCTTGCAGGAGCTCGACGACGCCGAGCACGCGCGGCTGCGATCGGAACGGGTCGAAGCGGCGCGCTCGAACCACCGGGCGCCGCAGGTCGTCGAACGGCTGCGCACCAGGAGCCGGCAGCTCGGCGAGCGGGTGGACCTGACCAAACAGCTCGACCTGGCCAAGCGGGGGCGCCGGTCCGGGGTCGTCAGACGCGGCGGCTCGACGGAGTCGGGCGATGCGTAGCCGTCGCCCCTTCGCTTCGACGAGATCGCACCGCGGCTGCTCGAGGTGCTCGACGGGCGCAGCGCCGGGTTCGCCGCCGCACCCTGGCCTGACTCGTGCCGCTGCTGGTGCCCTGCTCGGCCCGCCGGCTCGGTACCTCCCGCGTCCGCGGGTCAGATCCAGCCGTGGTCCTGGGCGATCCGGTACGCCTCGGCGCGCGACCCGGCCCCGAGCTTCTGCGTGATCGTCGCGAGGTAGTTGCGGACCGTGCCGGCGGAGAGGAACAGCGTGCGGGCGATCTCGGACACCGGACGGTCCGCGCCGGCCGCGCTCAGCACCTCCGCCTCCCGGGGCGTCAGCGGTGACGGTGGCTCGGTGAGCGCGTCCGCGGCGAGTACCGGGTCGACGTAGCGCTGACCGGCGAAGACCCGCCGCACGACGTCGGCGAGCGCGGTGCCGGGTGCGCCCTTGGCGAGGAAGCCGCGCGCTCCGGAGGCCAGTGCCGTGCGCAGCACCCGCGGTCGGCCGTGCCCGGTGAGGATCACGCACGCGCACTCGGGGAGCGCCCTGCCGAGCTCGGCGACGACGCCGATGCCGTCGACGATCGGCATCTGCAGGTCGAGGACGGCGACGTCCGGGCGGTGGGCCAGCGCCTGCTGGATCGCCCGGCGCCCGTCGGCGGCCCCGGCCACGACCTCGATGCCCGGTTCGCGCTCCAGCAGCGCGATCAGCGCCACGCGGATCAGCTCGTCGTCCTCGGCGACGAGCACGCGGATCGTCGGGGTGTCGGTCATCGAGCATTCCCACCTGGTCGAAGCCGCGCCGCAACACCTGGTGCGACATCCGGTGACAGCACCACCCGGACCTCGAACCGGCCGTCACCGGTGGGCCCGTGGCTGAGTCGGGCCCCCGCCTCGCGACACCTCTCGGCCAGGGCCGCGAGGCCGGTCCCGGACGTCGGCGCGCCGGCGCCGGAGCCGGACCCCACCCCGTCGTTGGCGATCACCAAGGTGGCCGCCGAGCCGTCGTAGGTGATCGACGCATTCCGCGCGTCGGCGTGCCGGAGGAGGTTCGTCACCGCCTCCCGGACGACGGTGGCCAGCAGTTGCGATGCGGCTGGTGGCAGTCGGGCGGGGTCGACGTGGACGGTCGTGCCGATGCCGGCGGAGCGGAGGACGAGCTCGGCGGACGAGAGTTGGGACGCGAGATCGGCGACGGTGCCGCCGTGCACGGCCCGACGCGCCTCGGCGAGCGTGGTCGAGGCGATCGACCGGATCTCGGCGCTCTCCGCCGCCGCGCGCTGCGGCTGGGTCGCGGCCAGGCCTTCGGCGAGTTCGGCCTTCAACGCGATGATGCCGAGCCGGTGCCCGAGGACGTCGTGCAGCTCGCGGCTCACCCGCAGCCGCTCCTGGGCGACCGCCAGTTCTGCTGCGGCGTCCCTGCCCGCCTCCGCAGCGCGCACCACCCCGAGCAACCACACCAGCGACAGCTCCGCGATCCACACCGCGAGGGCGCAGCCGAGTGCGATGGCCACGCCCGCGACCACGGAGCGGCCGAACGCCACGGCCCCGGCCGCGGCCGCGGCGCCCAGGACGAGGGCGGCGACCGAACCGGCCCGCCGGTCCGCGAGCGCGCTCGCCCCGATGGCGAAGCCGGCCAGCCACGCCCACGGCTGCTGGCCCGGTTCCGCCCACGAGTACGTCGGCAGCCACACCCCGAGGCAGGCCAGCAGCAGGAGCCCCGGTCCCACGGTCGTCGACCGCGGCCACCTGCCGGGGTGGACCGCCGAGCGCAGCACGACGAACAGCGCGGCGCCGACCGCCGCCAGCCCGGCCAGGTAAGCGCCCAGCAGGGGCGTGGACGGCGGGCGCGCCATCCGCAGCGGGAACACGAACGCCCAGGCGAAGCCGGCCACGAGCACACCGAGCACGACCGACTGCGGGCTGATCGGGGGCCTGCGCCGGGCTGGGCTCACCACGTCGCCACCCTCCCACGTCCGCCGCACGGTCAACTCGTGACAGGTGCACGTGTCGGCTGAGCTGCCCGGCGCGTTCGCTGAGGACCATGAGAACGGCTCAGGACCCGACCGCCGACCAACCGGGGGGCGAGCACGGACAGCGCGCTCCCCACCCAGCGCGCCGATGGGTGCCGTGGCAGGGGCGGGCATCCCGGACCGACCGGGCACTGATCGCCGCGATGCTGGTCGTGGTCGCCATCGGGCTCGTGCTGCGGCCGCTGAAGCCGTTCCTGATCGCGTCGCACCCGGTGCTGCTCGAGTTCCTCTCCGGTGACCTGATCGCGATCGGGGCCGCCGCGGCGTTCGCCCGCATCGGCGACGTGCCGCTGTGGCTGGTCGTCACCGCAGGCGTCCTCGGGATGATCAAGTTCGACTGGCTCGCCTGGTGGGCCGGCCGCCAGTGGGGTGCGGGCATCATCGGGATGCTCACGGCGAGCCCGCGGGTGCAGCGATGGGCGCGGCGGGGCAGGGACGCCGATCCGCGGGTCATCCGGGCGGCGGTCGTGCTGGCCATGCTGCCCGGCGTGCCGACGGCCGTGGTGTTCGCCCTGGCGGGGTGGGCCGGCCTGCGGGTGACCACGTTCCTGCTGCTGGACGCGGCCGGCGCGCTCGCGATGACCGGCCTCGTCGCCGGCCTCGGCTACGGGCTGGGCCAGCACGCCGTCGACGTCGTCCTGCTGGTCGACCGGTACGCCTCGGCGGTGAGCCTGGCCCTGCTCGGTGTGGCCCTCGCGCTGCCGCCGGCCAAGCGGTGGATGTCCTCCATAAGGTCTAGCATCCCAGCGTCCGGAGGCATGTGACGACAGCGCTGGGAGCAGGTGGGGCATGGGGGCCACGCACGCCGATCCCCCACCCGAGGAGTTGATCGTCGACCTCGTCCCGATCGTCCGCCGGGTGGTGGCTGCGCGCGTGTTCGATCCCGCCGCCAGGGAGGACATCGTCCAGGAGACCCTCACCAGGGTGATGGCCGCGCGGTCGCGCGTCGAGCACGATTCGCTCGTGCCGTACGCCGTCACCACCGCGCGCAACCTGATCGCCTCACTCGGGCAGAGCGAGCAGCGGGCACGCCGCAACGCCCACCTGCTCGCCGGGTCCGATCAGCCGGAACCGCGGCCCGACGAGGAGCTCCTGCGCCACGAGGAGGCGCTGCTGGTCGGGACCGCGATGGCCCGGCTCTCCCCGGCCGAGCGGGACATCCTGCTCGCCCACGAGGTGGAGGGGACGGACACGGCGACGCTCGCGGCGAGCCGGGGCTCCACCCCGGGGGCGATCGCCGCGCAGCTCGGCCGGACCCGCTCCCGCCTGCGGGTGGAGTACCTCGTCGCGCAGAGCGGGTCGGACCCGCCCAGCGACCGGTGCCGGCCGGTCCTCATCGCGCTGTCCTCCGGCGACCGGCGGCGCCAGCGCGAGCTCGACGCCCACGGACACCTGCTGGCCTGCGACTTCTGCGCGCAGCTGAGCCCGACCCTCGCCGCCCCCCGGTCGCGACGGGCCGCGCCGGACGAGGCGCGGGTGCCGGTGCGGCAGGACTCGGACGTCGTGCTCGCCCGGCAGATGGGGCGGGAGGTGGCAGCCGGTGCCGGGTTCACCGGCACCGACCTGACCGTGATCGCCACGGCGATCTCGGAGATCGCCCGCAACATCGTCAAGTTCGCCACCCGCGGCGAGTTCGTCTTCGCCGTGCTCACCGACGGCCGGCGGACCGGCCTGCAGGTGGTGGCGCGCGACAGCGGACCGGGGATCCCCGACGTCCAGCGCGCCCTGCAGGACGGCTACAGCAGCTACCGCGGGCTCGGGCTGGGGCTGCCGGGGGCGCGGCGGCTGATGGACGAGTTCGACGTCGTCAGTGCGGTCGGGGAGGGCACGACCGTGACAATGATCAAGTGGCGACCGTGAGGCCCGCCGTCGACCAGGAAGGGCAGGACGTGGCAGGACAGCGCACGGCGCAGCACGATGTCGCGGAGAAGGGCCGCCGTGAGGAGGGGGAGGCGATGCTGCTCCCCGAGCTCGTGGCCCACCTCCGCGAGCACCGCAGCGGGCTGCGCCAGCAGTGGGCCACGCGGATCAACGATGCGCACCTGCTGTCGGCGATGACACCGCAGGAGGTGTTCAGCGAGGTCACCTCGGTGTACGACAACTACGTCGGGGTGCTGGAGACCGGCAGCGTGGAAGAACTGCGCCACTACGCCCGGGACCTGTCCGAACGGATCATCCCCCGGGGCGTCGAGACGCACGAGGTGATCGGGATCGTGCTGCTGCTGCGCGACGTGCTGGCGCGGTCGCTGTTCGAGAAGTACCGCGGCGACTTCGACCTGCTCAACAGGGTGCTCAACGCCTACGAACCGGCGGCGAACCGGATCGCCACCACCGTCGCGGGCAGCTTCGTCGAGGAGCGCGAGCGGATCATCCGCCAGCAGCAGGACTCGCTGCGCGAGCTGTCGACCCCGGTCCTGCAGGTCCGCGAGCGGCTGCTGATCCTGCCGATCATCGGCGTGCTCGACAGCGCCCGGGCGCACCAGCTCACCGACCAGCTCCTGCACGGCATCCGCTCGCACCGGGCACGGGTGGTCGTCATCGACATCACCGGCGTGCCCGACGTCGACGAGGCGGTGGCCGACCACCTGGTGAAGACGGTCGACGCGTCGCGGTTGATGGGTGCCGGCGTGATCATCACCGGGCTGTCCTCCGAGATCGCCCAGACCCTGGTGACGATCGGGGTCGACCTCAGCAAGATGAACACCGTCGGCGACCTGCAGGGCGGCATCGAGGAGGCGGAGCGCTTGCTCGGCTTCCGCGTCGTCAGGACGGATGATGCCGACCGCTGATCACTCCTCGCCCCCGCAGCCGCTGCGCGTTTCGATCCTCACGCAGGGCGCGTACCTCGTCGCGTCCATCCACACCGCGCTCGACGACAGCCAGCTCCTGCGCTTCCGCAGCGATCTCCTCGACCGGATCGGCCGGCAGCGTTCCCGCGGTGTGGTCATCGACGTCGCGGCCCTCGACGTCATCGACTCCTTCGCCTGCCACACCCTGGGCGCGATCGCCCAGGTCGCCCGACTGCGCGGCGCCGAGACCGTCGTCGTCGGGATCCAACCCGACGTCGCGCTCGCGATGGTGCAGCTCGGCGCCACCCTCGGATCCCTGACCACCGCGCTCGACCTCGACGAGGGGCTCGACCGGCTGGCGAGCTCCGCCGCCGGCGCGGCGTCCCCCCGGGGAGTCGATCCGCGGTGAAGGACGACCTGGCCCGGCTGCGTCAGAACTACGGCGTCGAGTTCCTGCGCTACCTCAACCGCCGCGACGAGCCCGCCCTCCTGTCGGCCTACGAACTCGGCCGGGGCGGCCTGATCAGCGGCGTCACCCTCCTCGACCTCGTCCAGATCCACCACGCCGTGCTGGTGGAGACCCTGCGCGGCACGAGCAGCAGCGAGTTGCCGGACGTCGCGGGGGCGGCAGCCACCTTCCTGACCGAGGTCCTCGCGTCGTTCGAGATGAGCCGTCGCGCCGTGCTGGAGCGCGCCGCCGCCGAACACCCCGCCGATCCGCCGCGCCGCTCCTCCTGAACCGGGACACCCGCCGGTCCTGGCACCTCGACGACCGGCCGCACGCACGCCTCACCGGACCGCGACAGGTGCGCGGTCCGGTGAGGCGCGGAACGTCAGCGGCGTGGTCTCACGCCGCCGGTGTCAGTTCTGCACGAGGCGAACCGGCCCCTGGTCGGTCTCGCAGACGGTCCGGGTGGCCCCGCTGCGGTCCACGGCCTGCCCGAGGACGGCCACCGGGCCGACCTTGACACCGCAGATGTTGGCCGCCACCTGCGCCGCCACCCCGATGTTGACGTCTTCCAGGATGGTGACGTCCCCGATGGCGACGTTGACCAGGCCGTCCTGGTTCGGCTGGGCGAAGGCCGGTGATGCCGCCGCCCCCAGCATCGTGAGGCTGATCAATCCGGTCACCGCGGCCCTGCGTGCGTTGCTCATGCTCGGTCCTCCACTCGTCGTGCAGCTCTGTCGTCCGGTCCGGGGATGCGTGGGTTCGTCTGACACCCACGAAGAAGGGGAGCCGGGGACCTGCCCGGGATGACGCGGCCACGGCTCACCGCGGCCGGTCCTCGGGCCGCGTATCCAGGGGTCGTGGCCCGGATCGCGAGCAAGGGCCGCGTCATGCGGGGAGGCCACCGGAGTCAAGAAGGTGGACGGGTCTGCCCGGAAGCGGCACGGCAGTCGCGCATTGTCTCGCGGACTCCGTGCGTCTATGCTTACCGTTCGTGGCAGCTTACGGAGACGCCGGGTTGGGTCTGCTGGGTGACCCGACCCGGCGGGCGATCTTCGAGTTGCTCGCGCGTCGGCCGTGCTCGGTGCAGCAGCTCGCCGACCAGCTCCCGATCAGCCGGCCCGCCGTCTCCCAACACCTGCGGGTGCTCCGGGACGGCGGCCTGGTGGTGAGCCGGGCCGAGGGCACGCGGCGGATCTACCAGCTCAACCCCGAGGGCGTGACCGCGCTGCGCGCCTGGCTGGACGGCGTGTGGGGCGATGCGCTCGCCGGTTTCCACAAGGCCGCCGAAGCGGCGGCCGACTCCCGGACCGGGCCCCCTCCGGGTCCCGATCCCGACCCCGAACAGGAGATCCCATGACCACGACGGCTCCGATCCCGCCGATCACGGGCACGGTCACCATCGGCCTGCCCGTCGACGAGGCGTTCGAGGTGTTCACCGGGTCGATCAACTCGTGGTGGCCGCACGAGTACCACATCGGCCGGGCCGACGTCGCCGAAGTGGTCCTGGAGCCCGGGGAGGGCGGGCGGTGGTTCGAGCGCGGGGTGGACGGCAGCGAGTGCGACTGGGGGCGGGTGCTGGTGTGGGAACCGCCGCACCGGGTGGTGTTCACCTGGCAGATCAGCGGGTCGTGGCAGTTCGATCCGGACCCCGAGCACGCCAGCGAGATCGAGGCCCGGTTCAGCGCGGACGGCCCCGGGCAGACCACGGTGGCGGTCGAGCACCGGTACTTCGAGCGCCTGGTCGGTGGTCAGGCGATCAACGACGCGATCAACGGCGGCGGTGGCTGGGCGCTGCTGCTGGACGGCTTCGCCAAGGCGGTCGCGAACCGGACCGGGGAGGGCCGGCCGTGACCACGGCGGTGGATGCGATGAGCCTGGCCCGCGCCGAACGCGCGGACCTGGCGGAGCTGCTCGCGACGCTGACCCCGGACCAGTGGGAGGCGCCCACGTTGTGCTCGCGGTGGCGGGTGCGCGAGGTGGTCGCGCACATGTTCAGCTACGAGGAACTGACCACGGCCGGGTTGATCGGCCGGTTCCTGCGGGGCGGGGTGGCCCCGGGGCGGGCCAACCAGATCGGGGTCGAGGCCTATGCGGACCGCAGCCCGGACGAGCTGCTCGCGTTGGTGCGGGCGCACCTGGACCCGCGCGGGCTCACCGCGGGGTTCGGCGGGCGGATCGCGTTGACCGACGGCACGATCCACCACCAGGACATCCGTCGCCCGCTGGGGCTGCCCCGCGAGGTCCCCGCCGAGCGCTTGGCGTTCGTGCTGGACTTCGCCCGCACCGCGCCGACCATCGGTGCGAAGCGGCGCATCAAGGGCCTGACCTTGACCGCCACCGATCTGGACTGGTCGACCGGGGCCGGTCCGGTGGTCGAGGGGCCGGCCGAGTCGTTGCTGATGGCGTTGGCCGGGCGCCGCGGCGTCGTGGGGGAGCTGTCCGGGCCGGGGCAGCCCGTGCTGGCCGAGCGCATCGGAGGATGAGCCCGTCTCGGCTCATCGCCGGCCGCGCCGCAACGAGGTCACGGCGACGACGGGCACCACCGTCGCAGCGATGAGCCCTCCGACGATGGCGAGGGTGGAGTAGCTGGTGGAGGCCACGACGACGCCCGAGGCCATGCCCCCGACCGAGCCGGCGACGGCGATCCAGAGGTCGACCGTGCCCTGGGTCCTGGCCCGCGTGGCGAGGGGCAGCGCCGCGGCGAGCATCGCCGTTCCGCTGACGAGCCCGAAGCTCCAGCCCAGCCCGAGCAGTGCCAGCGCAAGAGCCAGCACCGCGACGGAGTGGAGCGGCGCGGCCATGGCCACGATCCCCGCGGCGAGCAGGGTCACCCCGGAGAGGGCGGCGACGACGCGGGGGCCGAAGCGGTCGACGAGCCACCCCGACAGCGGTGAGGGCAGGTACATGGCGCCGACGTGGACGGCGATGACGAACCCCGCGGCGGCGACGCTGTGGCCGTGCAGCAGCATGTGGACCGGGGTCATGGTCATGATCGCGACCATGACGAGCTGGGCGATGATCATCACCAGGGACGCCGTCGTCACAACGCGGCGCCGCTGCGACCCGTCGGCCGCGGCCGGGGACGCCTCGGGTGCTGCGTCCGGGCGGGCGGCCACCTCGCGGGCCAGCAGCAGGGGGTCCGGGCGCAGCAGAACCCACAGCACGAGCGCGGCGGCGGCGTACGCGGCGCCGGCGAGGATGAACGGCCCGGCCAGGGGTGGGATGCCCCAGGTGCGGGCGAGGTCGCCCATCACCGTCACGAGGTTCGGTCCGACCACCGCGCCGAGGGTGGTGGCGACCAGGACGGTGCTGACGGCGCGTCCCCGTCGTGCGGGGTGGGCCAGGTCGGCCCCGGCGTAGCGGGCCTGGAGGTTGGTCGCGGTTCCGGCGCCGTAGACGAACAGCGAGACGAACAGCAGCGCCGCGTTGTCCAGGACGGCCGCGAGGACGACACCGGCACTGCCGACCGCGCCGACGCCGTAGCCGAGGGCGAGGCCGGCGCGGCGGCCGGCGCGTTGCGAGATGCGCCCGACGGTCACGGCGGCGGCAGCCGAGCCGATCGTGAACAGGGCGGCGGGTAGCCCCGCGAGGCTGGTCGTCCCGAGCATGTCCTGGGCCAGCAGGGCGCCGACGGTGATCCCGGCTGCCAATCCGGCGCCGCTGAGCACCTGGGCGATGACCAGGACGACGAGCGTGCGCTTCTGCTCCGGCGGCTCGTTCACCGCCGGAGAGCTCGGTGCCGGCGTGCTGGACGGTTGTGCTATCACTGCGAACTCCCTGGCCGTGTCGCCCGGACGTCGTGGGTCTCGTACATGCGGGTGGCGACGGCGACGCCCGAGGCGGTGGTGAGGGCGGCGACGGCCCAGACCGCGGCGTCGAGGCCGTAGGCGTCGGCGATGAGCCCGGCGACCAGGGCACCGACGACGAACCCGCCGTCGCGCCAGAGCCGGTAGACCCCTACCGCGCGGGCTCGCCAGGCGGGGTGGGCGACGTCGCCGATGGTGGCCAGCAGGGTCGGGTAGACCAGCGCAGTGCCGGCACCGAGCAGCACCACGGCCACCGCCCACACCGGGAAGGTCCCACCGAGGGCGATGAGGGCGAGGGCGAGGCCCTGCAGGAGCTGGCCGCCGACGATGAGCGGTTTGCGGCCGGTGCGGTCGGACAGCGCGCCGGTGAGCAGCTGGCCGAACCCCCACACGGCGGGGTAGAGCGCGGCGAGCAGACCGACCTGGGCGATGGGGAGTCCGGCGCCGGCGAACAGCAGTGGGAGCAGGCCCCAGGCCAGCCCGTCCATCAGGTTGTTGACCATGCCGGCGTGGCTGGCCGCGGACAGCGCGGGTTCGCGGTAGCTGGTCTGCGCCAGGATCTCCCGGTCGGTGAGCCCGGCGTGCAGGTGGGCGTGCCGCCCGTCCGCGCGCCCGGTGTGGGAGGCGGCTTCCAGGCGGGCGTGGTCGCGGGTTTCGCGCACGACCAGGGTCGACAGGCCGAGTCCGAGGGCGGCGAAGGCGATGCCGAGGTAGAACGGTTCGGGTCGCAGCCCGTGGCGGGCGGCGATGTAGCCGGTGGCCATCGCGGTCGCGGCGACGGCGACGTAGCCGGCGGCCTCGTTGAGGCCCATGGCCAGCCCGCGCCGCGACGGCCCGACGAGGTCGATCTTCATGACGACGGTCGTCGACCAGGTCAGGCCCTGGTTGAGGCCGAGCAGCACGTTGGCGGCGATGACCCACCCCCAGCTGGGCGCCCAGATCAACAGCAGCGGGACCGGCAGCGCGATCAGCCAGCCGGCGACCAGGACGGGTTTGCGGCCGTAGCGGTCGGACAGGGTGCCGGCGGCGTAGTTCGCGATCGCCTTGGTGGCGCCGAAGGCGAGGATGAAGGTCAGCACGCCGGTGTAGGCGGTGAGGCCGAACTCGTCGCGGGCCAGCAGCGGCAGGACCACGCGTTCCTGCCCGTACATGCCGCCGACCAGGGCGTTGACCGCGACGAGCAGCACGAACTGGGCGAGGTTCTGGCGCAGTCCCAGCCGCGGCGTGGGGGTGGCCGGGGTGCTCACGGTCCGGTGACCAGGTGGTGCCCGGTGGCGTCGGCCCAGTCGCCGGGCCCGCCGTCGAGCACGGCCAGGTCGTGGTGCCCGGCGCGTTCGAGGAGGCTGGCGGCGCCGGCGGCGCGTTCCCCGTGCCCGCACATCACCACGGTCGGGGTGTCCGGCAGTTCGGCAGCGGCGTGGGTGAGCGAGCCGAGTTCGACGTGCACGGCGCCGGGCAGGTGCCCCTCGGCGTACTCGGGGTCCTGGCGGATGTCGAGCACGCGGTGGCGCGGGTCGATCTGCCCGGGACCGACCAGGTCGACACCGGCGGTGGGCAGACCGGCCGCGGTCCACGCATCGAAACCGCCCGCGAGCTCACCGGCGAGGTGGTCGACGCCGATGGTGAGGGCCTGCCAGACGAGATCGGCGAGGTCCTGGTCGGAGTTGCGCACGACGACGACGGCGGCGTCGGCGGGCACCAGCCATCCCAGCCAGGTGGCGAACTGCGCGCGCAGCGGGATCGACACCGCACCCCGGATGTGTGCTCGGGCGTAGTCGCGCACGGGGCGGGCGTCGACGACCAGCGCCCCCTCGCCGAGCAGCCGCTGCACCGCGGACACCGGGAGCTGCGCGAGCCGCCCGGCCGAGGCGGCGTCGAGCACCGCGGGCCCGCGCCGGTTGACCTCGGCCAGGCGCCGGAAGTAGGGCGGGTAGCTGCCGAGCGAGCCGAGCAACTGCTCGACGAACCGGTCCTCGTCGTCGATGCCCAGCAGCGGGTTGGTCGCCAGCTCACGTCCGATGGTGGACGTCCGCGCCGTTCCGGGCGGGGCCGAGCAGAACGAGCCGGCCCCGTGCGTGGGCCACACCGCCGTCCCGGGGGCGAGCGCGGACAGCCGCTGCAGCGAGCGGAACTGGGCCCGGGCCAGCTCCTCGGTGCGGTCGGCGCCGAGCAGATCGGTGCGCGCGGCGGAGCCCACGATCAGCGAGCCGCCGGTGAACACCCCGGCTGCACGGCCGCCGTCGGTCAGCAGGAAGGACAGGTGCTCGTCGGTGTGGCCGGGGGTCCCGATGGCGGTCAGGGTCAGTCCGCCGAGGTCGACCTGGTCGCCGTCGTCCAGACCGCGGTGGTCGAACCGGCGGCGGCCCGCGGTCGAGGCGAGCACGGCCGCGCCCTCGTCGTGGGCGAGCTGCACCGCTCCGGACAGGAAGTCCGCGTGCAGGTGGGTGTCGGCGGCGAAGCGGATCCGCAGCCCGGCTCGCTGCGCGGCGGCCCGCACGGCACGCAGATCCCGCGGCGGGTCGACGACCAGGGCGGATCCGTCGCCGAGGTCGACGAGGTAGCAGGAGTTGCCCAGGCCTTCGTCGACCAGAGCGGTCATCTCCACCGCGGTGTGACCCATGCTGACCCCTCGTCGATCGCCGGTCTGGCGCCCTACCCGACCTTCTCCTACACTGTTCCATAGATTATTGGAGGAAGCGATGGCGGATCCGGCCCGCAAGGCCGAGCTGTTCGAGCAGCTGGCCCGGGTGGGCAAGGCGCTGGGCAGCGGCAAGCGCCTTGAACTGCTCGACCTGCTCGCCCAGGGGCCGCGCAGCGTCGCCGACCTGGCCGCCGTGGCCGGGCTGGGGATGACGACCGCCTCAGCGCACCTGCAGACGTTGAAGCAGGCCGGGCTGGTCGCGACCAGCCGGGAGGGCACGACGATCCGCTACCGGCTCGCCGATGTCGACGTCGCCGCGCTCTACCTGCAGCTGCGCACGGTCGCCGCGGCGCATGTGCCGGACGTCGACGTGGCCCGGACCCGCTACCTGGGGACCGCGGGCGGTGAGGACACCGAGCAGATCGGCCGCGAGGAGCTGCTCCGGCGGGCCCGGGCCGGCGAGATCGTGGTGCTCGACGTGCGTCCGGAGTCGGAGTTCGCGGCGGGCCACATCCCCGGCGCGGTCTCCATCCCCATCGACGAGCTGTCCGAGAGGCTGGCCGAGCTACCGCAGGACGCCGAGGTGGTGGCCTACTGCCGCGGCGCCTACTGCGTGTTCGCCCACGAGGCGGTCCGGCTCCTCACCGCTGCGGGCCGGCCCGCGGCACGCCTGACCGACGGCATGCTCGAATGGCGCCTGGCCGGCCAGCCCGTCGCCACCGCGTCGTGACCGATCACGGTGCGCCCTCGGACCGCCGGTGGTGGGCGCGACCGAGGACGTGGGGCGTCGTCGGCTGGGTGAACCTCGCGTCCGGGAAGCGCTGATGGCGAAGCCCCGTGATGGTGAACCCGGCCTCGGCAATCGCCGCCACCGGATCAGTGGCGGTGTGGCAACCCCCGCACAACCGCGGCCACACGGTGGCGTCGAGGACCCGCTGCACGGCGCGCAGGCCGGGGGTGTCGGCCACGGTGTGCTCGAGGAAGTGCACCGTGCCGCCCGGACGCAGCACCCGGCGGACTTCGGCGAGGGCGGCGGGGAGGTCGGGCAGCGAGCACATCACCAGGCACAGCACCACCGCGTCGGCGCCGGCGTCCGGTAGGGGCAGGTGTTCGGCGGTGCCGGGGCGCACGGTGATCGGCACCGGCGCGTCGTCGGCTGCGCGCGTCCCCAGCTCGCGCAGGAGCGGTTCGGGTTCGACCGCGTCCACGCCGGTGACGGCGGGCGGGTAGTGGGCGAAGTTGCGGCCGTTGCCGGCGCCGATCTCGACCACGTGCCCGGCGAGGTCGGCGAGCAGCTCCTGGCGCAGCGCGGCCATGCCTTCGGCGTCCATGCGGGGGCTGATCCGGGCGTAGAAGCGGCTGAACCAGGGGCGCGACCGGAACGCCCGCGCCGGCGGGACGTCGCTGCGGGCGGGTCCGGGGTCCGGTTGTGGCGGGGTCACCACGTCACCGGCAGCGCGGTCAGGCCGCCGGTGAGCAGCTCGCTGCGGGTGTGCAGCTGCCCGACGGGAACGGCCAGGGACAGGGTGGGGAACCGGTCGAGCAGCGCGGTGAACAGCACCTGCAGCTCCAGGCGGGCCAGCGGGGCGCCGATGCAGAAGTGCGGGCCGTGGCCGAAGGTCAAGTGCGGGTTGGGGTCGCGGGCGATGTGGAACCCGGCGCGATCACCGACCACTCCGGGGCTCTCGTTGGCCTGCTGCAGCCCCAGCATCACCAGGTCCCCGGCGGGGATCGTGACCCCGTCGAGGTCGATGTCGGCGTTCGCCCACCGGGCCAACCCGCTGTCGCGGTCGTCCCCGGACGAACCGGAGTCGGTCGGCGACGTGCGCCGTCCCGTGGTCGGGAGGGCCGAGCGGAGGATCTCCTCCACGGCGGGCGCGATGAGGGCGGGGTCGGCGGCGAGCGCGTCGCGTTGGTCGGGGTGGGTGGCCAGCAGGACCACGCCGGTGTCGATGGCGGCGACGGTGGTCTCGTGGCCGGCGAACAGCAGCCCGGCGCCGAGTTGTGCGACCCCGTCGAGGGACAGCCCGTCGGGGTCGGCGCGGTGGGCCTGGACCAGCCCGGTCAGCACGTCGTCCCCGGGGTCGTCGAGCTTGGTGGTGACCAGCTCGGTGAGGTACTGCCACAGCGCGGCGAGCCCGGCCAGGGAGCGGTCCTGGTCGGTCATGTCCGCGGCGTCGTCGGACCAGCGGCGGAAGTCCTCCCGGTCGGCGTAGGGGACGCCGAGCAGCTCGCAGATCACCAGCGCCGGCAGCGGGAACGACACCGCCTCGTGGAAGTCCACCGGCCGGCTCGCGTCGGCGAGGTCGTCGAGCAGTCCGTCGACCAGCTGCTGAACCCGCGGGCGCATGACCTCCAGGCGACGTGCGGCGAACCACGGGGACAGCAGCCGCCGCATCCGCGCGTGGTCTGCGGCCTCGGTCGGCGACGCCGGCTGCGCTCTGCCGAAGATCATCGACTCGGAGTACCGCGATGCCCGTTCGGGATCGGGATGTGATCGGACCAGCCGGCGGTCGGTGAGCAGCAGGCGGACCAGGTCGTAGTCGGTCACCAACCAGGCCGGGTCACCCGCCGGTGTCCGGGTCCGCCGGACCTTTCTGTCGTCCCGTTGCAGGGGTGCCTGAGCCGTCATGGCAGCGAACGCTACACATCATGTACCTTATTCATCAATACTCAGTCTCACGATCCCACCCTGCACTGTGTAGTAGGTTCGATGAGTGGATCCGGTGACCGTTCTGGACAAGGCCTTCGAGCTCGCCGCGCACGTCGAGGAGGTGATGCGGCACGCGCTCACCGAACGGGGCCTGACCACGGCGCGGGCCGAGGCCCTGTTGACGATCCACCAGCACGGCCGGCCGCTGGTCCAGCGCGAACTCGCCCAACTGCTGCGCTGCACCCCACGCCACGTCACCTCGCTGGTCGACTCGCTTGAACAGCAGGGATGGGTCAGCCGCGGACCGCACCCGACCGACCGGCGCGCCACCCTGCTCAGCCTCACCGACGCCGGTCAGGAGACCGCGGCCTGGATGGCCACCAACCGCCAGCGCGCCGCGCACGCCCTGTTCGGCGACCTCGACCCCGCCGTCCTGGCGGGGTTCATGACCGTGGCCGACCTGTTGATCCGCCAGACGTCCAAGGCCCCCGCCGCGTCATCCGAGCTGACGGCCTGACAACTGCGGGCGGTCGACGGCTCCGCTGCTGACCTCGGCGGGGGAGCGCTGAGGTCGAGACGGTCGCCGCTCCCGGACTGCGTAGGTCAGGTGGGTCACCCGCTGCGTCGGCTTCACGTAGGCGTCCAGCCGGTCGACATCACCAACCGGAAACTCACGCGATCATGGCCTGGCCCGTCGTAATCGGTGTGCACGGGAGTCCCCTCGACGTCCCGGTCGCCCGGCTCCGCCTCGAAGCCCAGGGCACGGTGAAAGGCGATCGACGCGGTGTTGTCGGGGGAGGTGATGGCCCGTACCTGTCGGCGGCCTGCCGCCCGAGCATCTGCGAAGAAGCGTGCGTAGAGCCGGCGGGCCACACCTTCTCCCCGGCGTTCCGGGTGCACTCCGACGAAGTGGATGTAGGCCTCGTCCGGGCGATCACAGGAATGGAACCCGACCAGGAAGCCCTCGACCCCCTCGGGCCCTTCCAGCACGAGGCTCGTCCCGGCGAAATGCTGCAGGAACAGTCTGGGGAGCAGCAGGGACAGCTCGCGGGCCTGTTCGGGGGTGCGGGACCCGCTCCACCACGTCCGGATGCACGCGACCAACCTCTGGTGGTCGGCCTGGCAGGCCTGGCGTATGTCGCTCATCTGCGCCCTTCTCCCATCGCCCACGATCGGGTCTGTGCCGGGTACGTGTTGAATGCCGAGGTCAGCTGAGTGCGGATGGTGGCAGCGATGTCGTCTTCGTTGTTGAAGTAGTGGAAGCCGAAGCGGACCCGGTCGCCCCAGGCGGTGGCGCGTACCCGGGATCCGCGCAGCCGCTCGGCGATTGTCCCGGCCTGGTCGCTGTGGAACACGGCGATGTGGGACGCCGGTCCGTCCGTCACCCGGCGCAGGCCGATCGCCTGCGCCTGCTCGGTCATGGTCCGGGCGAGGCCGAGGCAGTGCCGTTCGACGTGGCCGGTGTCCAGTGCGCCGAACAGTTCCAGGGCCTCGGCGGCACCGATCCAGGAGAACCAGGCCGGGGACGCGTCACATCGCCCCGCGTCGGCGGCGAGGTGGGCGGGGCCGCCGAAGTAGTCGTGCGGTGGGACCGTCGATCTCCAGCTGGGGGCGAGGGGTTCCAGCTCATCGATCCGGTCCGGTCTGGTGACCAGCCAGGCGGCGCCGCGCGGGCCCAGGAGCCACTTGTAGCCGTGCGCCGCGAAGTAGTGTCGTGCAGAGCTTCCACCACCGGCCGCGCGCCGGGCGGGGCGCCGGGAGTGTCGAGCCAGACCATCGAGCGGAGTGCCGGGAACAGCTCGCGGAACCGCGCCGGAGCGATCGCGGTGCCGCTGTGGCCGACGACGAGG
>JASLAP010000545.1 GCA_030147065.1 Pseudonocardia sp. | reverse complement strand
GGGGCGACCGCCGTGCCGCCGAGCGCCCCGCACGTGACGACCGCACCGGGTCCGCCGGCGCGACCGACCGGCCGGCCCGGGACGACCGCGGTGGGTGGTCCGGGAACCGGCGCGGGCCGGGCTTCGCGGGCGGATCGGCGCGGGACGACCGGACCGGTGACGACCGCCGCAGCACCGGCTGGGCGGGTCGCGACGACCGGGGAGCTCCCGGCGGCCGGCGCGGCCCGGGATGGTCCAACCGCGACGACTCGCGCGGTGCACGCCCGGCAGCCAGCGGGGACCGGCGTGGCGCGGGGCGCCCCGACGGTGTGCGCGGCCGCTCCGGCGACCGCGACGACACCCGGCGCGCGCCGCGCAGCTACGACGACCGCGGCGGGGGAACCGACCGCGGCGACCGGGCCGGGTACTCGCGTGGTGCCAAGTACTCCCGCGGCACCGACGATCGGCCCGCCCGCCGCGAGGACCGTCCCGCGTCCCGGCGCGACGACCGTCCCGCCCGGGGACGTGACGACCGCGCCTCCGGCGCCCGGGGGACCGGTCCGGCGCCCGAGCGGCGCCCGACCGACGCGGCTGCCCCGGGCGACGGCGAGCTCGGCGCCCTCCCCACGGGCGACAACGCCTCCGAGGAGGCGGCCGTCCGCGGTACCGAGGTCGCCGAGGGTGTCGCCGAGGGTGTCGACGCCTCCGCCGCTTCCGCCGACGGTGCCGGTGCCGGTGCTCCGGACGGCACCGGAGCGGAAGACCGCGAGCTGACACCGGACGACCGGACCGACGGACCCGACCGGCCGGCCACAGCCGACCGCGACGACTCCCCGGCTGCCGCCGACCAGGACGACCCGACGACCGCACCCGAGCCCGACGACCGGCCCGCCGCCCGCGACCGGCACGACCGGCCTTCCGCCCGGGACCGTCACGACCGGTCGGGCGGCGACCGCCCGTCCACGGGGGATCGCCGGGACCGGCGCGACCGGCCGACCGGCGGCGACCGCCCCGGCTCGGACCGGCGCCGCTTCGAGCGCGACCAGTACCCGATGCCGGCCGGCGCCAGCCGGGGCCGGCCCGGCCAGGAGCGCCGCCGCGAGATCGCGGCCACCACGCCCTTCGTCGAGGAACCGCCGCTGGACGACGAGGTCACCCCCGCCCAGTTGGACAGCGAGGTCCGCCGGGACCTGCGCGGCCTGCAGAAGGACACCGCGGAGAAGGTCGCGCGGCACCTGGTCGCGGCCGGCCAGCTGGTCGACGTCGACCCGGAGCGGGCCCTCGCCCACGCGCGCTACGCGCGGCGGCGGGCGTCGCGGATCGCCGTCGTGCGCGAGGCGGCGGGCATCGCCGCCTACCACGCCGGCGAGTGGTCCGAGGCCCTCGGCGAGCTGCGCGCGGCCCGCCGGATGGGCGGCGGACCCGGTCACCTCGCGGTGATGGCCGACATCGAGCGGGCGCTGGGCCGCCCCGAGCGGGCGCTGGACCTGACCCGCGGGCCGGAGGTCGGCGAGCTGGACCGGGCCGAGACGATCGAGCTGGCCATCGTGGGCGCCGGCGCCCGCCGGGACCTCGGCGAGCTGGAGGCCGCCGTGGTCGGCCTGCAGATCCCCGAGCTCGACCCGCAGCGGCGGGAGCCGTGGAGCGCCCGGCTGTTCTACGCCTACGCCGACAACCTGCTCGCCGCCGGCCGCGACGCCGAGGCGCTGCAGTGGTTCGTGCACGCCGAGGACGCCGACGACGTCGGCGAGACCGACGCGGGGGAGCGGATCGCCGAGCTCACCGGCGAGCACGAGGCCGAGGACGTCATCGAGTTCGGGGTCGAGGACGGCCCCGCACCCGACATGCCCGAGCCGGACCCGGCGGGCTCCGCGCCTGCGCCCGGCACCGCATCCGACAGTGCCGGGGGAGCCTCCGCCGCAGCGGCGGAGGACGCCACGACGGCCGGGGCGGCGACCGCCCAGCACGTTGCCGAGCCGCCGTCCGGTGTGGACGCCGAGGCCCAGGCCGCCGCAGACGTCGAAGCGGAGGCCGCCACCGCTGTGCCGGTGGATGCCGCAGCTCCGAAGACGGACGCAGAGCCGGACTCCACCGCGCCGGCCGGCGACGAGGTGACGGCCGTCGCACCCGTGCCGGGTGCAGACGCACCTCCGACGCTCGAGGCCGACCCGGTCTCCGGCGGTCCGGTTCCCGACGAGGCGGAGGCCGTCTCCGCCACGCCGGAGGCCGACACGTCTCCGACGGCCGGAATCGACCCGGCTCCCGTCGGGACGGAGCCGGCACCCGTCGGGACGGAGCCGGCACCCGTCGGGACGGAGACCGCCTCCGCCACCACACCAGGTGACACAGCGGTCCACGCCGGATCCGAGGCCGGCCCGACCACCCCGGCGCCCGTCGACGCCGAGGAAGCCATCACCCCGGACACCACCGCCGAGCCCGGCACCGCCGCCCCGCCGGTGGACGAGCCGGCCGACATCCCGGCCCCGGAGTCGGGTAGTGCCGGCACGGTCTCCGAGCACGTCGCCGAGGACGTGGCTACCCCGCACGACGTGTCAGCGGTTCCGGACAGCGCGCCAATGGATACGGCTGTCCCGGGCGGGAACGAGCCGGTCGAGGCCGGTTCCGGGACCGCCGACCCGGCCGCGTCGCCCGGTGGCGAGGACCTCGCCGCTGACCAGGCCGAGGAGACTGCCACCGCGGCGGCCGGGGACGCCGAGCCGGGGGCCCCGGCCCGGTGACCGACATGCTCGACCGCTTCGACGTCCTGCTCGCCGACCTCGACGGGACGCTGTACCGGGGCCCGGTGCCGGTCCCCGGGGCGGTCGAGGCCGTCCAGCTCGCGGCCGGGCGCGGGGTCCGCACCGTCTACGTCACCAACAACGCCTCCCGCAGCCCGGGCGACGTCGCCGGGCACCTGGCCGACATGGGTTTCCCGGCGGCGCCCGACGACGTCGTC
>JASLAP010000720.1 GCA_030147065.1 Pseudonocardia sp. | reverse complement strand
GCCGCCCCAGCAGTCCGGCCCGCTGACCGAGGTCATGATGCGGCTGCTCAGCGTGGACCCCGACGACCGGCCCACCGCGGCCGAGGCCCGCGACCAGCTGGCCCGGGGTGCCGCGGCAGCGGCCGCCGTGCCCATCACCGCGGTGGCCGGGGCGGCGGCGGCCGCGCCGGTGGCCACCCGGGCCAGCTGGTCGCGGGCCTCGGCCGCGGTGGGCCGGTCGTCGGGGTCCACGCTGAGCAGCCGCATCATGACCTCGGTCAGCGGGCCGGACTGCTGGGGCGGCTCGACCACGCCGGTGGCGACCTTGTGCAGCAGCGCGTAGGCGTTGTCGTCCAGGCCGAACGGCGGGTGCCCCTCCACCGCGGCGTAGAGCGTGGCGCCGAGGGCGAACACGTCCGAGGCCGCGGTCGGTTCGTGGCCGCGGGCGACCTCCGGGGACAGGAACGCCGGGGTGCCCGCGATCAGGCCGGTGCGGGTGAGCTGGACGTCGTCGACCGCGCGGGAGACGCCGAAGTCGGTGAGCTTGACCCGGCCGTCGTCGCCGAGCAGGACGTTGCCCGGCTTGATGTCGCGGTGCACCACGCCGGCCTTGTGCGCGGCGGCCAGGCCGTCGGCGACCTGGCGGCCGATGTCGGCGACCTCGCGGGGCGGCAGCGCGCCGTCCGCGGCCAGCCGCTGGGCCAGCGACTGGGACGGCAGGTACTCCATCACCAGCCACGGGCTGTCCTCGTGCACGACCACGTCGAACATGCTGATGACGTGCGGGTGCTGCAGGCGGGCGCCGATCCGGCCCTCCCGCAGGATGCGCTGGCGGGACTCCTCCAGCGCGCCGCCCCGGGCCGGCACCGCGGCGGAGAGCAGCTCCTTGACCGCGACGGTCCGGTTGAGCAGTTCGTCGGTCGCCCGCCACACCGCGCCCATGGCGCCGGCGCCGATCCGCTCCTCCAACCGGTAGCGGTTGCCGATGCGGATCGGGGTGTCGTCGGACGGGGTGCTCATCGTGCCCTAGGGTAGCGACCCCGGGACGGCCCCGACCGCCCGGTAGCACCGTGTTCCGCCCGGTGGGCATCGGGGCCGGGAACGGCCCGACGATCACTGCGGCGCGCCCGCCGGTGGGTGCCCGCCGGACCGGTCCGCGGCCCCGCGGACCCCCCGCCGACCAGGCGACGAGCGACCGCGGAGCCCCGGTGGCCGCGTCAGTCGAACTCGGGGCTCTCGTGGCGGGTCCGCTTCAGCTCGAAGAAGTGCGGGAAGCCGGCCAGCAGCCGGGCCCCGTCGAAGACCCGGCCGGCCTGCTCGCCGCGCGGGATCCGGGACAGCACCGGGCCGAAGAACGCCACCCCGTCGATGTGCACGGTCGGCGTGCCGACGTCCAACCCGACCGGCTCCATGCCGCGCTGGTGGCTCTCCCGCAGGGCGGCGTCGAACTCGGTGCCGTGCGCGGCGTCGGCCAGCGAGGAGGGCAGGTCGAGCTCGGCCAGCGCCTCCTTGACCACCACGTCGAAGTCCTTGTTGCCGCGGTCGTGGATCCGGGTGCCGAGCGCGGTGTAGAGCGGCTCGAGCACCTCCGGGCCGCGCTCGGCCGCGGCGGCCACGGCCACCCGCACCGGGCCCCACGCGCGGTCCATCATCGCCCGGTAGTCCTCGTCGAGGTCGCGGTCCTCGTTGAGCACCGCCAGGCTCATCACGTGCCAGCGCAGCTCGATGTCGCGGACCTCACGCACCTCCAGCATCCAGCGCGAGGTGATCCACGCCCACGGGCACAGCGGGTCGAACCAGAAGTCCACGCGGGCCGGGCCGGTCTGGACGTCAGTACTGGTCACAGGATCTCCGATCGGGAGGTATCGCGGGATCTGCATGCATCTGCACACGCCAACCGCGGGCACCCCCGAGCTGTTCCCGGCACCGGCGCACCACACACCGGCCCGGCCCGGATCTCACCGGCACCCCGCACGCCCACGTGGTTGGATCGCGGACACCGCCGGCGAGCGACCCGAAGGAGCCCGGACACCGCATGGCCCCGCCCAACCTGACCCGCACGGACGCCGAACGGCGGGCCGCTCTGCTGTCGGTCGACGAGTACACCATCGAGCTCGACCTGACCGACGGCGGCGGCAAGCCGGGCGACGCCACCTTCGCGACCACGACCACGGTGCGGTTCCGCTGCGCCGAACCCGGCGCGGACAGCTGGATCGACCTGGTCGCCGCCGAGGTCGGCGCGGCCACCCTGAACGGCACGCCGCTGGACGTGTCGGGCTACCGCGAGGACGACGGCATCGCGCTGCCCGCGCTGGCCGCGGAGAACGAGCTGCGGGTGGCGGCCACCGGCCGCTACATGAACACCGGCGAGGGCCTGCACCGGTTCGTCGACCCGGTCGACGGCGGGGTCTACCTGTACTCCCAGTTCGAGACGGCCGACGCCAAGCGCATGTTCGCCTGCTTCGACCAGCCCGACCTCAAGGCCCGCTACACCCTCACCGTCACCGCGCCGGCCGACTGGCAGGTGGTGTCCAACGCCGCGATCGGGTCGAGCGAGGACGGGCCGGGCGGTGCGGTGGTGCACCGGTTCGCCACCAGCGAGATCATGTCGACCTACCTGGTCGCGCTGGTCGCCGGCCCGTACGCGGTCTGGCGCGCGGAGTACCGCGACGCCGAGGGCACCATCCCGCTGGGGATCTTCTGCCGGGCCTCGCTGGCCCCGTACATGGACCACGACCGGCTGTTCACCGAGACCCGCCAGGGCTTCGACTTCTACCACCGCAACTTCGGCGTCCGGTACCCGTTCGGCAAGTACGACCAGCTGTTCGTGCCGGAGTTCAACGCCGGGGCG
>JASLAP010000690.1 GCA_030147065.1 Pseudonocardia sp. | reverse complement strand
TGCGCCGCGCCGGCCGGGGCGACGGGCACCGGCGCTGGCGCCCGGCGGCGGCTCCCCGGCGCCCGGAGCCGCTGTCGGTCGCGTCCTCCTCCTGACCGGCCGGGAGTGCCGGGTCGGCGGGCGCCCCGCCCGTCGCGCTACTGCCCGGCCCCCGGCGGCGCCAGCCGGTAGACCGCGCCGGCTTCGTCGTCGGTCACGTACACGGCCCCATCGGGACCCTCCACCGCGGCCACCGGCCGTCCCCAGCGGGACCCGTCCTGGGCCTGGAAGCCGCCGACCAGCGTCTGCTGCGGGCCCATCTCGCCGTCGACGTAGGAGAAGAACGACACCTCCGGTGCGCGCGGCGGGACGCGGTTCCACGACCCGTGCACCCCGACCAGGGCGCCCGTGCCGTAGCTGGGCAGGTCGGTGGCGAAGGCCAGCCCGAGCGGGGCCGAGTGCGCGCCCATGCTCTGCTCGACCGGGGTGAGGGCGGCGCAGTCGAACTCCGCGCCGTCCTGGTTGGTCTCGTAGTCGGGCACGTAGGCCGGGGCGGTGTAGTCCATCTCGGTGCCCGGGACGCCGGGCTCGACGTCCGGGTCGGGGTTGCAGTACGGCCAGCCCAGGTCGCGGCCCGGGGTGAGCCGGGCCAGCGCCTCGGCCGGGTGGTCGGCGACGTAGCTCTCCAGCACCTCGCCCTGCGCGGAGCCGGTGGACCCGGGGTACTCCCGGTCGAACGGGTAGGCGATGTCGTCGCGGCCGTTCACCGCGGTCCACACCGACCCGTCCGGGGCGACGGCCAGGCCGGTCCCGTTGCGCACGCCGCGGGCGAACACCTCGGCCGGCCCGCCGCCGGGCGGGATGCGCAGGATCGACGCCGCCTCCGGGACGGCCTCGCGGTCCTCCTCGGAGATGTTGCCGCTGGAGCCGATGGAGAAGTAGACGGCCCCGTCCGGGCCGACGGCCGCGCTCTTGAGCGCGTGCGCGAAGGCCCCGCCCAGCTCGCCGGACTTGGCGTCGGGCAGGCCGTCGGCCACGACCCGGCCGCGCTCGGCGGCGCCGCCGGTGTAGTCGTAGGCCTGGATCCGGTTGCTCTCGGCGACGTAGAGCGTGTCGTCGTCGAAGGCCATCCCGTGCGGCTGGGTCAGCCCCTCCAGCAGCACCGAGGCGGTGACCCCGCCGCCGGGCCCCGGGGCCAGCTTGGTGATGTCGCCCTCCTCGGGCCGCGACACCAGCAGCGCGCCGTCCGGGGCCCACGCCGCCAGCCGGGCCCCGGGCACCGAGGCCCACAGCGACATCGTCCAGCCGGCCGGCACGAGCACGTCGCGGGGGGTGGCGAAGGCGTCCTCGGCCAGGTTGTCGGGCACCGCGAGCCGGGTGGGCTGCAGGCCCGTGGGGGCGGCCGCGGCGGGGGCGGGGGGCTCGGGCTCCCCGCTCCCGCAGCCGGTGACCAGGGCGAGGACCGCGACGGCGGCGGCGGTCCGCATTCGGGTACGCGTCGGAAGGCGCATGGCCCCATGGTGCCGACCGCCGTCACCGACCCGTTCCGGCACCCCCCGATCGGGCGTCTTGACCAGCGTCGACGATGATGCCGTCGCCGCTCGTGATCACGAAGAGTGAGATCGCGAGGTGGCCCGCCCCGGCCGTGGTCGCGCTGCCGGCCGAGCTCCACCGCGGCGACGACGGGCGGCCCCGGCGCGCCTCGGCTACCGTCCGGACCGGCGACGACGCCCGGGACAGCTGAGGAGCCGACGATGTCCACCACCGCGACGACCACCGCCGCCACGACCGTGTCGGCCCAGGACCTGGGGCGCTCGCAGGGCACCGACTTCTTCCACACCGACGACCTGATCACCGACCAGGACCGGGCGGTCCGGGACCGGGTGCGGACCTTCGTCGACGACGAGCTGATCCCGGTGGCCAGCGCCTACTGGGAGCGGGCCGAGTTCCCGCGCGAGCTGGTCGCGCCCTACGCCGCGCTCGGCGTGGCCGGCGGCTCCCTGCGCGGGCCCGGCTGCCCGGGGATGAGCGCGGTCGCCGAGGGCCTGGTCACCCTGGAGCTGGCCCGCGGCGACGGCAGCTTCAGCACGTTCAACTCGGTGCACAGCGGCCTGGCGATGATGACCATCGGACTGCTCGGGTCCGCCGAGCAGCAGGAGCGCTGGCTGCCCGACCTCGCCTCGTGCGCCACCCTGGGCGCGTTCGCGCTGACCGAGCCCGAGCACGGCTCCGACGTCGTCCGGCTGGGCACCACCGCGCGCCGCGACGGCGACCACTGGGTGCTCGACGGCGCCAAGCGCTGGATCGGGCTGGGCACGATCGCCGACATCGTCGTGGTCTGGGCCCGCGACGACGACGGCAACGTCGGCGCGTTCGTCGTGGACCGGCGCGAGGAGGTGCCCGGCTACTCGGCCTCGGTGATCACCGGCAAGTCCAGCAACCGCGCGGTCTGGCAGGCCGACATCGTGCTGACCGGGCTGCGGGTGCCCGCGGACAACCGGCTGGCCGGCTCGCGCACCTTCGCCGACACCAACCGGTGCCTGGCCAAGAGCCGCCAGTCGATCGCCTGGGAGGGCCTCGGGCACGCCATCGGCGCCTACGAGTGCGCGGTCGCCTACGCCAAGCAGCGCGAGCAGTTCGGCCGCCCGATCGCGGCGTTCCAGCTGGTGCAGGACAAGTTGTCGCACATGCTGTCCGACATCACCGGGATGCAGCTGACCTGCCTGCGGATGGCCCAGCTGCAGGAGCAGGGCCGGCTGGAGCTGCCGCACGCGGCGCTGGCGAAGCTGCAGACCGCCGCGGCCGCCCGGCGGGTGTGCGCGATGGCCCGCGACATCCTCGGCGGCAACGGGATCCTGCTCGACCTGCACGTCGCCCGCCACCACGCCGACATGGAGGCGGTCTACACCTACGAGGGCACCGACACCGTCCAGTCGCTCATCGTGGGGCGGGCCATCACCGGGCACTCGGCGTTCGCCTGACCGGCCGCTCTCAGCTCCGGCGGGCCCGGTAGGCGGCCGCGGCCACCCGGTTGCCGCAGGTGACGGAGCAGAACCGGCGCGACCGGTTGCGGGACAGGTCGATGACCACGCCGTTGCAGGTCTCGTCGGCGCAGACCGACAGCCGGCTCAGCTCGTCGGCGCGGATCAGGTCGACCATCGCCATCGCGGTCTCCACGGCGATCCGGTCGGCCAGCGGGCTGTCCCGGCTGACCGCGTGCACGTGGTAGTCGAACCCGTCGTGGCGGATCAGCTGGGGCACCGCCCGGTGCTCGGCGAGGGTCGCGTTGACCATCTCCGCCGCGGTGTCCCGGTCGGCGGTCAGCAGCCGGCGCAGCGGCCCGCGCAGCGCGCGCACGGCGGCCAGCTCGACGTCGTCGCCGGTGTGGCGGCCGGTGTAGGGGTGCTCGACCAGGAACTCGTCGAGCTGGGCGACCGTGGTCAGCGTGTCCGGATCCTCGGCCGAGTTGACCAGCGCCACCGCGGCCTGCAGGGACGAGACCGTGTCATGGTCGAAAGCCATGTTGACACATTACTCCACCGCACCTTAGCGTCATGAGTCATGCAGACGATGACTCGTGATGTGGCCCGGGCGGGCGTCCCGGCGAGCGGGTTGCTGTGGGCGCTCGCGTCGGCGGCCTCGTTCGGGCTGTCCGGGTCGCTGGCCCGGGGCCTGATGGACGCCGGCTGGACGTCGGCGGCTGCGGTCACCGTGCGGCTGCTGATCGGCGCCACCGTGCTGGTGCCGATCGCGCTGATCCAGCTGCGCGGACGGTGGGCCGTGCTGCGGCGCAACCTGCCGCTGGTCACGGCCTACGGGCTGCTGGCCGTGGCCGGCTGCCAGCTCGCCTACTTCAACGCGGTGTCCCACATGCAGGTCGGGGTGGCGCTGCTGATCGAGTTCACCGCGCCGGTGCCGGTGGTGCTGTGGATGTGGTTGCGCCACCGCCAGCGCCCGGGCCGGCTGACGCTGGTCGGCGCACTGATCGGCGCGGCCGGTCTGGTGCTGGTGCTGGACCTGGTGTCGGGTGCGCAGACCAGCACCGTCGGCATCCTGTGGGCGCTGGGGGCGATGGGCGGCGCGGCGGTCTACTTCGTGCTCTCCGCCGACGGCGACAACGGCCTGCCCGGCACGGTGCTCGCCGCCGCCGGCCTGGTCATCGGCTCGGTGGTGCTGCTGCTCGCCGGTGCGGTGGGCATCGTGCCGATGGCGGTGTCGGCGGCGCCGGTGGAGTTCGCCGCGGCGACCGTGCCGTGGTGGCTGCCGGTGCTCGCCCTGGGCGTGCTCAGCGGTGCGGTCGCCTACGTGACCGGCATCGGCGCCACCCGCCGCCTCGGCGCCCGGCTGGCGTCCTTCGTCGCGCTGCTGGAGCTGGTGATGGCCATGATCATCGCCTGGTTCCTGCTCAGCGAGCTGCCGGGGGCGGTGCAGGCGCTGGGCGGGGTGCTGGTGCTGGCGGGGATCGTGGTGGTGAAGCTGGGGGAGGACCGGCAACCGCGGGTGGTGCGGGCGCGGGAGGGCGAGGTCGTCGCGAGCTGACCGCCCGGCCGGCCCCAGCGTTGTCTCCCGCCGATCGTGGCGGTCTGGCTGTCAGTCCGGTCCCGGCGATGGCTGGGGTGCATCGGCATCGCCCGGCCTCCCCCATCCGCGACAGGGTGCCGTGCCGGGTTACCGGCTCCCCGGTCCGCGGTCGGGGCGCGGGGCTCCCTCGGCGATCGGGGTCAGCTCGAACACGGGGTGCCGGTCGGCCTCGGCGACGAAGTCGGCCACCGGCGAGTCGACAGTGGCCGTGAAGTGGGGCCGCGTCGCGGTCGCGACCCGGACGTAGCGCTTCAGCACCGGTCCCGCCTCGTCGGCGGCGACCTCGCGGACGGTGTAGTGGCGGGTGGTGCGCCCGTGCCGCAGGCTGACCCGGCCGGCCGCGCGGGCGTTGTGCACCCACGCCACGGCGCCGTAGGGGGCGACCAGCCAGCGGCTGCCGGCGTGGTCGACCGGGACCATGGGGTGGGTGTGCGGCCGGCCGGTCCGCCGCCCGACCACGGTCAGCAGGTGGATCGGCCCGACCCCGGCGCGGGCCAGCAGCCCGACGAGCGCGTCCCCGGCCCGCCAACCCCGGCTGCGGACGTCCGGTGCCGGCCGCGACGGCCCGGGTCGCGCTCGCGCGACGGGATCGGCGCCGTCGTCCGGCCGGGGCCCGTCGGTGTGGTCTCCCGTGGCATCAGGCACGACTGCTCCTTCCCCGCGCCGCGTTGGCGGAGTTCACCGGCGCACCGCCGAGCACGCTAGTCGTCGATGCTCGGCTCCCCGCCCGTGATCGCCACCCGCGAACACGCCCGCCGCCGCGATTGCCGGCCCGGCTGGGTGTGGTGGCGGATCCGGTCGCTGTCGCACGAAGGGAACCGTGCAATGGCCTCCGGATCGGCTGGGCGTGACCACTTGTCGCCAGACCGAACGGCCGGCTGTCGATTTGGTCTATTGCCGCACATCCGCTGCCGCCTCAAGGGCGGAGGTCCACCCTGTTCGCGGGCGTGGTGGGCGGCGGTGTTCAGCCCGTGCCGGGCTCGGATGGCCTGGTGAGGCCAGATCTGCCCGGATGGGCCTCGCCAGCAGCGGCCGACTCCCGGACCAGGTGCGCCCGAACCGGCCCTGGCGGGCCTGGTCGCGGGTGTCGTTGGGGGTGAGGCTGTCGTGCACGGCGGTGCCGCGGTAGCCGGGTAGCACGCCGAACTCGGTGGCCGCGGCTCGGCCGTGGGACGGTGCAGATGGTAGGCGGTCAGAGTGGGGGTGGCTGCGACGTAGAGCCACCAGGGGCGCCGTTGATGTTGCTGGTGCTCGTCGACATGGATCACCGGCGCGGCCCGGGCCTGCTCGGTGATCGCCGCGTTGGCCCCGGCCACGCCGGCCGCGGTCGAGCCAGGATCGAGGTGACCCATCCGGTCAAGGGGGCGCCGGTCACGTCGGCGATCAGTTCGACGGTCCGAGCTACTGAACATGCTGGTAGACCAGCAGGTCGCCAGCGCGCAGGTCCGGGCCGGAAGAGGCCTGCGCGCCGGCCCCGGCCGGAGCGGCGGCGCGGTTGGGTGCGTGCACCGGCGCAGTCGCCGGTGCAGTCGGTTTTCGGTGATCCGCACGCCGATCCGGGCGATGTCGTGGACCTGACGACGCACCACACCTCGGGGTGGAGCGTGGGTCAGTCCGGCGTCGCATCCCTGGGAGGTCACCGCACGTGCTCGACGATCTCGTCGGGATCGGCGACTACCTGCATCGTCGCGCGCCCGCGCCGGGCTGCTTACCCGGCTTGCGGTCGCCACCGTCGCGCCTGGGCCGCCCGATCGAGCACCGCGCGACCGTCGGCGGCTGTGGGTGGCTGCGAGGGAATTGCACGAGGTGCGCCCCACTTGTCGTCCCAACTCTGCCAAGGTCACCGAGGAGATCCTGGCCACAGTCCGCGGCCAGATCCGGCTCGCCGAAGGCCGCAACCCCGAGCCTGCGCGGGGCTGTTCGGACTCCCAGACGGTGAAGGGTGCGGACACCGTCGGCCGGACAGTCGTGGCTACGTCGCCGGGAAGAAGATCAACGGGCGGAAGCGGTTCATCGTGACCGACACCCTCGGCCTGCTGATCACCGTCGTGGTCTGCGCCGGCTCGATGCCGGACGGCGACGCCAAGCCGGTGCTGTTGCATGCCTACCTGGTCATGTCGGTCCGATTCGTCTTCGCCGACGGAGCCTTCGCCGGTCGCCTGCTCGAGCGGGCCACCCGGTTCCTGCGCACCACGATCAACATCGTGCGCACAGCCCACCGGTCAGCAGGGCTTCGCGGTGACCCCGCGGCGCTGAGCGGTGGAGCGAAGCTTGGCTTGGTTGACCGCGCACCGCCGCTGGGCTCGGGACTACGAGCGCGACCCGGCGGTGTCCGAGGCGATGATCTCCTGGACCGTGATCAACACCATCACCCGCCGGATCGCCTGCGGAGGGCCAGCTACCCGACAGCAGCGCCGGACCTTCTCGGCACCAGCCTGACCCGACTCAAAAACGCCGTAAGCGGCATCGGGCCTGGGAGGGCTCTGCGGAGCGGATTCAGAACGGCGGGGGGTCGTCGTCCGGTGGGGCTGTTGTGTCGGTGGTGTTGTCGGGTGGGGCCGGTGGCTGGATGCGGCGGTGGAGGTCCCGGTCGAGGGGGTCGTAGCGGTAGTCGTAGGGGTCGCTGGTGTAGCTGTGCCCGGTGGGGGTGGTCCAGGTGATCCGGGCGTCGGGGTGTTGGGTGACGGTCCAGCCGGGGGCGTCGTGTTTGAGGTGGTGGTGTCCGGTGCAGGAGCCGTG
>JASLAP010000668.1 GCA_030147065.1 Pseudonocardia sp. | reverse complement strand
GGCAGGTCCTCCAGCTTGATCACCCCGGCGTGCACCCAGTCCTCGTAGGGGTGCTCGGCGGCCAGCGCGCCCTTGATCTCGGCGTCGTCGATCATGCGGCCGGCGGCGGTGTCCACCAGGAACATCCGGCCCGGCTCCAGCCGGCCCTTGCGCACCACCGAGCCCGGTTCCACGTCGAGCACGCCGACCTCGGAGGCCAGCACGACCAGGCCGTCGTCGGTGACCCAGTAGCGGGCCGGGCGCAGGCCGTTGCGGTCGAGCACCGCGCCCACGACGGTGCCGTCGGTGAAGGTGACCAGCGCCGGGCCGTCCCACGGCTCCATCAGCGTGGAGTGGAACTCGTAGAACGCGCGCCGCGCCGGGTCCATCTCGGCGTGGTTCTCCCACGCCTCCGGGATCATCATCAGCACCGCGTGCGGCAGGCTGCGACCGCCCAGGTGCAGCAGCTCCAGCACCTCGTCGAAGGTCGCCGAGTCGCTCGCGTCCGGGGTGACGACCGGGCTCAGCCGGCTCAGGTCGCCGGGGATGAGGTCGGACTCCAGCAGCGCCTCGCGGGCAGCCATCCAGTTCCGGTTCCCGCGCAGGGTGTTGATCTCCCCGTTGTGCGCCACGTACCGGTACGGGTGGGCCAGCGGCCAGGCCGGGAACGTGTTGGTGGAGAACCGGGAGTGCACCACGGCCAGCGCGGTCGTCACCCGCTCGTCGGACAGGTCCGGGTAGAACGCCTCGACCTGCGGCTCGGTGAGCATTCCCTTGTAGACGATCGTCCGCGGGGACAGGCTGGGGAAGTAGGTGCCCCGGGCGTGCTCGGCGCGCTTGCGCAGGCAGAAGGTGCGCCGTTCCAGCTCCAGGCCGGTCTCGCCGGCGGCGCCGGCCACGAACAGCTGGCGGAACGAGGGCATGGCGGCCAGCGCCGTCGGGCCCAGGCCGGCCTCCTGCGGTGCGGTCGGCAGCTCGCGCCAGCCCAGCACCCGCAGGCCCTCCTCGGCGGCCAGCCGGTCGATCTCGGCGACGGCGGCGTCCGCGTCCGCGGCGTCGATCGGCAGGAACGCGGTGCCGGCGGCGTAGGCGCCGGCCTCGGGCAGGTCGAAGTCCAGCACGGCCCGGAAGAACTCGTCCGGGATCTGGATCAGGATGCCGGCGCCGTCGCCGGTGTCCGGCTCGCTGCCGCGGGCCCCGCGGTGTTCCAGGCGCAGCAGCGCCGTCAGTGCCCTGACCACGATGCCGTGGTCGCGGCGACCGGCCAGGTCGGCGACCATGGCCACGCCACAGGCGTCGTGCTCGTGGTCGGGGGCGTACAAGCCCCCCGAGGTAACCGCTGGGTTGGCAGCCAACAGTGCCTCCTGTCGTCTCGGTGCACCCCGACACACAGCATCGGGACGACGTGTTCGGTGGTGCGGGATGCGGGCGCGCGCGGGCGCCCGGTCGTGCCCTGACCAGGTCACGCAGCGGCGCCGACACCCCCGGTGGTGGGCGGGAGCGCCGACGCGGGACGATCGGCACCGTTGTGCGGGCCGATCGCGGCCTTACCGTGGATCTCGAGCGCACGCGGCGGTGGGTGCGTCAGTTCGCGCGCCCAATGTCGCATGTGAGCACGGCGATTCGCCAGTGACGGAGCCAGTGACGAGTGCGACCGCGCACACGCCCACTCCGCCGGGGCACACTCGCCCGGGTGGAGGTGTCCAGCGTACTCACCGACGTGTCCGCCCTCGGGCCCTTCTTCGCCGTGCGTACCCACGCCGCCGTCCCCGACGGGCCGCCGCCGCGTCCCCTGGCCGAGCTGGAGGTCGACGGACCGGCCCTGCGGGAGCGGATCGCCTACGTCCGCGGCGCGCTCGGCGGGGACGCGGCGGTCCCGCTGCGAGTGGCCGCGTCGATCGCGTTCCAGGGGATCGCCGCGGTGGTCGTGTCCCCGGCCTACGCCGCGGCCGTGCTGCACGCGACCGTGCCGGCGCTGGGCCCGGCCACCCTGCACTGGCAGGACGTCCGCGGCGGACCGCTGCCGCTGTGGGCCCCAGACCCGCGCGGGACGCCGCACCCGGACGCGCTCTCCGCGGCCGACGCCCTCGCCGCCGGCTACGCCGAGCACCTCCCCGCGCTGGTCACCGCGGTGAAGGCGGTCGTGCCCGTGTCGGAGCGGGTGCTGTGGGGCAACGTCGCCTCGGTGGTCGCCGGGGCGAAGCGGATGGTCGCCGCCCAGCGCCCGGCCGCCGCCGACCGGGCGGCGGCGGTCGCCGCCCGGCTGTTGGACACCGGGTCGCTGACCGGGACGGGGGAGCGGTTGCCCCCGCAGGACCCGGACCGGCACTGGACCTTCCGCCGGCGCAACTGCTGCCTGTTCTACCGGGTCCCCGGCGCCGGCGTCTGCGGCGACTGCGTGCTCACCGCCCCCCGACGGGGGGCGGGGGCTGGTGGGAGAGGGTGCCGAACGGGGGAACCCGGTCTCGCCTAGACTCGGCGGCAGTATCCGGGCGCGCGTGGATGCGGCGCGCCCGGGATCCTTCCGGACCCGCCCGTGCGCGGTCCGCACAGCGCCCATCAGCAGCCGACCAGCACCGCCATCGTCACCGAGGAGTACCCCACCGTGAAGAGCACCGTCGAGCGGCTGAGCCCGACGCGGGTCAGGATCAACGTCGAGGTGCCGTTCGACGAGCTCAAGCCCGACTTCGACCGCGCCTACAAGACCATCGCCCAGCAGGTCCGGGTGCCCGGGTTCCGCCCGGGCAAGGTCCCCGCCCGCATCATCGACGCCCGGCTCGGCCGCGGCGTGGTGCTGGAGCAGGTGGTCAACGAGGCCGTCCCGGCCAAGTACACCGACGCCGTCACCGCCTCGGAGAACGTCACCCCGATCGGGCGGCCGGACATCGAGGTCACCGAGATCGCCGACGGCGACAAGCTGGCCTTCACCGCCGAGGTCGACGTCCGCCCCGACATCACCCTGCCCGACCTGGGCTCGATCGCGGTGTCGGTGGACGACGTCGAGGTCACCGACGAGTCGGTGGACGAGCAGCTGGAGAACCTGCGCGCCCGGTTCGGCACGCTGACCGGCGTCGACCGCCCGGCCGCCGAGGACGACTTCGTCATGATCGACCTGTCCGCCACGGTGGACGGCGAGGCGGTCGAGGAGGCCCAGACCAGCGGGTTCTCCTACCAGGTGGGTCAGGGCGGGCTGATCGACGGCATCGACGAGGCGATCGAGGGGCTGTCCGCGGGCGAGTCGGCCACCTTCACCTCGCGGCTGGTCGCCGGCGAGTTCGCCGACCGGGACGCCGAGGTCACGGTGACCGTGACCGCGGTCAAGGAGCGCCAGCTCCCCGACGCCGACGACGAGTTCGCCCAGCTGGCCAGCGAGTTCGACACCCTCGAGGAGCTGACCGCGGACCTGCGGACCCGGCTCGGCCGGGTGCGCCGGATGGAGCAGGTCACCCAGGCCCGGGACAAGGTCCTGGACGCCATCGTGGACGCCACCGAGGTGCCGCTGCCCGAGGGCGTGGTCAAGGCCGAGGTGGACAACGCCGTGCACGACGCCATCCACGGCTTCGAGCACGACGAGGAGAAGTTCGCCGAGTTCCTCGGCACCCAGGGCCGCACCCGCGAGGAGTTCGACGCCGAGACCCGGGAGGCCGCCGAGAGGTCGGTGCGCACCCGGCTGGTGCTCGACGCGCTGGCCGACGCCGAGCAGGTCTCGGTGAACGACCAGGAGCTCACCGAGCGGATCGTGTTCCAGGCCCAGCAGTACCAGATGCCGCCCGAGGAGTTCGTCCAGCGGATCCAGCAGGCCGGCCAGCTCGGCGCCATCTACGCCGACGTGCGGCGCAGCAAGGCGCTGATCGCGGCGGTCCGCGAGGCCACCGTCACCGACGCCGCCGGCGAGCCGGTCGACCTGTCCGACCTGCTCGGCGAGGACGACGGGCCCGAGGTCGTCGAGGCGGTCGAGGCGGCCACGGCCGGGGACGCCGCCGCCGAGGAAGCCGCCGAGGAAGCCGCCGCCGACAGCGACACCGACAGCGCTGACGACAGCGCCGACGAGCCGACCGGCGACGCTCCCGAGAAGTCCGCCACCCGCTCCTGAGAGCGCTCGTCCGCGTCACCCGGCCCGGACGACAACCCCAGAGCGAACATCACGGCCGTACGCGGCGGGGCGCAGGTCCCGCCGCGTAGGGTCGGAGCAACAACCACCGCGAGCTGACCAGCAAAGGCAGGACGACGTGAGCGAGTCGGCGAGACCGTCGATCGACACTTTCCAGCACCCGGCAGCCGCACCCGTCAACGCGACCGACGAGCGTCAGCAAGGAGGGCTCGTGAGCCCACAGGACAACCCCTTCGGAGCAGCCATGCGGCGGGGCGCTTCGCCCACGTCCATGACGCTGTCCGACTCGGTGTACGAGCGTCTGCTCCAGCAGCGGATCATCGTGCTGGGCCAGCAGGTCGACGACGACATCGCCAACCGGATCGCCGCGCAGATGCTGCTGCTCTCCGCCGAGGACCCGCAGGCCGACATCTCGCTCTACATCAACTCGCCCGGCGGTTCGGTGACCGCGGGCATGGCCATCTTCGACACGATGGAGTTCATCGAGTGCGACGTGGCCACCTACGCGATGTGGCTGGCCGCCTCGATGGGCCAGTTCCTGCTGTCGGCCGGCGCCCGCGGCAAGCGCTACGCGCTGCCGCACTGCCAGATCCTGATGCACCAGCCCTCGGCCGGGGTCGGCGGCACCGAGTCCGACATCTCGATCCAGGCCGAGCTGTTCAAGCGGCACAAGCGCGAGATGGCCGAGCTGATCGCCGGGCACACCGGCCAGACCGTGGAGAAGATCGTCGCCGACTTCGACCGGGACCGCTGGTTCTCCGCCCAGGAGGCCCTCGAGTACGGCTTCGTCGACCACGTGATCTCCCGCGCCGGCCAGCTGCCGGACGCGGTCAGCGAGAACGGGAACGGGAGCGCCCGATGAGTTTCCAGATGCCCGGTGGCCGGGCGCCGCAGGGCGCGCAGAGCCGGTACGTGCTGCCCTCGTTCGTGGAGCGCACGAGCTACGGGGTCAAGGAGTCCAACCCCTACAACAAGCTGTTCGAGGAACGCATCATCTTCCTCGGCGTGCAGATCGACGACGCGTCGGCCAACGACGTCATGGCGCAGCTGCTGTGCCTGGAGTCGGCCGACCCGGACCGCGAGATCAGCATGTACATCAACTCGCCCGGCGGGTCGTTCACCTCGCTGATGGCCATCTACGACACCATGCAGTTCATCCGCCCGGACATCCAGACGGTCTGCCTCGGGCAGGCCGCCTCGGCCGCGGCGGTGCTGCTGGCCGCGGGCACCCCGGGCCGGCGGCTCGCCGTGCAGAACGCCCGGATCCTGATCCACCAGCCGGCCACCGAGGGCTTCTACGGCCAGGTGTCGGACCTGGAGATCCAGGCCGCGGAGATCTCCCGGATGCGCAAGCTGCTGGAGTCCACGCTGGCCAAGCACAGCGGGCGCACGCCCGAGCAGGTCCGCGAGGACATCGAGCGGGACAAGATCCTCACCGCGACGGAGGCCAAGGACTACGGCATCGTCGACGAGATCATCCAGAGCCGCAAGCTCTCCGCGGTCTGACCTCCCGGTCCGGCAGCGGGCTTTTCCAGCACAAGGCAGGTCGACGGTGCCGGGACCGCGGGTCCCGGCACCGACCGCCCGCCGACACGACCGGAATCCCGGGGCGGCTGATGCTCCCCGGGGGACGTGTTCGACGGGTAACGTCACGAGGGCGCACCTACCGGACCCGCCGGACGGGGCCGCGCCAGATGGGATATGAGGTCTGCACTCATGGCACGCATCGGCGATGGCGGGGACCTGCTCAAGTGCTCGTTCTGCGGCAAGAGCCAGAAGCAGGTCAAGAAACTGATCGCCGGCCCCGGCGTGTACATCTGCGACGAGTGCATCGATCTCTGCAACGAGATCATCGAGGAGGAACTGGCCGAGGCCGGTGAGGTCAAGCTCGACGAGCTGCCCAAGCCCGCCGAGATCCACGAGTTCCTCGACCAGTACGTGGTGGGCCAGGCCCAGACCAAGCGCACCCTGTCGGTGGCGGTCTACAACCACTACAAGCGCATCCAGGCCGGCGACAAGGGCCGCGGCCCGGACGGCGACGGGGTCGAGCTGGCCAAGTCGAACATCCTGATGCTCGGCCCGACCGGCTGCGGCAAGACCTACCTGGCCCAGACGCTGGCCAAGCTGCTCAACGTCCCGTTCGCGATCGCCGACGCCACCGCCCTCACCGAGGCCGGCTACGTCGGCGAGGACGTCGAGAACATCCTGCTCAAGCTCATCCAGGCGGCGGACTACGACGTCAAGCGGGCCGAGACCGGGATCATCTACATCGACGAGGTCGACAAGATCGCCCGCAAGTCGGAGAACCCGTCGATCACCCGCGACGTCTCCGGCGAGGGCGTGCAGCAGGCCCTGCTGAAGATCCTGGAGGGCACCACCGCGAGCGTCCCGCCGCAGGGCGGCCGCAAGCACCCGCACCAGGAGTTCATCCAGATCGACACGACGAACGTGCTGTTCATCGTGGCCGGCGCGTTCGCCGGGCTGGAGAAGATCATCGGCGACCGGGTCGGCCGGCGCGGGCTGGGCTTCGGCGCCGAGATCCGCTCCAAGAACGACCTGGAGGCGGCCGAGAGCTTCGCCGACACCATGCCCGAGGATCTGATCAAGTTCGGGCTGATCCCGGAGTTCATCGGCCGGCTGCCGGTGGTGGCCTCGGTGACCTCGCTGGACAAGGAGGCCCTGGTCAAGATCCTGACCGAGCCGCGCAACGCCCTGGTCAAGCAGTACTGCAAGCTGTTCGAGATGGACGGCGTGGAGCTGGAGTTCACCGACGACGCCATGGAGGCGGTGGCCGACCAGGCCATCCTGCGGGGCACCGGCGCCCGCGGCCTGCGGGCGATCATGGAGGAGGTCCTGCTCCCGGTGATGTACGACATCCCCAGCCGCGACGACGTGGCCAAGGTGGTCGTCACCGAGCAGACCGTGCGCAGCAACGTCAACCCGACGATCGTGCCGCGCACCCCGGCCCGCCGGGAGCGTCGCGA
>JASLAP010000642.1 GCA_030147065.1 Pseudonocardia sp. | reverse complement strand
CAACGACGGCAACCTGACCGGCGACGGCGACGGCAACGTGGTCGGCGACGACAACCAGGCCGTGACCGGCAACGGCAACACCACCAGCTTCGGCGACGGCGACGCCTCCAGCGTCAACGTCGGCGACGACCTCACCGTCGGCGACGGCTCCGGCTTCGCCACCGGCGGCGACGCCACTGTGGACAACTCCGACAACTCCACCAACACCGAGGTGGACGTCGACATCGAGGACTCGTTCCAGGACAACTCGGACAACTCGGTGAACGACTCGGGCAACGTCGACGTCGAGGTGGAGGACTCCTTCCAGGACAACACCGACAACTCCACCAACGACTCGAACAACACCGACGTGGAGGTCGACGACATCACGGTCACCTGACCGGGCACCACGGCACGACCGTCGGCCCCGCCCCCGGTATCCGGGGGCGGGGCCGACGCCCGTCCCGGCTCACCGGTGCCCGGCCGGGCCCCCCGTCCGCGGTACTGTGCCGGGAAGCGACTGATCGGCCCCGCCCCCACGGGAGGTCCCGCGGCGGCGGGGCCGCGGCGTCGTGGGCGCGGGGGACGGCGACGGGGCGCGCACCGCTCCCCGGGGGAGCGAGGAGGTAGGGACCCGTGGCGGTTCCGGCAGCGATCGACCTGGTCGACCTGGCGCTGAAGGCGACCACCGCCTACCAGCGCGCCGACCTGGGCGAGCGGCTGCGCGCGACGCGCGCCCGGCTGGTCGACCCGGACGTGCGGGTGCTGGTCGTGGGCGAGTTCAAGCAGGGCAAGAGCCAGCTGGTGAACGCGCTGGTGAACGCCCCGGTGTGCCCGGTGGACGACGACATCTCCACCGCCGTGCCGACCGTGGTCAAGCACGCCGAGACCACCACGGCCGCGGTGTTCCGCCAGCCGCTGAACGACGAGCCCCCCGAGCGCACCGAGGTGCCGGCGGCCAAGCTGGCCGAGCACGTCTCCGAGGCCGGCAACCCGGGCAACCGCAGCCGGCTCAGCCACGCCGAGGTCGGCCTGCCGCGCAAGCTGCTGGCCGGCGGCCTTGTCCTGGTGGACACCCCCGGGGTCGGCGGGCTCGGTTCCGCGCACGGTGCCGCCACCATGTCCGCGCTGCCCAGCGCGGACGCGGTGCTGCTGGTCTCCGACGCCGCCCAGGAGTACACCGCCCCGGAGTTGGAGTTCCTGGGCTCGGCGATGAAGCTGTGCCCGAACGTGGCCTGCGTGCTCACCAAGACCGACCTCTACCCGCACTGGCGCAAGATCCTGGAGCTGGACAAGGGCCACCTCGGCCGGGCCGGGATCGACGCCGAGATCTTCCCGGTGTCCTCGGTGCTGCGGCTGCACGCGGCGAAGACCCAGGACGCCGAGCTGATGGCCGAGACCGGGTTCACCGAGCTGGTCCGGTTCCTGGTGAAGCGGGTGGTGGCCAGGGCCGACGACCTGGACCGCCGCTCGACCAGCCAGGACGTGCTGGCCGTCGCCGACCAGCTGGCCACCGGCTTCCGCGCCGAGCTGTCCGCGCAGGAGGACCCCGAGCACGCCGCCCAGCTGGTCGCCGAGCTGCAGCGGGCCAAGGGCCGGGCCGACGAGCTCAAGCAGCGGTCGTCGCGCTGGCAGATCACGCTCAACGACGGCGTCGCCGACCTGCAGTCCGACATCGACTACGACCTGCGCGACCGGCTCCGCACGATCACCCGGGAGGCCGAGGAGCTGCTCGACGCGGCCGACCCGTCCGACATCTGGGAGCAGTTCTCCGACTGGTTCCACCAGCAGGTGTCCTCGGCCGCGTCGGCCAACTTCGTCTGGGCCGCCGAGCGGGCCCGCTGGCTGGCCGCCCAGGTCGCCGAGCACTTCGCCGAGGGCGCCGACATCGCGCTGCCGCAGCTGCGGTTCGACCAGTCCGAGCAGATGGCCGCCAAGGTCGAGCACCTGGCCCGGCCGGAGGTGGAGAAGTTCGGCGTCGGGCAGAAGGTGTTCACCGGCATGCGCGGCGGCTACGGCGGCCTGCTGATGATCGGCATGGCCACCACGGTCGCCGGTTTCGGCCTGCTCAACCCGCTGTCGCTGGGGGCCGGTCTGCTGTTCGGCGGCAAGACCATCAAGGACGAGCGCAAGCGGCTGCTGCAGCGCCGCCAGAACGACGCCAAGCAGGCCGTGCGCAAGCACATCGACGAGGTCACCTTCCAGGTGGGCAAGGACTCCCGGGACATGCTCCGACGCACCCAGCGCGCGCTGCGGGACCACTTCAGCGGGCTGGCCGAGGAGGTCAGCACCTCGCTGGCGGCGTCGGTGGCGGCCGCGCAGAGCGCCGTGCGGACCGACACCTCGCAGCGCGAGCGGCGCATCCGCGACCTCAAGGCCGAGATCGCCCGGATCGACGGGATGGCCGACAAGGCCCGCAAGCTGGCCACCGGGGTGCCCAAGCAGCCGGCGGTGACCGCCGGGTCGGCCCGATGACCCAGCCCGCCCCGCAGCTCGGCTCGGTCGTGCGGGTGCTGCTGCGCCGCACGATCGACGCCTACCGGGACAGCCCGCAGGCGGTCAGCTGGCTGGAGCACAACCTGGGCCGGTTCGACGAGCCGCTGCGGGTGGCCATCGCCGGCAAGGTCAAGGCGGGCAAGTCCACCCTGCTCAACGCGCTGGTCGGGGAGGAGATCGCCCCCACCGACGCCGGCGAGTGCACCCGCATCGTCACCTGGTACCGGGACGCCCCGATCCCCAGGGTCACGCTGTACCCGCGCAACGCCGGGCCGCGCCAGCTGACCATCTCGCGCAACGCCGGGGCGCTGAGCTTCGACCTGCAGGGCCTGCCGGTCGAGCAGGTCGAGCGGCTCGACGTGCAGTGGCCGTCGCAGAGCCTGCGCGCCCAGACCCTGATCGACACCCCGGGCATCGCCTCGCTGTCCGCGGACACCTCGGCCCGGGCCGGGGCGTTCCTCACCCCGGACGACGCGCCGACCCAGGCCGACGCGGTCATCTACCTGATGCGCCACCTGCACGCCACCGACGTGCGGTTCCTGGAGTCGTTCTTCGACCAGGGGGTGGCCCGGGCGACCCCGGTGAACACCATCGCGGTGCTGTCGCGGGCCGACGAGATCGGCGTCGGCCGGCTCGACGCGCTCACCTCGGCCCGCCGGATCGCGCGGCGCTACCGGGCCGACGACAAGATCCGCGGGCTGTGCCAGACCGTGGTCGCGGTGGCCGGGCTGCTCGCCCAGACCGGCCGGACCATGCGCCAGGACGAGTTCGCCGCGCTCACCCAGCTGACCGCGCTGCCGCGGTCCGACCTGGAGAAGATGCTGCTGTCCGCCGACCGGTTCTCGCGCCTCGACCTGGGCGACGCCGAGGGCCCGGACGGCGCGACCCGGGCGAAGCTGATGGAGCGGTTCGGGCTGTTCGGGATCCGGCTGTCCACCACGCTGATCCGGCAGGGGATGACCGACCCCACCGCGATCGCCACCGAGCTGGTCAAGCGCAGCGGGCTCGACGACCTGCGCACCGTGCTGTCCACCCAGTTCACCGAGCGGCGCGACCTGCTCAAGGCGCGCTCGGCGCTGCTGGCCGTCGACCTGGTGCTGACCCGGGAGCAGCGCCCGGCGACCGCGGCGCTGAGCGCCGAGGTGGAGCGCATCCTGGCCGGCGCGCACGAGTTCGCCGAGCTGCGGCTGCTGTCCACGCTGCGCTCCGGGGCGATCAAGCTGCCGGCCGAGGTGCTGGCCGAGGCCGAGCGGCTGCTCGGCGCGGACGGCGGTTCGCCCGCGGCCCGGCTCGGCCTGGACCCCGGGACCGGGTGGGGCGAGCTGCGCGACGCCGCGCTGGACGCGGCCACCCGGTGGAAGCGGCGGTCGGAGAGCCCGATGTCGGGCCGGGCCGTGGCCGACGTGGCCCGGCTGGTGGTCCGCAGTTGCGAGGGCATCCTCGCGTCCCTGCAGCGCTGATCCCCCGGCACCCGTTCGGACGCGGGGCTCACTGCCGTCCGTGCAGCACGTGCCGCTGGTCAGCGGCATGACCGCGACCACACGTCCGCGCGGGCAGGGTCCGGTCACATGCGGACCGGCGCAATCGAGCAGTGCAGATGACCCCTTGTGACATTACCGGCCGGTACGGCAACGTCTTGTGCGGGTCGCTCCCCACGGCCCCGCCGCCCCGCAGCGCCGTACCCATACCCGGAGTGCACCCGTGAGCCGTTCCGTCGCCCGCGCGGCCGTGGCTGCCGCAGCCGCGTTGCTGTGCGCCACCCTCGGCGCCGTCCCCGCCGCCGGGGCCGAGTCCGAGCAGTCCGCGCAGTCCGCCCCGACCGCGCCGATGCGCACGGCCATGGCCCGGGACCTCGGCGTACCGCCCGAGCAGGTCGAGCAGCAGCTCGCCACCGAGCAGGCGGCCGCCCGCACCTGGCACCGGCTCCGCGACGAGCTGGGCACCGCCTACGCCGGGGCCTGGCTCGACCCCGGCGGCGCGCTCGTCGTGGCCACCGCCGACCCGGCCGGCGCACCGGTCATCGCCGAGGCGGACGCCCGGCCCGTGGTCACCGCGCGCAGCGCCGGTGAACTCGAGGAGGTCCAGGCCCAGCTGGACGCCGCGGCGTCGGCCGCGGGCGGAGAGGTGGGCAGCTGGTACGTCGACCCGCGGAGCAACGCGGTGGTCGTCGCGACCACCGACCGCGCCGCCGGCGAGGCGTTCGTGGCCGCTGCGGACGCCACGACCGAGCCGATCCGGATCGAGGTCGTGGCGGAGCGGCCGCGGCTGTTCGCCGACCTGGTGGGCGGGCAGGCGATCCTGGCCGCGGCCGGCGGCCGCTGCTCGATCGGGTTCAGCGCCCGGTCCGGTGCCGCGGCCTTCGTGCTCACCGCGGGGCACTGCACCGAGGTCGGCGGCGACTGGGCGGGCGCCGACGGGGTGCGGATCGGCCCGGTCGCGGCCACCGACTTCCCCGGCGACGACTTCGGCGCGATCAGCGTCGCGAACACCGCCGCCTGGACCCCCACCGCGACCGTCGCCGGGTCCACCCCGGTCGCCGGGGCCACCGCGGCGCCGATCGGGGCGTCGGTCTGCCGCTCCGGGTCCACCACCGGCTTCCGCTGCGGCACCGTCCTGGCGGGCAACGCCACGGTGAACTACGGCGGCGGCGACGTGGTGCGCGGTCTCACCCGCACCGACGCCTGCGCCGAGCCCGGCGACTCCGGCGGGTCGGTGGTCAGCGGGAACCAGGCGCAGGGGCTGACCTCCGGCGGGTCGGGCAACTGCCGCACCGGCGGCGTCACGTTCTTCCAGCCGATCGACGAGGTCCTCGACAGCTACGGCCTGACCCTGGTCACCGGCTGAGGCCGGCGACCGGTCGCCGCCGTCCGGTACCGGACCAGCTCGCTGCCCCGGCCGCGCAGGGCGGATCCGTCAGGGCCCTTCGGTCACCTCACCGGCACCGCTGCGGGAGGCCCGGTAGTACCGGCCGACCGGCTCCCCGGCCACGTCCAGCAGGACCAGGGTCGCCCCGTCGCGAGCAACCCGGCGGGCGTTCCGCAGCGCGTCGGCGACGTCCACGCCGTCGCAGGCGATCAGGGTGCTGACCGAGGCCGCGGTGGCCAGGAAACCGCCCTGCGGGTCGGCGACCCAGGTGCCGCCGGTGCCGTTGCAGCCGTCCGACCCGGTCCAGCCACCACCCTCGTCGAAGCGGACGAACGCCGAGCTCTGCGTGTCCTCCGGGAACCAGTGGCCGGGCAGCTCGGCCGGACCGATCGGGGACAGCTCAGCGGGCACCGGCGCGGCCGGGGCGAACCGGCTCCGCTCGTCCGCGGTGGGGGCCCGGCCCGGATCGACCCCGACCTCCCCGGCCCCGTCGGCCGGCGGGGCGGCGACCAGCCGGACGACCGGCGCGCCGGCCCGGTCCAGCAGCACCGGCCCGGTGGGCTCGATGCGGTAGCCGGCCGCGGCGGCCAGCCACTCGGCACCGGGCACGGCCGGCGCCGGGAGCGGCGCGGGATCCTCCGGGACCGGGCCGACCGCGGTGCCGGTGTCGACCTGCGCCACGAAACGACCGGCCGGATCGGCGCGCCAGGTCCCGGTCAGCGTGCCGTCGTCGGTCACGATCGCGAGCGCCGTCGCGTCGAACGCCACCCGCTGCCCGTCGGGCCCGCCGTCGACCCGCCACCAGCCGATCAGCTCCGCCGGGCCGGGTGGGCCGGCGGGCTCGCTCGACCCGGTCCGGAGCGGGGGATCCCCGCCGCTCAGCGCGGGAGCGCAGCCGACCAGCACGAGCAGTACGGCGAGCCGGGTCGCCATCATCAGGGGCCGCATGCCGGGAGGACGGGCGCACCGGGCGGTCCGGTTGGCCGGAACCGCCGGTGTCACCCGATCAGCGGCCTCGTCCGCGCCCCGCTCAGCCCTCGCCGGCGCCGACGATCTGGCGCAGGTGCGCGAACAGCTCGCCGCGGCTGCCCGACCCGAGCCGCTGGCGCATCCGGGCCACGTGGTGCTCGACGGTCTTGGCCGAGATGAACAGCTGCTCGCCGATCTGCTTGTAGGTCAGCCCCTCCAGCACCAGCGCGGCCACCTCGCGCTCGCGGTCGCTGAGCGGGCCCTCGCCCTCCGGGAGGTCCGGCTCCGGCTCGGCGACCGGAGCGGGCGCGCTGACCTGCGCCGACCCCGGCTCGGCCGGCGCATCGGGGCGGACCGGGGCCACCGGGCGGGCGGCCGGGGCGCTGCTCTGCAGCGCGCGGGCGCAGCCGAGCAGGTCGCTCATCGCCTTGCGGTCGCGGGTGCGGATCGCGGCCTGGCCGGCCAGCTTGCCGCCGTCCCAGGTGAGGCCGACCGCGTGCAGGCCGCGGGCGGCGGTCTCCACCCCCGCCGCGTCCACCTCGGAGTCCAGCAACCGCACCCAGTGCGGCGCGGCCGCGGCCATCGCCGCGGCGAACCGGCTGCCCCCCGCCGCCGCCTCCAGCGCCGTCGCGTGCTGCGCCGCCGCGTCCGCGTTCTCGGACAGGATCGCGGCCTGCAGCGACGACCAGTGCAGCGGCGCCGCCCACAGCGCCGGGTTGCCCAGCCGGTCCAGCAGCGCGGCCGCCTCGTCCAGGTGCGGGCGCACCCAGCTGGCCTCGCGCAGCCGGGTGGCCGCGATGGCCAGCTCGCCGAGCTGCTGGAGCACGAACAGGTCGACCGGGTGCCGGACGATCGCCTCCCGGGCCCGCCCCCAGGCGGGCATCAGCGCGGCCAGGTCGCCGGTGCGCCGGGCCAGCGCCACCTCCAGGGCCGCGGCCAGGAACTCGTCGCGCGGCTCCAGCTCGGCCCCGGCCGTCGCGGTCAGCGCGGCCCGGGCCGCCGGCGACGCCCCGCGCAGCAGCGCGATCCAGCCCAGCAGCAACCGGTGCCGGATGGCCGCGGGGGCCCCGCCCAGCCGCACCCGCACCGCCCGCTCCAGCACCGACTGGGCCACGTCCAGCTCGCCGCAGTGCACGGCGACCAG
>JASLAP010000630.1 GCA_030147065.1 Pseudonocardia sp. | reverse complement strand
GTCCTTGCGCCGGTCCTTGGTGCCGTACTCGATGAACGTGCCGATGGCGGCGTCAACCACGCGGTGGTTGTTCCACCACGCGTAGCGCAGGTCGCGCTCGAGCAGCTGGCGGTTGTCCTCGTCCGACAGCGCCATCAGCAGCGTGGCGTAGCCGTTGGAGATGTGCCGCGACTCGTCGGACTGGACCGAGTGGAACACCGTGGGCAGCAGGTAGTCACCGTTCGCGGCGGCCTCGGCGGGCATCGCCACGAACAGGGTGTTGGTGAAGGCCGTCTCGGCGACGATCGTCAGGTAGATGCTGGCCGCGGTGATCGCGTCCCCGGTGATGAACCCCTCGGCGAACTGGCGGCCGATGGTGCCGCAGTAGTCGCCCTGGAAGTTGCGCAGGCTGTTGTTGAAGCCCGCCGGGTCGATGTAGTTGTTCATGTACAGGCGCTTGAGGTTCTGCTGGATCGTCGAGTGCCGGACCTCGTCGATCATCTGGATCGCCTGCCCGTTGTGCAGCTCCGGGTTCGGCACCACGTGGAACAGCATCGGCATCGACCGGGCCGCCGAGATCTCCGGCAACGGGATGATCGACAGGAACAGCTTCTGCCACTCCAGCCAGCGCTCCTGCACCTGGCGGAACATGTTCCCGCGGATGGCGCCGTCGGAGGCGCCGTAGACGCGGTGGTCCTTCTCCTCCTGCATGGGGAAGTAGGACCGCAGGACCTGCTTGAGCGGGTCCTTCTTGGAGGCCTTGCGGAAGGTGTAGTCGGTCCCGTACTTCATGTACGGCTCGTGGTACTGCGGCTCCCAGGCGAGTTCCTGGATCTTCTGATGAGCCTTGGCCAAACTCTGGCGACTCACGTCGTCTCCTCACTCCGGTGTGGGCCGGGTACCGCTCGGCACGGCGCGGGCGCGCGGAACGGGTCGCGTGGTCCACCCCGTCCGCCGGACCGGTCCTGCGCGGGTGGCCCGGGGGCGGACGTGGCCGGGACGGTGGGAGCCGCTCGGTGCGCGGGCCGATCGGCTCCCGGGTTGTCCCGTGCCCCGAATCACACATCCCCGCCGCAGGTCAGGGGGTCTCAATATGAGACTCTGGCCCGTTCGTGGCTCCCTGTTCGGTTCCCGCAGGCGGTACCGTTCGCAGTGCCTGCTCTGCAGGGACGCGGAGTGGCGGCTGCACCGAGGAGGGCAACCTGGTGGTCCGTTCGAACCAGGAACACGTAGCCCGTCCGGCCCGCCGTGCTGACCGGACGGTCGACGAGCTGGTGCGCGCCCGCACCTCGTTCCTGGTGGACCACGCGGTCGAAGCAGGCTCGGTGCGCGACACCATCCTGGCCTCCTGGACGCGCTCGCGCGAGTGGGACGTCGCCACCGACGACGTCGAGCTGTCCTGCGAGTTCGACGCCGAGCCCGACTCCCCGCTGACCCGAGCCGCCCGCCCGGTGCTCACCGACGTCGCCGACCAGCTGGCCACCGAGCCGGTCAGCGTCATCCTCACCGACGCCGACGGCGTCGTCCTGGAGCGGCGCACCGGCGACTCGGCGCTGCACCAGCACCTGGACAAGGTCTGGCTGGCCCCCGGCTTCTCCTACGCGGAGAAGTTCATCGGCACCAACGGCATCGGCACCGCGCTGGAGGGCCGCGGCCCGGTGCAGGTCTACGGCCACGAGCACTACGTGGAGAACCTGGCCGACCTGGCCTGCGCCGGCGCCCCGATCTGGCACCCGGTGTCGGGCAAGCTGCTCGGCGTGGTCGACCTGACCTGCTGGCGGCCCGACGCCGGCCGGTTCATGGCGATGGCGGTGGCCCGGATCGCCCGGCAGATCGAGGGGTCCCTGCTCGACCAGTCCGGCCCGCTGGAGCTGGCCCTGCTGCACGACTACCTGACCGCCTGCCGGCGCAGCCGCGGCGCCGTGCTCGGCGTCAGCCCGGACCTGGTGATGATGAACGACCACGCCCGGGAGCTGATCGACCCGACCGACCACGCCGCGCTGGTGTCCGGCGCGATCGAGGCGCTGAACTCGGGCACCCGGCTCAAGCTGGTCGACCTGCCCAGCGGGGCGGTGGCCCGGGTGCAGGGCAAGACCAGCTGGTCCCAGCGCGGCACCGCGGGCGGCGTGCTGCACGTGCAACTGGCCGCGCCGGACGCCACACCCGTCCGCGGGCTGCCGCCGCACCTGCCGCCGCACGCCCAGCTGCCCGCCGCGGTCGGTTCCGGACTGCGCTGGACCAAGTGCTGCCAGGCCGTCGACCGGCACTTCCAGACCCGGGAGTGGCTGATCCTGGAGGGCGAGCCGGGCACCGGCAAGACGACCGTCGCCCGGGCCACCCACCAGATGCGCGCACCGGCCGCGCACCTGCGGGTGATGGACGCCGACGACTACGACGCCCGGTGGATCGCCGAGATCATCGAGGAGCTGGAGACCGGCGGCGGCACGCTGGTGCTCACCCACGTCGACCGGCTGCCCCCGGAGGGCCGCCAGGCGCTCGCCGACGCGCTGGAGCCGCACCGCGAGTCGCCCGACTCCGAGCGGCCCTGGGTGGTGGCCACCGTGGACGACGGCGCCGGCCCGGCCGACCTGCTGGACCTGTTCCCGCGCACGGTGACCGTGCCGCCGCTGCGCCACCACGTCGAGGACGTCGCCGAGCTGGTCCCGCACCTGCTCGCCCGGCTCACCCGCGGCGGCGACCTGACCTGCTCGCCGAACGCGATGCGGGTGCTCATGCGCAACCGCTGGCCGGGCAACGTCGAGCAGCTCTACCAGGTGCTGCGCAAGACCGTGGCCCACCGCCGGGCCGGTGAGCTCACCCCGACCGACCTGCCGGCGGAGGCCCGCGCGGTCACCCGCCGGGTGCTCACCCCGCTGGAGTCGATCGAGTGCGACGCCATCGTCGACGCGCTGCTGGACAACGACGGCAACAAGGCCGAGGCCGCCCGCCAGCTCGGGATGTCCCGGGCGACGATCTACCGCAAGATCCGCGGCTACGGCATCTCGCTGCCGTTCGGGCCCGGCTGACCGCGGCCGGCGCGACGGGCGTCGGTCAGCAGGCGCAGGCTCAGGGCAGCGGCCCAGGTCCAGATGATCGCGCCACCGAGGAGCATGAGCCGGAAGTCCTGGGCCGGGAACGCCGCGAACCCGAGGACGTAGTACGCGACCGCGGCGGCCACGCTGTAGGCCGCCCACCCGCGCCGTCCGTCGCGGACGAACCGGCGGGCGAACACCAGGCAGGCCACGCTGAGGGCGACGCCCATCCCGACCGGCGCGAGGTTGTGCAGCAGGCCGTGCCAGCTGACGCCGCCGGGGCCGCCGGGGGTTCCGGGTGGGAACCCGTCGGCCGGGTCGGTGCGGAACACGCCGGCCCAGATCAGGGCCGCCCCGTAGATGCCGAGGAGCACCGGTCCCCCGGTGCGGCCCGCCGAGCCCGGGGTCAGCACCCGCCGAGCACCGAGCGCCGACGCCACCACGAGCAGCCCGCTGACCAGGAAGTTGGTGGTCTGCAGCCAACCCTGCTCACCCAGGCTCAGCATGCTCAGCGGATGCCGCCGGGGGTCGAACCCCTCGCGGGTCACCGCCTGCCCCAGGATCAGCAGGACGAACAGCGGGCCGGCGGCGACACCGCAGGCGAGCAGGGCGCGCGTGGTGCGCGACGGCGCGACCGCCGGGCGGTCACCGGGCGGGGACACGGTGCGGGAGGCGTCTGCGGGCATGGCTGGGCTCCTGTCGTGGTCGTGCGGGATCAAGGGTCCGGGCGCAGCTGCGCCGGATGCGGGCGTCCGGCCGGCGACCGCCGGGCGCGGCGAGGAGGCCGACCCCGCTGCCGCCCGGTCGGCACGGACGGCGCGGGACACGCGAGGCGTCGAGCGGGATGCCGCGCGTCGGCGGGCCGGATGGCCGGCAGGGGGCGCGCGGGGCCGGCACGAGCCGGGGCGAGAGCGGGAGGATCAGGCCGGTGAGCGGTCGGCGGCGGCGGTCGGTCCGCGATCGGTCCGGTCGCCGGCGGGATGCCGGGTGGCTCAGCGGTAGAGCGGTTCGCCGGTCTCCAGCAGGGTCTTCAGGTCGCTGAGGGTCTGGCTCCAGCCGCCGCCGGCGCCGGGGGTCCGACCGGCGCTCTGCGCCGCCGTTCCCGGCGCGCCGGTGACGTCGTGGACGACGGTGAGCGTGCAGACGCCACTGCCCTCGTCCTCGATCTCGTAGGTGAGCCGGGTGAAGCCCTCGTCCAGGAACAGCGCACGCCAGGTCTGCACCAGCCGGCGGGGCGGGTCGACCTCGACGACCTCGCCGTCGACCACGACATCCGGGGCGCCGTGCTGCCTCATGGCATCGCTGGCGAGGCCCCGGTAGGCACCACCCGGTCGTAGGTCGTACTCGACGGGCGCCTGGTAGCCGAACCTGACCGTCCATTCCGGCTTGGTGATCGCGTCCCAGATCGCCTGCCGGGTCGCCCTGATGTGCACCCGGTAGACCTGCACCTCCCCGCGGCCCTCGGCGGTGCGCGGGCCGGTCTCATGGTCGGTCGTGGTGTCCCGGGTCGGCGTTCCGCGGTGGGCCGATGACGTCATGGCGCTGCTCCAGTTCGGTCTTGAGGTCGACGAGCGCCGTCACCGGCCGCTCGGTGTACTTGTCGATCCACCGGTCGTGGATCAGCCGGATGGGCACCGGGTTGAGGAAGTGCAACTTCTCCCGGCCCGACCGGCGCGTGACGACGAGCCCCGCCCCCTCCAGCACGCCCAGGTGCTTGCTGACCGCCTGCCGGCTCATCTCGAGGCCGGCCGTCAGCTCCCGCAGCGTCTGACCGTCCCGGGTGTACAGCCGGTCCAGCAGCTCTCGTCGGCTCTCGTCGGCGAGTGCGTGGAAGACGGCGTCATCGTCGCGCACCTGGACGAGAATAGGCAACAAAATGGTTGCCTGTCAACGCGCCCACGGCGGCCCCCGCACGTGTCATCCGCGTCGGTGACACCTGCGCGTTCGGTGGTGACGGGCGCTCCGGTCCCGCTCGACGGTCGCCCGTTAGGGTCGGGCCATGTTGGACATCGGGGGGATCGGCAAGCGGTTCGGGAGCCTGCAAGCACTCGACGATGTGACGTTCTCGGTGCGGCCGGGCGAGCTGTTCGGGTTCGTCGGCAGCAACGGGGCCGGCAAGACCACCACCATGCGCATCGTGCTCGGCGTGCTCACCCCCGACACCGGGGAGGTGCGCTGGCAGGGCCGCCCGGTCGACGCCGACCTGCGGCGGCGGATCGGGTACATGCCCGAGGAGCGCGGGCTGTACCCGAAGATGAAGGTCGGCGACCAGCTGCGCTACCTGGCCCAGCTGCACGGGCTGACCGAGGCCGAGGCCACCGCCGCGGTGGAGCACTGGACCGAGCGGCTCGGCGTCGGCGGGCGGGTCGGCGACGAGGTGCAGAAACTGTCGCTGGGCAACCAGCAGCGCGTCCAGCTGTGCGCGGCGCTGGCCCACGACCCGGAGGTCCTGGTGCTCGACGAGCCGTTCTCCGGGCTGGACCCGACCGCGGTCGAGGTGATGAGCAGCGTGCTGCGGGACAAGGCCGACGCCGGCGTCCCGGTGATCTTCTCCAGCCACCAGCTCGAACTGGTGGAGAAGCTGTGCGACCGGATCGGCATCATCGCCGCCGGCCGGATGGTCGCCGTCGGCAGCGTCGACGACCTGCGCGCCCGCGACAGCGGCGTGGTCCTCGACGTGGACGGCCCACCGCCCGGCTGGGCCACCGGGCTGCCCGGCGTGCAGGTGCTGGACTCCCCCGGCCCCGCGACCCGGCTGCGGCTCGCCCCGGAGACCGACGACCAGACCGTGCTGAAGGCGGCGCTGGCCGCCGGGCCGGTGCACGAGTTCCGCCGGTGGCGGCCACCGCTCACCGAGCTGTACCGCGACGTCGTGCAATCGTCCGTGCCGGCCGCGGCGGTGGCGTCGTGAGCGCGCCGCTGACCGGTCGACAGGCCGTCCTGCTGGTGGCCCGCCGCGAGTTCGTCACCCAGGTGCGCTCGCGCGCCTTCCTGCTCGGGATCGTGATCACCCTGGTGCTGTTCGCCGCGGTCGGCGGGATCAGCGTGTTCATCTCCGCGCAGAACTCGGAGAACTCGCTGGGCGTCACCGCCGACAACGCCGCGCTGGTCCCCGCCCTGGAGTCGACCGCCCGGCTGCAGGACATCGACCTGACCATCACCGAGGTCGACGACGCCGCCGGCCGGGCCCGGGTGGAGGCCGACGAGCTGGACGGGCTGCTGACCGGCAGCGCCGGCGGCTACGAGCTGCTGGGGCGCGACTCGGTGAGCGGCGATCTGCAGTCCGTGGTGACCACCGCGGTGCAGCAGCAGGCCCTCAACGAGGCGCTGACCGGGGCCGGCATCGACCCGGCCGGGTTGGCCGCGCGGTCGGAGGTGTCGGTGGCCACCATCGAGCCGGCCGACCCGAACCGGGGCCAGCAGCTCGGCGTGGCCATCGTCGGCACGGTGCTGCTGTTCATCTCGCTGAACTACGCCCAGGCCGTGGCCAGCGGCGTGGTGGAGGAGAAGCAGAGCCGGGTGGTGGAGCTGCTGCTGGCCACGATCAAGCCGCAGGACCTGCTGGCCGGCAAGGTGCTCGGGCTGGGCGCGGTCGGCTTGCTCAACCTGCTCATCCTGGGCGCCATCGGGGCGGTGGCCGGGGTCGCCAGCGGCATGCTCACAGTGCCCGGTGCCGCAGGCGGCATGTTCGTGATGGTGATCGTCTGGTACGTGATCGGGTTCTTCCTGTTCGCCGCGATCTACGCGGCGATCGGCTCGACCGTCTCGCGCCAGGAGGAGCTGCAGTCGGTGCTCGCGCCGATGGTCTTCGTGCTGATCATCCCGTTCATCCTGACGCTGAACCTGCTGCCCAACGACCCGCGCAACGGGCTGGCCGCGGTGCTGTCGTTCGTCCCGCTGTTCTCCCAGACCGTGATGCCGGCCCGGTACGCCCTGGGCGCGGCGCCGCTGTGGGAGGTGGCGGTGGCCGCGCTGATCGCGGTGGCCGCGATCTTCGGGGTGGTCCGGATGGCCGCCCGGGTCTACCAGAACTCGATCCTGCGCACCGGCGCCCGGGTGAGCCTCCGCGAGGCCATCCGCTCCCGCTGACCCCCGCCCCCCGGTTCAGGAAAGCCACGATGCTGCCCGCAGAGGGCAGGAACGTGGCTTTCCTGAACCAGGACGGGTCAGTTGGAGGTGCGGCGACGGGGGGTCCAGCCGGTGAGGCCGGCGGCGCGGGCCTCGTCGGCGGTGCGGAACCAGAACTCGGCCCGGGTCCGGCCGTAGTAGGGGCTGTCCGGGCCGTGGAACAGCCCGGAGCCGGCCTTCGCCTTGATCGTGTACTCCGGGCCGGGGGCGCTGCCGTCGGGCCCTGCCGCGACGGCGCCCGCCGGGATCGTGGCGGCGGCGGCGCGACGGGGCCGCGGTGCCGGATCCGGTGCCAGCGGATCGACGGCCCGGGACACCTCGGGGGCGACCGTGGTCGCGACGCGGGCCGA
>JASLAP010000621.1 GCA_030147065.1 Pseudonocardia sp. | reverse complement strand
TCCAAGGGCGGCGCCGCGCAGGACCCGGCATGGTTCACGAACCTCGAGGCGGACCCCAGCGTCGGGGTGCAGGTCGGCACCCGCCGGTTCACCGCCCGCGCCCGCGTCGCGTCCGCGGCCGAGCGCGCGCCCCTCTGGGACCAGATGGTGAAGATCTTCCCGCTCTACGACGAGTACGCGCAGAAGACCGACCGCGAGATCCCGATCGTCCTGCTCACCCCGCTGGACGGCCCTCGCTAGTGGCTCGACACGCAAGGTTGGCGGGTAATTGATCTCGGCGGTCGACCCCGTCACGCTGCCCGCACGTCGAGTGCGGCAGGTGGTGGGTGTGGCGCGCAGACCGAGCGTGTTCGTCCGGCCGCTGTCATGGACGAGGGCCGCAAGCTGCAGCGGATCACCCGAACGGCGGCCGGCCGCGGTGGTGGCGGCGGCGGCGTGCAGCGAGCACGGCCACGAGTGGTTCCCGCGTTGAGCGCCAATGCTGCGGGTTCGGCAGTTCCCGCGGCCGTCGTCAACGCGGCGCTCGACCCCCCGGATCGTCAACGCTCCGCAGCGTCGCCTTGCCGACCCGGCAGGCGGGTCCGGACATCGAGATCGGCCCGATCATGGCGGCCTACGCGCCCTCGAAGACGGTCCTCAACGCCATCACGGTGCAGTACGCCAGGCAGTTCGCCGGGACGAGCATCCTGATCAACGCCGCCTGCCCGGGCCTGGTCGCGACCGACTTCACCGGCTTTCTCGGGCCCCGCACCCCCGAGCATGGCGCCGCCACCGCGATCCGCCTCGCCACGCTGCCCGACGGCGGCCCGACCGGTTCATTCGTCGAGGACGACGGCGTCATCCCCCGGTGAGCCGAACCTCGGGCGATCCCGGTGCCCAATCGGGTCGGCGCCGGCATCCGTGGCCAACGGCACATCACCCGCGACTCGCGGGCGCTCGGCTGGGGCTCGGCCAGGCCACCGCATGCGCCGGTGCCAGGCCGGCAGCCCAGCGGCCTCGACGCCCGCGATCGCGCACCAGCCGTCGTCGTCCGGGTGAGCGGGCTCGTCCGGCCCGCCACGGCCAGGGGACCGGGGCGGTCGTGTCCGTCGACACCCCGGACTGGGTGTGGCGGTGTTCTCCCGCCGATCGGGGCGGTGGGCTCGGCCCGGTGCGCATCGCTGTGCGTCAACGTCCTCGCAGACCGCGGCGACGAGGGAGGCGGGCGCGCCGACGGAGGCGAGCTCCATCCGTCTCGGCAGTCCGCGGCTCGCGGCCATCCGCGGCAGACTGGGCGAGGTGTCCAACGACGACATCCAGCAGGCCGTGACGTTCCACGGCGCGACGAAGTACTACTCGCTCAGCGACACCGAGCCCGGCGACGAGCGCATCGGCATCGGCGATCCGACGACGCGGACCGAGGCGATCTGGCAGAAGGACTGGGACATCAAGCCCTTCCTGCACAAGGTCTACGAGACGCTGCCGCCGATCGAGTTGAGCCGCGACCTGCCGGACACCGGCCTGCCGGCGCTCGAGGCCGTCGGTGCGACCGGAGCGGAGGCGTTGGGCGCGCACGTCGTTCCCGACCGGGCTCTGCTCGGCCGGCTCGGTCTGCTGACGAACGGTTCGCTCGACCGCACCTGGACCACGCCCGACGGGCGTGTGCACCACTACCGCACGGCCGGTGGCACCGGCGCGCAGTACCACCTCGAGCTGTACTTCGTCTGCACCGATCTCGCCGATCTCGGCGCCGGCGTCTACCACTACTCCGCGATCGACCACAGCCTGCGCTTGCTGCGCGCGGGCGACTTCCGTGGCGCACTCGTGGAGGCGACCGGGAACGAGCCGTCGATCGCCGCCGCACCGGTCGTACTGGCCATGACGAGCACGTTCTGGCGCAACGCGTGGCGCTACCGGGAGCGGGCCTACCGGCACGCGTACTGGGACGCCGGCACGTCGCTCTCGCACATCCTCGCGGTTGCGGCGTCGGCCCAGGTCACGACCAAGCTGGTGTTCGGGTACGCCGACCCGCTCGTCAACGCGCTGCTCGGCATCGACGGGCTGCGCGAGTCCACGGTGGCGCTCGTGGCGCTCGGCAACGCCGGAGCCGGACCGCCCACCCCGACCGGGATCGGCCGGCTCGATCTCCCCACGAAGCGGCTGTCGTCGGCGGAGGTGACGTTCCACGCGATCACCGACATGCACCTCGCGTCGTGCCTGTCGACCGGCGCGCAGGCCGCGCGGTGGCGGTCGCGCCAGTGGCGCCGGCCGGCTCCGCAGCCGACCGGCGAGCTGATCGACCTGCGCCCGGCTCCCGCCGACCGCCTCGATCCGCGCCCGATCGAGCAGCTCGTCCTCCGTCGCCGCTCGACCCGGAACTACGACACCGACGTGGAGATCCCGTTCGAGGCCTTCTCCACGCTGCTGGAGCGGTCCACGCGCGGCGTGGCGTCCGACGTGCTCCTGCCGCACACCCCGCTCACCGACCTCTACCTGCTGGTGAACGCCGTCGAGGAGCTGACACCGGGGGTGTACCTGCATCATCCGGAGCGGGGTGCGGTCGAGCTCATCCGCGCGGGCACGTTCCGCGCGGAGGCCACCCGCATCGCAGCGGCCCAGCAGTACGCGGGCGATGCGCACGTGAACCTCTACTACCTCGCGCACCTGCCGTCGATCCTGGAACGGTACGGCAACCGCGGCTACCGCCTCGCGCAGGTCGAAGGCGCCCTGCGCGCCAGCAAGCTGCACCTCGGCACGCACGCTCTGGGGCTGGGAGCGGTGGGCTCGACGGCGTTCGACGACGAGGTGGTCGGCTTCTTCTCCCCGCACGCGGCGGGCAAGGACTACATGTTCGTCACCGTGTTCGGCAAGCGGCGCCGCACCAGGCAGTCGTAGGAGCTGTTCGACACAGGCGTCGACCGTGATCTGCCAACCCGGCTCTGCACAGAGGTGTGCCTCGCCAACGAAGACCGCTACGCCGGGACGGTCGCCGTCGAGAAGGTCACGTGCCAGAACTGGTGCCGGCCGGGTTCGGGCGGTGCGGGCCCCCGGACCCTCACCCGCCGTCCAGCGCGCGGCGGAAGGCGGCGGCGAGGTCGTCGATCATGACGGCGCCGCTGGGCGTGGCGCCGAGGGTCCACGCGAATCCGTGCAGCATGCCGTCGTAGCGCTTCGCGGTGACGTCGACGCTCGCGGTGCGCAGGTTCGCGGCGTAGGCCTCGCCCTCGTCGCGCAGCGGGTCGAACTCGGCGGTGGCCACGAAGGCCGGGGGCAGGCCGACGAGGTTGTCGGCGCGGGCCGGGCAGGCGAACGCGTCCTTGCCGAGTTCCTGGGCGCCCAGGTAGTGCGCCCAGAACCACTGCATGGACCCCTTGGTGAGCAGGTACCCCTCGCCGTTCTGCTCGTAGGACCCGGTCGTGAAGTTGAAGTCGGTGACCGGGTAGATCAGCAGCTGCGCGGCGAGGCGGGGGCCCTGGCGGTCGCGGGCGGCGATCGCGACGGCCGCGGCCAGGTTCGCACCGGCGCTGTCACCGCAGGTCGCGATGCGCTCGGGGTCGCCGCCCAGCTCGGCGGCGTGCTCGGCGACCCAGGCGGTCGCGGCGAAGCTGTCGTCGAAGGCGGCGGGGTAGACGTGCTCGGGCGCGAGCCGGTAGTCGACCGAGACGACGACCGCACCGGTCCGGTTGGCGATCCGGCGGACCGGGTTGTCGCAGACGTCGAGGTCGCCGATCACCCAGCCGCCGCCGTGGAAGTACACGATGACGGGCTTGGGCCCGTCGCCCGCCGGCGTGTAGACGCGGACCGGGAGGTCCCCGGCGGGACCGGGGATCGTCCGGTCCTCGGTGGCGATCTCCTCGGGCTCGCCCTGCAGGTCGATGAAACCCTTGGCGGCTTCCCGCGCCTGCGGGACGGTCATGTGCTCGAACGGCGGCAGCCCGGCCGCATCGAGCGCGGCGAGCAACTGCTGTGCTTCGGGGTGGAGGGGCATCGTCTTCTCCGATCGTGAGAGGAGCCGGGCATCGGCCGTGCCGGGGCGGCAGCGGTCAGCCGGTCAGGACGCCGCCGCCGAGACGACGTCGAGGAACTTCGCTCGCGCGACCCCGGTGAACCCGCCGGCGGTGGCCTCGCCGCCCGAGCCCATCGCGAACCCGTCGTAGTCGCGCGCGGCGACCTCGTCGCAGATCTGCCGGTAGGTGCCGACGCCGCCGACGTACGGGTAGAGGTTGCGCGGCTTGCCCGGGATGTTCGCGCCGACCCACCAGGAATTGGCCCTCGGCAGCAGCGTCATCTGGGTGACCTCGTTGTGGTGGGCCACCCAGTCGTCCTCCGCCTCGGGCACCGGCTCGATCGTGTCGAAGCCCCTCTCCCGCAGGTGGCGCAGGCAGTCGGTGATCCAGTCCACGTGCTGCTCGATGGACACCGGCATGTTGCTCAGCACCGAGGGGCTCTGCGGGCCGGTGATCATGAACAGGTTCGGGAACCCGTGGGTGGCGATGCCCAGGTAGCTGTGCGGCCCGTGCTCCCACTTCTCCTGCAGGCCGAGCCCGTTGCGACCGCGGATGCCGAGCTTGAACAGCGTTCCGGTCATCGCGTCGAAGCCGGTGGCGTAGACGATGATGTCGGCCTCGTACTCCGCGTCCGCCGTGCGGACCCCGGCGGGGGTGATCTCCTGGATCGGCGCCTTCTTCAGGTCCACCAGGGTCACGTTGGACCGGTTGAACGTCTCGTAGTAGCCGTTCTCCAGCGGGGGGCGCTTCGTGAAGAACGGGTGGTCCCGTGGGGAGAGCAGCTCGGCGATCTCCGGATTGTTCACCCGCTCCCGGATCCGGGCCCGGAGGAACTCGGCGGCAGTCTCGTTAGCGTCCTCGTCGAACAGCAGGTCGTTGAACGTCGTCCCGAGCCGGAACCCACCGCGCTCCCAGGCCTCCTCGAAGATCCGCTGCCGCTCCTCCTCCGTGACCGACAAGGCGGTGCGGTTGGCGATGTGGTAGGGAAATCCGAAGCCCGTTTCCCGGGTCGTCTGCC
>JASLAP010000590.1 GCA_030147065.1 Pseudonocardia sp. | reverse complement strand
ACTCGTGATCGTCGGCCGGATGAGGTAGTCCTCCTGCTCCGCCCCCCGCACCTCCAACTCACTGAACCCGAGCCGGTCGTAGAACGCACGCGCCCTGGTGTTGGTCCGTGACATCGACAGGTGCACCGACGACACCCCGCGCCGCCCCAGCGCGCTCAGGAACGCTTCCATCAGAGCCCGCCCGTACCCCCGGCCCTGGTAGTCGGGCAGCAGGTCGATGTGCAGGTGGGCGGGGTGGTCGGCGAGTTCGGCGCGGACCATCCGCTCGGGCTGGTGCAGCAGCCGGCTCATCCCCTCGGCCGGTGTGCCGGGCGGCCCCGCGGGCGGCGGGTAGCGCTGCGCCAGCGGCGGCAGCCAGATCCGGGCGAACCAGTCGGCGAACGCCGCGGTGTCCGCGCAGCCCGGCACGTAGCCGACCGCCCGGCCGCCGTCGTCGAGCACGAAGGCCAGCTCGGGCTGGTACTCCACGTAGGGCCAGGCGAAGATCGCCGGGAGCAGGTCGGGGTCGGGGTAGAGACCGCGGGCGTCGCCGCCCTCCGCCGCGGTCCGCACGCAGACCTCGCCGACCGCGGCCCAGTCCCCCACCCAGTACTGCCGGATCTCCACCGCGCCATCCTCCCCCCGCCCCCTCGCCGCCCTCGCCCTCCCCCGTCCGGCTGCTGGAAAGCCACCTTCCGGCCGTCCGACGCCAGCAAGGTGGCTTTCCAGGCATTCGGGCCGGGCTGCGCGGCGCTGCCGGGCCCGACCGTCCCCGTGTCAGGAAAGCCACGTTCAGGACGGATTCGGTCCTGAACGTGGCTTTCCTGACGTCTGGTGCGGGGCGGGGGGTGGGTGGGGTCACTCGATGCCGTCGTCGCCGGGGGCGCCGGACGCGAGGGCGGCGAGGGTGGTGAGGGCGGCGTCGAGGGCCGGGAGGGCGGGGCTGCCCAGGGCCAGCCGGACGGCGTTCGGGGCGTGCGAGGTGCCCACCGCGAACGCGGCGGCCGGGGTGACCGCGATGCCGCGCCGGGCCGCGGCCGCCACGAACGTCTCGGCCCGCCACGGCGCCGGGAGCTCCCACCAGCAGTGGTACGCGCCCGCCCCGGCGTGCACGGCGAACCCGGCCAGCCGGTCGGCCAGGAGTTCCTGGCGGGTGGCGGCGTCGGCCCGCTTGGCCCGCTCGACGGCGGCGATGGCGCCGTCGCGGGCCCAGCGCGTCGCCGCCTCGACGGCGAACGCCGGCGCGGCCCACCCGCCGCCGCGCAGCGCCGCGGCCAGCCGGGGGTGCAGTCCGGGCGGTGCGACCAGGTAGCCGACGGTGAGGCCCGGGGCGACGCGCTTGGACAGGCTGTCCACCACGACGGTGCGCTCGGGTGCAGCGGCGGCCAGCGGGGCCGGCTCCGGGCTGAGGAAGGAGTAGACGCGGTCCTCGATCGCGGGCAGGTCGAGCTCGTCGAGCAGCGCGGCCAGCTCGGCCCGCCGCCGCGGCGGCATCGTGGTGCCGAGCGGGTTGTGCAGGGTGGGCTGCAGGTACACCGCATGCACCGGACCGCAGCCGGCGAGCGCGGCCGGCACCAGCCCCTCGGCGTCGGTCGGCAGCGGCACCAGGTCGACGCCGAGCCGGGCGGCGATCCCGCGGACCACCGGGTAGGTCATCGCCTCCACCGCCAGCCGACCGCCCGGCGGGACGAGCGCGCTGATCGCGGCGGCGACGCCCTGCCGGCCGCTGCCGGCGAACAGCACCCGGTCCGGGTCGGGCGCCCAGCCCGGGACGGCCAGCACACCGGCTGCGGCAGCCCGAGCCGCGGGCGTTCCGACGACGCCGGTCGCCCGCAGGCCCGCCTCCAGAGCCTCCGGGCGCAGCAGCCCGCTCAGGCCCGCGGCCAGCAGCTCGGCCTGGTCGGGCAGCACCGGGAAGTTGGACTCCAGGTCGGTGCGGTCCACGGCCGGCTCCACCGCCACCGGCGCGGCCTCCCCGCGCCCGGTCCGGACGAACGTGCCGCGACCGACCTCGCCGACGGCCAGGCCGCGGCGCACCAGCTCGCCGTAGACCCGGGACGCGGTGGACACCGCGACGCCGCGGTCGCGGGCGAACCGGCGCTGGGTGGGCAGGCGCTCCCCGGGGCGCAGCCGGCCGGCCGCGATGTCGGCGGCCAGGCCGTCGGCCAGCGCGCGGAAGTCCTCGCCCATGATTGCTCCGAGTACATTGTCGCCGTTCAATCGCCTTGAACTCGCCACAATGCACGGAGCACGATCGGAGCGTCAACCTCGGAAGGAGCTCCGGTGCACACCCTCGCCCTGCCCGCCGCCACGCTGGCCTTCGACGACGTCGGCCCGGCCGACGACGTCCCGCTGCTGCTCGTGCACGGCCACCCGTTCGACCGGTCGATGTGGCGCCGGCAGTTGGCCCGGTTCGTCAGCCGCCGGATCATCGCCCCCGACCTGCGCGGCTACGGCGCCAGCAGCGGCGCCGTGCGGGCCTGGTCGGACTTCGCCGACGACCTGGTCGGGCTGCTGGACGCGGTGCGGGTGCCGCGGGCGGTGGTGGTCGGGCTGTCCATGGGCGGGCAGATCGCCCTGGACCTGGCCCACCGGCACCCCGACCGGGTCGCCGGGCTGCTGCTGGCCGACACCAGCGCCGACGGCGAGCCGGACGTGCCGCAGCGCCGGGCGATGGCCGACCGGCTGCTCCGCGAGGGCATGGACCCCTACGCCGTGCAGAACCTCTACCGGATGGTCCGCCCCGGCTCGCCGCCGGACGTCGTCGAGCACGTGCTGGACATGATGCGCAACGCCGCCCCGGCCGGCGCGGCCGCCGCCCAGCGCGCCCGCGCGGACCGCCCCGACCTGCTGGACGAGCTGCCGGGGATCGGCGTGCCGACCGTGGTGGTGGTCGGCGACGAGGACACCTTCACCCCGGTCGCCGACGCGCGGGCCATCGCCGACCGCATCCCCGGCGCCGAACTGGTGGTCGTCGAGGGCGCCGCGCACCTGCCCAACCTCGAACAGCCCGCCGCCTTCGACGCCGCCCTCGCCCGCCTCCTCACCCGCATCCGCTGAGCCCCGCACCCCGCCCACCCGATGACAGGAAAGCCACTTTCAGGACGGATTCGGTCCTGAAAGTGGCTTTCCTGACGTTCGGGGCGGAGGAGGTGGGGTCGGGAGGGTCAGCGGGAGAGGAGCTGGGTGAGGACGCGGGAGAGGTCGGCGGCGGGGTCGGCGGAGGCGCCCATCGACCGCCACCCGACGTGCGCGTCCGGCCGCACCAGCACGCAGCCGGCCTCGTCGACCTCGCGGGCGCGCGCCCAGTCCTCGTAGAGGTCGATGTGCTCGCGGCCCGGGCCGATCACGTGCGCCACCAGCTCCACGCCCAGCTGCTCGGCGACCTTCGTCGCGGCCTCCGCCCAGGCCTCCCCGGCGATGCCGGTGAGCAGGCAGAACCGGCCCTTGCCGGCCAGGTCGTGGGTGGAGACCTTGTGCCCGCCACGGCCCAGCCAGGCGTGCGGCAGCCGGGCGCCCGGCCAGGTGGTCGGGTGGTAGTACAGCTCCGGGTCGCGGACGAACGCCGGCTCGGCGGTGCCGTCGGGGACGACCGCGTTCGAGGCGTAGCGGTGCCCGAGCTCGACGCCGTGGGCGTTGAACTCGTAGTCCTTGAGCTCCAGCGCCTTGCGCAGCGCCTCGCGCTGGCCGGCCGCCTGCGGGGTGTTGTCGGCGCGGGCGGCGATGTGCTGCTGCATGGTCTCCGGGTCGCCGCCGTCGACGCCGAGCGCGGCGAAGATCGGGCCGAACTCCTCGATGCTCTTGTTGGCCCGCAGCACGATCTGCTTGCCGATCGGCGAGCGCTCGGCGTCGTAGGAGTCCAGCAGCCCCTCGCCGGCGGTGCCGCGCAGCACGTAGGCGAGCTTCCAGGCCAGGTTGTAGGCGTCCTGGATGGAGGTGTTGGAGCCCAGCCCGTTCGACGGGGGGTGGCGGTGGCAGGCGTCGCCCATGCAGAACACCCGGCCGGCCCGGTAGCGCGTGGCGTACATCTTGTTGTTGCCCCACAGCGAGGTGGAGCGGATGGTGACCGGCAGCTCCGGGTCGCCGACCAGCTCGCGCACGATGCTGATCGCCATCTCGTCGTCGACGTCCGGCGGGGGCTGGTTGATGTCGTAGCCCCACACGATCAGCCACTCGTTCCACGGCCGGACCATCCGGACCAGGCCCAGCCCGATGCCGCCGACGTCGCTGCCGGGCTGGAGCACCCAGTACAGGACGCTGGGCCGGTGCTCGACCAGGTGCGACAGGTCGGCGTGGAAGACGATGTTCATCGACCCGGCGATGTCCATCTGGCCCTCGAACGGCAGCCCGACGTCCGCGGCGACCTGACTGCGGCCGCCGTCGGCGCCGATCACGTACTTGGCCCGGATGGTGTACTGGTGGCCGGTGACCCGGTCGCGGACCAGCACGTCGACGCCGTCGTCGTCCTGGGTGAGCCCGACGTACTCGGTGTCGAACCGGATCCGGCTGCCGCGCGAGGCGGCGTGCCCGACGATGATCGGCTCCAGCAGCGTCTGCGGGATGTCGCAGTGCTCCGACGGGCTGGCCAGCGTGTAGTCGGCCCGCCGCGCCGGGTGGGTGCCCCAGGTCCGCACCCGGCCGATCTCGTCCCCGGTGAGGCTGGTGCAGAACACCGTGTCGCCCATCAGGTGGTTGGGCGTGCCCTGGGCCGTCACGTCGTCCTCGATGCCGAGGTCGCGGAAGATCTCCATGGTGCGCTGGTTGGTGATGTGCGCGCGCGGTGTGTTCGCCGTCCAGCGGTACTTGGTGATCACCATGTGCTCGACGCCGAGCGCGGCCAGCGCCAGCGCGGCGCCCCCGCCGGCCGGCCCGCTGCCGATCACCAGCACGTCGGTCTGCAGGTCCTCGGCTGCTCCCGTGGTGCTGCCTGTCCCCGAGCTGCTCGTCACTGCCTGTGCCTCCAGCACGATCCTCGCCTCGCCGGGTGGCGGATGCGGTCACCCTGACGCATGAGCCTGCCATTCGTCCAATACCGCTTGCGTTGGGCCAGCCATATCCTCGGGTATGGATCTGCGCCAGCTCCGGTACTTCCTGGCGGTTGCCGAGGAGCGGTCGGTCACCCGGGCGGCGGCGCGCCTGCACCTGACGCAGCCACCGCTGTCCGCCCAGCTCGCCCGGTTGGAGCACGAGGTGGGCGTGGAGCTGTTCGTGCGGCACCGGCGCGGCGTCGATCTCACCGAGGCCGGTCGGCACCTGGTCGAGCACGCCCGCCGGCTGCTCGCCGACGTCGACACCGCGGCCGAGGCGGTGCGCCGGATCGGCCAGGGCCGCAGCGGACGGCTGGTGCTGGCGTTCGTGTCGGCCACCGGCTGGTCGGTGCTGCCGCCGCTGCTGCGCCGCTTCCACGAGGCGCTGCCGGAGGTGGAGCTGCGGTTCGTGGAGGCGGCCAGCGACGAGGTCGCCGAGCACGTCCGGGCCCGGCGGGCCGACCTCGGGCTGGTGCACCTGCCGCCCGGCGGGGCGGCCACGGGCGTCGGACCGGACCTGGACGTGGCCGTGGTGCGCCGCGAGCCGCTGGTGGCGGTGCTGCCCCGGGAGGAGGCGACCGACGACCGGGTGGACCTGGCCGGGCTGGCCGACCGACCGTTCCTCTGCCCCGGCCCGGCGGCCTGGGGCGGGCTGGCCCCGCACCTGCTGGGCGCCTGCCGGCTGTCCGGGTTCCGGCCCGACCTGCGCGAGGTGGCCCTGGTGCAGACCGCGGTGGCGCTGGTGGGGGCCGGGCTCGGGGTGTCGGTCCTGCCGGCGTCGGTGGAGCGGGTCTGCGGGCCGGACGTGGTCACCCGGCCGCTGGCCCGCCCGGTCCCGCTGGTCGAGACCGGCCTGCTGCGCCATCGCGCCGACGCCCCCGGGCCGGCGGTGCAGCAGTTCCTGCGGCTGGCCCTGGACACCCCCGAGCCCGACGTCCTCGGCCCGGGCTACGCCCGGCACCCAGCCCGGTGAACCGGTCGTGCGTGGAAAACAGTGCCCCAACACCGGTTTCCACGCACGACCTCACGGGGTGGCGCGGCGGATCGCCAGCCGGCCGAGACCACCGAGGACCACCGCGAGCACCAGCGGGTAGCCGATCGCCAGGGCCAGCATCGGCTGGCCGGCGAACCAGCTGCCGACCGCCGGCCACGAGGACTGCCAGGTGACCAGGACGGCCGCGCCGCCGACCACGGCGACCAACGCGGCCAGCACGGCCCACACCCCGAGCAGGCCCCACCGCTTGAACACCAGGCCCATCACCGTGGCAGCCATGGACAGCGCCGCGAACGGCGCGGCGAAGACCAGGACCTGGGTGAACGGGTCGTCACGGCGGAGGAACCCCAGGGCGAAGAAGGACATGTCGATCCCCCAGCCCCCGGCCGCCACCTCGATCCGGCCGAGCACCGCCAGCAGCACGCCGTAGGCCACCGACTCGACCGCGACCAGCAGCGCGACCCCGGCGTGGAACGCCCGCCGCGTCACGCCGAGCCCGAGCGCGAACGGGAAGAGCTGGGTCATCGTCTGCACGTAGGTGCCGAACACGGCGAAGTAGACCGACATGACCGCCCCGGTGGACCAGCCGCCGGGCGGCGCGGGGTCGCCGATCGCGACGAACAGCGCGTAGTTGATGCCGAACACCAGCGCCAGCACCCCCAGCGGGACGGCCACCCGAAACCGCCAGTTGATCGTCTGGATGCGGATCACGTGGAGCACCTGGTTCATCGCCCGTCCCCTTCGGCACGAGATCACGGGGTGGCGCGGCGGATCGCCAGCCAGCCCGCTCCGCCCAGCAGCAGGGCCAGGACCAGCGGGTACCCGGCGGCCAGGGCGGTGACCGGCTGCCCGGCGAACCACGACCCGACCGAGGGCCACCAGCCCTGCGCGGTGACCAGCACCGCCGCGCCGCCGAGCAGGACCGTCGCCGCGATGACCACGGCGTACACCCCGGTCTGCCCCCAGCGCTTGAAGACCACGCCCATCGCCACGCCCAGCAGACCGAGCGCGGCGAACGGCGCCGAGTAGACCAGCCACTGCAGCAGCGAGTTGTCCACCCGCAGGAAGCCGAGGTCGAAGAACGCCACCCGCAGGCCCCAGCCGCCGGTGGCGCGCTCCACCAGCCCGAGCAGCGTGACCAGCGCGCCGAACAGCAGCGACTCGACCAGGATCAGCAGCGTCACCCCGGCGTAGAAGGCGCGGCGGGTCACGCTGAGCCCGAGGGCGAACGGGAAGGTCTGGGTCATCGTCTGCAGGTAGCCGACCCCGAACGTGATGTAGATCGACATCAGCGCACCGGTCGTCCAGCCCCCCGGCGGCGCCACGTCGCCGAGCGAGGCGAACAGCGCCAGGTTGAGCGCGAACACCAGGGCGAGGATGCCCAGCGGCACCCCGAACCCGTACTGCCAGTTGATCAGTTGGATGCGCACCACGGACAGCACCTGGCTCATCGCCTGCCCCCTCCGCTGCCGGCCGCGACCGGGCCGCTGTTCGACCGCCGGTCGACGTCCGCGTCGCGCCGGCTCTGCGCGGTCCGGACGACCAGCTGCTGCAGCGTCACCGGCTCGAAGTTCAGCCCGCCGATCGCCGGCCGCTCGGTCACCCCGCGCACCGTCACCCGGGACATGCCGCCGACGTCCTCGCGGTGCAGCACGTCCTGGCCGGCGACGAAGGAGCTCACCGCACCGGACGGCCCGGTGACCGTGACCGCCTCGCCGCGCAGGGTCTGGGCGTCGCCGTCGAGCAGCACCCGGCCGCGGTCCAGCAGCACCACGTGCTCGATCAGGTCGCTGACCTCGTCGATCAGGTGCGTGGAGAGCACCACCGTGCGCGGGTGCTCGGCGTAGTCCGCCAGCAGCCGGTCGTAGAACTGCTGGCGCGCCACCGCGTCCAGGCCCAGGTAGGGCTCGTCGAAGATGGTCAGCGGGGCGCGCGCGGCGAGTCCGATCACCACGCCGACCGTGGACAGCATGCCGCGCGAGAGCTTCTTGATGGTCCGGTCGGGCGGCAGCGCGAACTCCTCGACCAGTTCGGCGGCGAACCCGGCGTCCCAGCTCGGGTACACCAGCTCCGCGGCCTGCAGCGCGTGCTTGACCTTGAACCAGTCCGGGTAGCGCTGGCTCTCCTTGATGAAGCACACCCGGCGCAGCACCCCGGCGTTCTCGTACGGGTGCTCCCCGAAGACCCGGACGGTGCCGGAGGTCTCGAAGGCCTGCCCGGTCAGGACGTGCATCAGGGTGGTCTTGCCGGCGCCGTTGCGGCCGAGCAGGCCGTGGATCGCGTTCTCGGTGAGCTCGATGCTCACCTCGTCCAGCGCGGCCACCTCGCGGTAGCGCTTGGACACCCCGGTCAGCGAGACCGGGTTCACCGCGCTCATGCCGTCCCCTCCCCCCACATGTCGATCATCTTCTTGAGCTGCTCGGCGTCCATGCCGAGCTTGCCGGCCTCGGCCCGCAGCGGAGCCAGGAACTGCCGGGCGAACTCCTCGCGCCGGCGCTCCAGCAGCTGTGCGCGCGCGCCCGCTGCGACGAACATGCCGATCCCCCGTCTCTTGTAGAGCACTCCGTCGGACACCAGCTGGTTGATGCCCTTGGCCGCGGTGGCCGGGTTGATCCGGTGGAAGGCGGCCAGCTCGTTGGTCGACGGGGCCTGCGACTCCTCGGCCAGCGTCCCGTCGACGATCGCGCCCTCGATCTGCTCGGCGATCTGCAGGAACAGCGGCCGGCCGTCGTCCCTCACCCCGACCACCGGTCGATCCGGTCAGTCGGTTCATTACTCATGTAGGTAACCATGCAACCGCGCACCCGTCCTGTCAAGCGCCGGGGACGGAAGACCGTCAGCTACGCAGGTCGACGCGCCAGCTGACGACGGCGGCCAGCACCGCGGCAGCCACCCCGAGCAGCGGGCTCACCAGCGGAGACGAACCGGCTGTGCTGAGCGCGTACACAGCGGTACCCACCGGGGGCAGCACCGGTTGCACCGCGGTCACGACGACCACCGTGGCCGCCAGGCAGAACGACCAACCCACCGAGCGGACGACCGGGCGCGCGCAGAGCAAGCCGACCGCGGTACCGGCCGCGGCACAGGCGACGTGCCCGAGC
>JASLAP010000560.1 GCA_030147065.1 Pseudonocardia sp. | reverse complement strand
GGCCCCGTCCACCGCGATGATCACGTCGCACATCCCGAGCAGGGCGGCGTTGCCGGCGAAGCACCGCCCGGCAACGATCCCGACCAGCGGCACCAGCGCGCTGAGCTTGGCGAACAGCGCGAACGCCGGGACGTCGAGCATCGACGCGCCGGCGCCGTCGGTGTCGCCTGGCCGCCCGCCGCCGCCCTCGGCGAAGATCACCACCGGCAGCCGGCGGCGGGCGGCCAGGTCGAAGATCCGGTCCTTCTTGTAGTGGTTGCGGTGGCCCTGGGTGCCGGCCAGCACCGTGTAGTCGTAGGCGACGACGACCGCGCGGGCGGCCTCCGCCCCGACCAGCTCGGCGTTGATCGTCGCGGTGCCGGCCAGCATCCCGTCGGCCGGCGTCCGCTCGATCAGGTCCTCGAGCGAGCGGCGGCGGCGCTGCGCGGCGATGGCCAGCGGCCCGTACTCGACGAAGCTGCCCTCGTCGCAGAGGTCGGCGAGGTTCTCCCGGGCCGTGCGCAGGCCGGTCCGGTGGCGCTTCTCGACGGCGGCGCCGCGGCGGTCGTCGCGGCCCATCGCGTGCCGCTCCAGCACCTCGGCCAGGTCCGGGCGGATCAGGTCGGGGTCGATCCCGGCGGCGGGGGCGGCGTCCTCGTCGACGCCCCCGGCCGGCTCGACGGCGACCAGCACGTCCCCGGCAGCCACGGTGTCCCCCGCCGCGACGGCGACGGCGGTGACCGTCCCGGCGGCGGGCGCGGCCACCACGTGCTCCATCTTCATCGCCTCGAGCACCAGCAGCGTCGCGCCCCGGCGGACCCGGTCGCCCGGCTGCACCTCGACGGCGACGACGGTGCCGGGGGCGGCCGCCGTGACCGCCCCCCGCTCCGCGGGCGCCTCCGCTGCTGGCTCCGGCTCCGCGGCCTCGACGAACCGGTGCGGGCGCGGCGCGGCGAGGATCGCGTCGAGGTGCCGCTCCAGGAACCCGGTGTCCAGCTCGCCGGCCGCGAACGCCGGGTGCGCGACGATCCCGGCCAGCAGGTCCAGGGTGGTGTCCACGCCGGCGATCCGGCACTCCGACAGCGCCCGGTGCGCCCGCGCGGCCAGCCGGGCCAGGTCGGCCGACCGGTCGTGCACGACCAGCTTGGCCAGCAGCGGGTCGTACCGCGGGCTGGTCCGGTAGCCGGCGTGCCCCGCGGCGTCGACCCGGACCCCGGGCCCGGACGGCAGCTCGAACGCGGTCAGCAGGCCGGCGGACGGCGTCGTGGTCCCGTCGGGGTGCACGGTCTCGGTGGTGATCCGGGCCTGCAGGGCGACCCCGCGCGGGGCCGGGGCGGGGTCGAGCCCGACCTCGGCCAGCGTGCGCCCGCCGGCCAGCTCCAGCTGGGTGCGCACCAGGTCGACCCCGGTGACCTCCTCGGTGATCGTGTGCTCGACCTGCAACCGGGGGTTGACCTCGCAGAACGCGGACCGGTCGCCGCTGACCAGGAACTCGACCGTGCCGACCCCGGCGTAGTCGACGGCCGCGCCGAGCCGTACGGCCGCGGCCAGCAGCCCGACCCGGACGGCGTCCGGCAGGCCGGGCGCGGGCGCCACCTCGACGACCTTCTGGTGCCGGCGCTGGATCGAGCAGTCCCGCTCGCCGAGCTGCGCGACCGCGCCGCGGCCGTCGCCGACGATCTGCACCTCGACGTGCCGGGCCGGGCGCAGCAGCTCCTCGGCGTAGACCCGGCCGTCGCCGAACGCCGCCCGGGCCTCCGAGGAGCACCGGGCGTACGCCTCGGCCAGCGCGTCGGGGTCGGTGACCACCCGCATCCCGCGCCCGCCGCCCCCGGCGACCGCCTTGAGCATCACCGCCCCGCCGCGCAAACCGCGCTGGAACGCCGCCGCGCCCTCGACGTCCACCGGACCGGTACCGGCGAGCACCGGCAGGCCGAGCCCGGCGGCCAGCTCGCGGGCCAGGGTCTTGTCCCCGAACCGCGCCAGGACCTCGGGCGCCGGCCCGACGAAGGTGATCCCGCGGTCGGCGCAGGCGCGGGCGAACTCCGCGCTCTCGCTGAGGAAGCCGTAGCCGGGGTGGACCGCGTCCGCACCGGCCTCCTCGGCAGCCCGCAGCAGGTCCTCGACGTCCAGGTAGGCCGGCACGCCGGTGCCGCGCAGGGCGACCGCGGCGTCGGCCTTGACCACGTGCGGGGCGCCCTCGTCGTCGGCCGCGAACACGGCCACCGACCGGATGCCCAGCTCGGCCGCGGCCCGGGCCACCCGGATCGCGATCTCCCCGCGGTTGGCGATCAGCAGCCGGGTGATCACCGCGCCCCGCCCGCCCCCGGCACCCGGTGATCGTCCGTCCGCCCACGACCCCTGTCAACGCCACCCCGGATCCGGGGGCGTGCGCGATCCGGTGACCCCGCCGGGTCGCGCTGCTCGACCACGTCGTGGCGGCCGCCGCAGACCTGCGGCAGCTGCGGATCCGCGGCACCGGCTCCGACATGCTCCGGCCGACGGCGCCCGGTCACCCTCCCGACCAGTGGTCGAGCAGCGCGCGTCCGCCACCGGTTCCGCCGGCTCGGCCCCGGCACCCCGGCCGAGGGCGCGGTCCGACCGGGAAACCGGCGTCCGCCCGCCGTCCTCGCCGGAAGCGCGGTGATCTCGTCGTCGGCGATGGCCAGCGGCGTCACCGTCGGCGGCGGACGGTCATCTCCTGGCCGGCCGTGGCCAGGAGCGTCCCGTCAGCGGCGAACATGCGGGCGTGGCCGACGGCGCGTCCCGCCGCGGCCGACGGGCTGCGGCTGTCGTAGAGCAGCCAGCCGTCGGCGCGGCCGTCGCGGTGCAGCCAGAGGCTGTGGTCCAGGCTGGCCGTGCGGATCTCGCTGCGCCGCAGCCCGTGCCGGCGGAACGCGCCGTGCAGGACGCTCATGTCGGACAGGTAGGCCAGCAGCGCCCGGTGCAGCAGCGGGTCGTCCGGCAGCGGCGCGGTGATCCGCATCCAGACCGCGGACTCGGCCCGCTGCCGGGCGTCCGGGCCGGCCGGGCAGCCGCGGATCTCCAGCGCGCCGGCCCGGCCCGGCCCGTCGGACGCCACGAACGGCGAGCGTCCGCCCAGGGTGTCCGGGTCGGGCTGGTCGGGCATCGGGTCCTGGTGCTCGACACCGTCCTCGGGGCGGTGGAACGACGCCATCACCGAGCAGATGACCTCGCCGCCCTGCACGGCGTCGATCCGGCGGGTGCTGAACGAGCGGCCGTCGCGCAGCGGGTCGACCTCGAACCGGATCTCGTCGCGCGGGCGGCCGGCCCGCATGAAGTAGGCGTGCAGCGAGTGCGCCACCCCCGGCGTGGTGAGCGAGGCCGACACCAGGGCCTGGGCCAGGATCTGCCCGCCGAAGATCCGTCCCTCCGGGCGGGCGGTGCTGGTGCCGGTGAACGAGTGTGCGTCGACCTGCGCCACGGCCAGCGCCCGGACCAGCTCGTCCACCTCCGGCGAGCCGGACCGGTGCTCCCGCCAGGTCGGCGGGCCGGACGCCGGCAGCGGCAGCGCGGTCACCGGTCCACCGTCCCCGCCGCGTCCCCGAGCGCGTTCCCGACAGCCGTACCGGCCTCGTTCACCGCCGCGCTCCCGGTCGGGTTCCCGGCCGCGGTACCGACCGCGTTCCCGGCCGCCGGGAGCCGGGCCGCGCGCAGGGCCGAGCGGCGGACCTTGCCGGCCTCGTCGCGCAGCGTGGTGTCGGTCAGCTCGTAGTCGCGGGGCCGCTTGTAGGGGGCGATCAGGTCGGCGAGGTGGGCGTCGAGCTCGGCCGGGGTGACCCCGGGGTCGGCGTGCACGATCGCCACGACCCGCTGGCCGAGGTCGTCGTCGGGCAGGCCGATGACCGCGCTGGACCGGACGCCGGGGTGGGCGTCCAGGGCGCCCTCGACCTCCGCCGGGTAGACGTTCGCGCCGCCGCTGACGATGCAGTCGGTGGAGCGGTCGTCGAGGTAGAGGTAGCCGTCGGCGTCGTAGTGGCCGAGGTCGCCGAGGGACTCCCAGCCGTCCCGGCTGCGCGGGGTGGCGCCCAGGTAGTGGTAGGTCGAGCCGGGCCCGCCGGCCGGCATCAGGTACACCTCGCCGACGACGCCCGGGGCGACGTCGTCGCCGTGCTCGTCGAGGACCCGGAACCGCGACCCGCGCGCCGCCCGGCCCACCGACCCGGGGTGCGCCAGCCACTCGTCGCCGGTGATCACGGTGAAGCCCTGCCCCTCGGTGCCGGCGTAGACCTCGACGATCCGCTCCGGCCCGAGCCAGTCGATGAACGCCCGCTTCAGCCACGGCGCGCACGGCCCGCCGACGTGCAGCAGCGTGCGCAGCGACGACCAGTCCGCGGCGGCGCGCTGCTCGGCGGGCAGCTTCTGGATCCGGTTCATCATCGTCGGGACCAGCTGCATCCAGGTGACCCGCTGCTCGCCGACGATCGACAGCACCCGGGCCGGGTCGAACCGGCGCAACACGACCAGCCGGTTGCCGCTGAACAGCCCGCGCATGGCGTAGATGAACGCGGCGTTGTGGTAGAGCGGCCCGGCCACCAGGTGCACCCCGCGGGCGTGCATGTAGGACACCGCCACCGACTCCGGGTCGAACAACGGCCGGTCCCGGGCCACGATGATCTTCGGCAGCCCGGTGCTGCCACCGGAGGTGAGCGCCTTCCAGTGGGTCGGCGACCGGTCGGGCAGCTCGCCGTCGTCGTGGCCGGCCGGGTCGAACCCGACCGGCAGCTCGGCCGGCCCGCCCGGGTACGACCCGGCCCCGACCAGCAGCGCCGGCCGGGCCAGGTCGAGGATGCGGCGGCGCTCGGCCGCGGGCAGCTTCGGCGACAGCGGCAGCGGCGTCCCGCCCAGCTTCCACACCGCGACGCAGGCCCGCACGAACTCCGCGGAGTTCGGCAGCGCGATCCCGACCATGTCGTCCTGGCCGACCCCGCGCTCGGCGTAGGCCCGGGCCAGCGCGTTGGTCGTGCGGTCCAGCTCGGCCCAGGTCGCGACGTCGTCCGAGCCGTCCTCGACCAGCGCGAGCTCGTCGGGCGCGGTCCGCGCGAAGTAGCCGATCACCCGCCCGATCGACAGCCCGCCCGCGCGATCCCCGTCCCCTTCGACGCCCATCGCCCGAATCTCGCACGGCAGGTGCGGATTCACCAATGGCCGCGGCGGTGACGCGTCACCGAGATCACTCGCCCGCCCCGACTCGAGCGACACCGCTCCGTCCGTGCCGGGCCGGGCCTCACCGGTCGCGCCGGTCGTGGACCGCGATCGCGCCGTGGGCGAAGGTCACGCTCTCCCGCAAGGTCCAGCGCGAACCCGGGAGCCCGTCGGCGAACAGCCGCAGTCCCCCGCCGGCGAGCGTCGGCACGACCTGCAGCCGCAGGTCGTCGAGCAGGTCGGCGCGCAGCAGCGCCTGGATCACGCTCGCGCTGTTGAGCACCATCACGTCCGAACCCCCGCTCTCCCGCAGCGCCTTCGCCTCGGCCTCGAGATCGCGCACGATCCGCGAGTTCTCCCACGGCGCGGACTCCAGGGTGCGGGACACCACGATCTTCTCGACCCGCTGCAGCCACCGCCCAGCTCGCGGGTGCGGCGGTCGGTCGCGGGATCGGCGGTGATGCCGGGCCAGACGGCGTGGAACCCCTCGTAGTTCGCGCGCCCGACCAGCGTGGTGTCGATCCCGCGCCAGATCCCCTCGAAGTACGCCGCGGTCTGCTCCTGCATCGCGTGTTCGTGCAGCCAGGTGTCGTGGGCCGGGCCGCCGGGCCCGCTGCTGTAGCCGTCCATCGTGATGCTGACCTGGGCGATGATCCTGCGCATGAGCCACTCCTCCTCGATGCGGTTCGGAGAGTGGACCCGGGCAACGGCGAGAGAGTCATCGGTCCGGGAGGCCGGGAGGCCGGGAGCGTCGCCCTCCGCCGCACCCCCCGACGATCAGGAGTCCACCAACCGCCGCCCGAACACCGGCGCCCGCTTCTCCACGAAAGCCTGCACGGCCTCCTTGTGGTCCTCGGTCACCCCGCACGCCATGTGCCGCGGCACCTCCCGGTCCATCGCCTCGTCCAGCGACAGCCGCTCCGCGTCCAGCAGGTTCGCCTTGACGTACCGCAGGGCCTCCCGCGGTCCCGCGGCCAGCCCCGCCGCCGTCTCCAGCGCGAACGGCAGCACCTCGTCGTCGGCCACGACCCAGTCGAGCAGCCCCCACGCCTCGGCGTCGGTCGACGACACCCGCTCTCCGAGGAACATCAACCGCCGGGCCCGCGCCGGTCCGACCAGCTGCGTCAGCAGCCAGGTCGCCCCGAAGTCCCCGGACAGCCCGACCTTCGCGAACGCCGTCGCGAACACCGTCCGCGAACACCCGACCCGCAGGTCACAGGCCAGGGCGAGGCCCAGCCCGGCGCCGGCCGCGGCCCCGGGCAGCGCCGCCACGGTGGGCTTGACGAAGCCGTGCAGGCGTGCGGTGGTGGCGCGCTGGACCGCGCGCTGGCGGTTGACCCGCTCCTCGCGCGGCACCGCGGTCCCGCCACCCTCACCACCCCGCGCCGCGAACGCCTTGACGTCACCACCCGCGCAGAACGCCTGGCCGGCGCCGGTGAGCAGCACCGCGCCGACGTCGTCGGCGGACTCCAGCTCGTCCAGCACCGCGGCCAGGCCCTGCAGCATCTCCGGGGTGAGGGCGTTGCGCCGCTCCGGCCGGTTCAGCACCACGACTCCGACGCCGCGCTCCACCCGCGCGATGAGGTCCCCGGTTCCGGTGTCGATCCCGCGATCCATGCCTGCTCCCTGCCACGCCGCCGGGTCCCGAACAGTGAGCAAAGCTACCGGTTCGGCGGGCCGGATCCGTGTGGCGAACGGCTCAGCGCGGCCCCAGGGCGTGTCGGGCCCACAGCGCCGACGCGGTGAGCGCGCCGACGGCGGCCAGGGCCACCCGCCGGCGGCGGCGTCCGGCCTGCCACCCGCCGTGGACGTGGCCGGGGCCGGGCGCAGGCTCGTAGAGGTTCCCCGAGGTCGCCGGCTCGCCGCCGGACTGCGTCAGGCCCAGCTTGTCGATGCCGAAGGCGAGCGCGCGCTCGGCCGAACCCGGCCAGACCGCGTGCTGCCACACCAGCGCGTGCCCGACCAGCCCGCCGACGACGGTCTCCCGGCGCGGGCTGCGCAGCCGCCGGACGATCACCCGGGCCACCCGCTCCGGCGGGACGACCGGCGGCAGCGCCCGCGGGCGGCGCCCGGTGCGGTTGCCCGCGTCGTTCCAGATCGGGGTGTCCACGGCCGAGGGCAGCACGGTGCACACGTCCACCCCGCGGATCCCGGCCAGCCGCAGCTCCTGGCGCAGGCTGACGCTCAGCCCGCGGATCGCGAACTTGGCCATCGAGTAGCTCG
>JASLAP010000526.1 GCA_030147065.1 Pseudonocardia sp. | reverse complement strand
GGTCCGCGGGCTGGGCCAGGCGCTGGCCCGGCCGGTGGCGGTGCTCGGCCGGGCGGCCGGGCGGCTGGCGGTGGCCAACGCCGCCGACGTGCCGCGGCGCACCGCGGCGACCGTGTCGGTGCTGGCGCTGGGCGTCGGGCTGACCGCGGCGCTGCTGGTCGGGCTGTCCTCGACCCGCGCCCAGGCCGACGCCGCGGTGGCCGGGCTGTTCCCGAGCGAGCTGGTGGTGCTGGCGTCGGACGCGGACCGGTTGGCCGAGGTCGAGGGCCGGCTGGCCGCCGACCCCGCCGTGGTCGCCCGGGCCGACGGGCTGCAGGTGCTGGTCGACCCGGCCCCCGGCGTCGACGCGGACACCGCGCGGCGGGCGGTGGAGGCCGCGGTCGGGCCGGGGACGGTCGTCCAGTACGCCGCGCAGGCCCGCGCCGACGTCGACGAGACCCTGGCCGGGGCGACCGCGCTGGGCCTGGCCCTGGTCGGGATGACCACCGTCGTCGCGGTGGTCGGCGTCGGGGTCACGCTGACGCTGTCGGTGACCGAGCGGACGCGGGAGACCGGGCTGCTGCGCGCGGTCGGGCTGACCCGCCGCGGGGTGCGCGCGATGGTGGCCTGGGAGGCGGCGATGGCCGGGCTGGGCGCCGCCGTCGTCGGCGCGGTGATCGGGGCCGGCTACGGCCTGCTGGCCGCCGAGGAACTCGGCGTCGGATCCGGCTTCCCGCTGTCCGCGGTGCCGCCGCTGGCGGCGCTGGTCGCCGGCGTCACCGTGGTCGCCGTGCTCGCCGCCGCCGTCCCCGCCACCCGCGCCGGCCGCGTCCCCCCGACCACCGCCCTGGCTCGTGCGTGAGTTTCGTGCCCATAGGCATGAAACTCACGCACGAGGGTCAGACGGGTTCGAGGACGAAGACCGGGATCTGGCGGTCGGTCTTGCGCTGGTAGTCGGCGTAGTCGGGGTAGGCCGCGACGGCCCGCTCCCACCACTGCGCCTTCTCCTCGCCGTGCACCTCGCGGGCCCGGTAGTCCCGGGTCACGGTGCCGTCCTGGAGCTCGACGTGCGGGTCGGCGACCACGTTGTGGTACCAGACCGGGTGCTTCGGGGCGCCGCCCAGCGAGGCCACGATCGCGTAGCGACCGTCGTGCTCCACCCGCATCAGCGGCACCTTGCGCAGCTTGCCGCTCTTCACCCCGCGGGTGGTCAGCAGGATCACCGGGCGGTCCTTGACGGTGACCCCGTCGGTGGTCCCGTTGGCCAGGATCTTCTCGGTCTGGTCGCGCACCCAACCGGTGGGGCTCAGCTCGTACTCACCTTGCAGTGGCATGCCCGGATCCAACGCCCCCGCACCCCGCGATCATCCCGGCGGCACCGGCTACGGTCGCGGGCATGGGCGAACCGACGGTGGGCAGCACCCCGCCCCGGGTGATGACGATCGCCGGCACCGACTCCGGCGGCGGCGCCGGAGTGGCCGCCGACCTGCGGGCCATGGCCGCCTGCGGGGTGCACGGCTGCGTGGCGGTCACCGCGGTGACCGTGCAGAACACGCTGGGCGTGTCCGATGTGCACGTGCTGCCGCCGGCGGTGGTGGCCGCCCAGATCGAGGCCGTCGCCACCGACATCGGCCTGGACGCGGTCAAGACCGGCATGCTCGCCGGCACCCCGACCATCGAGGCGGTCGTGGCGGCCTGCGACCGGGTCGGGATCGGCACCGGCGGCACCGTCCCGCTGGTGCTCGACCCGGTGGCCGCCTCCATGCACGGCGACCCGCTGCTGGCCGACTCGGCCCTGGACGCCTTCCGCACCCAGCTGTTCCCGCGGTCCACCGTCGTCACCCCGAACCTGGACGAGGTCCGCCTGCTGGTCGGCATCGACGTGCACGACCGCGCGGCGCAGTACGCCGCGGCCGCCGCGCTGCACGCGCTCGGCCCGCGCTGGGTGCTGGTCAAGGGCGGGCACCTGGTCGAGGACACCGACGAGTGCGTCGACCTGCTGCACGACGGCAGCGACTTCATCGAGCTGCCCGGGCCGCGGTTCGCCACCGGCAACACCCACGGCGGCGGCGACACCATGGCCTCGGCCATCGCCGCCGCGCTGGCCCGCGGCGCCGAGGTGCCCGACGCGGTCGCGTTCGCGAAGCGCTTCGTGACCGAGTCGGTACGCAACGCGTACGATCTGGGCGCCGGGCACGGCCCGGTCTCGCCGCTGTGGGCCGTCCGGCCCTGGCCGCCGTAGGCGATACTCCGCCGCGCCGCAACGCGACGTCGCGCGATGGTCGTCGGCGAACTAGGGTCCGGTCCTGATGAGCATCATGGGCACGCGCGTCGTCCGCATCGAGGATCCGGCCTTCCTCACCCGGGGCGCCACATACACCGACGACCTCACCGATGAGCGACTGTCCGGTGCCCTGCACCTGACCTTCGTCCGGTCCCCACTGGCCCACGCCCGGATCACCGGCGTGGACGCGAGCGCGGCCCGCGACGCCCCCGGCGTCGTGGACGTCGTGACCGCCGACGAGATCGACCTGACACCGGCCAAGCTGTTCCCGGCCGTGCCCGACGCCATGGCCCGGCCGTGGCTGGCGACCGGCAAGGTGCGGTTCGTCGGGGAGCCGGTGGCCGCCGTGCTCACCGAGCACCCGTACCAGGGCGAGGACGCCGCCGAGCTGGTGGAGATCGACTACGACCCGCTGCCGGCGGTGGTCGACCTGCGCCAGGCCCGCACCGACGAGGTGCTGGTGTTCGAGGAGGCCGGCACGAACACCTCGAACGGCTTCGACCACGAGAAGGAGCTCGACCCGGACCTGTTCGCCGGGTGCGAGGTCGTGGTCACCCAGGACATCGTCAACCAGCGGCTGGCCGCGGCCCCGCTGGAGACCCGCGCCGCGGCCGCGGTGTGGGGCGAGGACGGCCGGGTCACCCTCTGGTGCTCCACCCAGAACGCCCAGCAGAGCCGCGACGAGGTGGCCGGCTGGCTGGGCGTGGACGCCTCGCAGGTGCACGTGATCACCCCGGACGTGGGCGGCGGGTTCGGCGCGAAGATCGGCGCCGACCCGGAGTTCGCGCTGGTCGCCTGGCTGGCCAAGCGGACCGGCCGGCCGGTCCGGTGGACCGAGAGCCGCTCGGAGAACATGACCGGGATGGTGCAGGGCCGCGCCCAGTTCCAGACCGTCACCATCGGCGGCAGCCGGGACGGCAAGGTGCAGGCCTACCGGCTCGACGTGCTGGCCGACGCCGGCGCCTACCCCCGGATCGGCGTGGTGCTGCCGATGTTCACCCGGATGATGGCGCCGGGCGTCTACGACATCCCCAAGGTCGAGTCCCGGGCCCGGGTACTGGTCACCACCACCACGTCCACCGGCGCCTACCGCGGCGCCGGGCGCCCGGAGGCCACCGCGGCCATCGAGCGGGCGATGGACCTGTTCGCCGCCGAGATCGGCATGGACCCGGCCGAGGTGCGCAAGCGCAACGTGCCCTCGCCGGACGCGTTCCCCTTCACCACCAAGGGCGGCGCGATGTACGACAGCGGCGAGTACGCCAAGGCCATCGACAAGGTCCTGGAGGCCGGCAACTACCAGGCCCTGCGGGCCGAGCAGAAGGCCCGCCGCGAGCGCGGCGACGTCGTCCAGCTCGGGTTGGGCATCTCGGCCTTCGTCGAGATCACCGGGGCCGGCGCGTTCGCCGAGGACGCCACCGTGCAGGTCCACCCGGACGGCTCGGTCACCGTGCTGACCGGAACCTCACCACATGGTCAGGGCCATGCGACGGCGTGGGCGATGCTCGCCCACGAGCACCTCGGCATCCCGATCGAGAAGATCACCGTCAAGCACGGCGACACCGACCTCATCCCCAAGGGCGTCGGCACGATGGGCTCGCGCAGCCTGCAGACCGGCGGTGTCGCGGTCTACAAGGCGGCCGGTGAGCTGGCCGAGCTGGCCAAGCAGCGGGCCGCGGACATCCTCGAGGCGAACGTGGACGACCTGCAGGTCGCCGACGGCACCGTCTCGGTGGCCGGCACCGGCACCGGCATCACGCTGGCCCAGCTCGCCGAGCGCGAGGAGCTCAAGGTCGTCACCACCTTCGACGGCAAGATGCCGACCTTCCCGTTCGGCGCGCACCTGGCCGTGGTCGAGGTCGACACGGAGTCCGGCAAGGCGGTCGTCGACTCGATCATCACCGTGGACGACGCGGGCACCGTGCTCAACCCGCTGCTGGCCGAGGGCCAGCGGCACGGCGGCATCGCCCAGGGCATCTCCCAGGCGCTGCTGGAGGAGGTCGTCTACGACGCCGACGGCAACCCGCTGACCGGCACCTTCGCCGACTACGGATTCCCGTCGGCCGCCGAGCTGCCCAGCTTCACCCTGGTGGACATGGAGACCCCGACGCACCTGAACCCGCTCGGGGCCAAGGGCATCGGGGAGGCCGGCACCATCGGCGCCACCCCGGCCGTGCAGAGCGCGGTCGTGGACGCCCTGTCGCACCTCGGGGTGCGCCACATCGACATGCCGGCCACCCCGCTGCGGGTGTGGCAGGCCATCCAGGCGGCCGACGGCGCCGCCTCCGACAACGCGGCCGGGAGCGACGCATGACGGTCAAGGTCGAGATCACCGTGAACGGCGAGGCGACCAGCGCCGACGTCGAACCGCGCCTGCTGCTGGCGCACTACCTGCGCGACGTGCTGGGCCTCAAGGGCACCAACATCGGCTGCGACACCACCTCCTGCGGGGCCTGCACCGTGCTCGTCGACGGCGAGTCGGTCAAGTCCTGCACGGTGCTGGCGGTGCAGGCCGACCAGCAGGCGGTCACCACCATGGAGGGCCTGTCGGCCGACGAGGAGCACCTGCACCCGGTGCCGGCGGCGTTCCGCGCCGAGCACGGCCTGCAGTGCGGGTTCTGCACCCCGGGCATGGTGATGGCCGCGGTGAGCCTGCTCGAGGAGAACCCCAGGCCCACCGAGCGCGAGGTGCGCGAGGGCCTGGAGGGCAACCTCTGCCGGTGCACCGGCTACCACAACATCGTCCGCGCGGTCCTGGCCGCCTCCGGCCAGGACCCCGACAAGGCCGAGGGCGCCGAGGCCGAGCTGGCCGCGCCCGGCTTCTCCACCGGGAGTGGCGCATGATCCCCATCGGTTTCACCTACGAGCGCCCGACCTCGGTCGACGGCGCGCTGGCACTGCTGGCCGAGCACGGCGAGGACGCCACCGTGCTGGCCGGCGGGCACTCCCTGCTGCCGGTGATGAAGCTGCGGCTGGCCGCGCCGGAGCTGGTCATCGACATCGGCCGGCTGGGCGAGCTGAGCTACATCCGGGTCGACGGCGACGAGGTCGCCATCGGGTCGGGCACCCGGCACGGGATCGTGGAGTCCTCCGAGGTCGTCAAGGCCGAGGTGCCGCTGCTGAGCGCGGTGGCCCGCACGGTCGGCGACCCGCAGATCCGCCACCGCGGCACGCTGGGCGGCTCGCTGGCCCACGCCGACCCGGCGTCGGACCTGCCGGCCGCGGTGCTCGCGCTGGGCGGCTCGGTGGTGCTGCGCAGCCCGCGCGGCACCCGCACGGTCCCGATCACCGGCTTCTACACCGGGGTGTTCTCCTCGGTGAAGGAGCCCGACGAGCTGATCGTCGAGATCCGGGTCCCGCGCACCGGGTCGGCCGGTTGGGCCTACGAGAAGTTCACCCGCCGGGCCAACGACTGGGCGATCGTCGGGGTGGCCGTGGTCGACGGCCGGGTCGGCCTGGTCAACATGGGCCCGACCCCGCTGCGCGCCTCGGCCACCGAGGCCGCGCTGGCCGACGGCGCCTCCATCGCCGACGCCGCCGCGCTGGCCGCGGAGGGCACCGACCCGCCCGCGGACGTGGCCGGCACCAAGGAGTACCGCCGCCACCTGGCGCGGGTGCTCACCCGCCGCGCCCTCACCACGGCCGCGGCGGGCTGACCAGGGAAGATCGAAAATTATCGGCCGGGTGGTGTGACGCGGGCCGGGGTCGGGAACAAGGTCGGTGTGAGCACCGAGCAACCCGACCCCGGCCCGCGGGTCGTCGCGGGCCGCTACGTGCTCGGCCGGGTGCTCGGCACCGGGTCGTCCGCCGTGGTCCGCCGAGCCCGTGACCTGCGCAGCGGCGCCCTGGTGGCGCTGAAGCTGTTCCACCGCGGGGCGTCGGTCCACGACCTGCGCCAGCAGCGCCGGGAGATGGAGGCGCTGTCGCACCTCGACCACCCCGGCCTGGTCGGGCTGCGCGACGGCGGCAGCGAGGAGGGTCGCCCGTTCGTGGTGACCGACCTCGTCAACGGCCCGTCGCTGGCCACCCGCCTGCACGACGGGCCGATGGAGCCCGGTGCGGTCCGCCGCATGGGCGCGAGCCTGGCCGCGGCCCTGGACCACGTGCACGGCACCGGCTACATCCACCGCGACGTCAAGCCGGCCAACGTCCTGCTCGACGGCGCCGAGGCCCGGCTCACCGACTTCGGCATCTCCCGCGCGGTGGACAGCACCGCGGCCACCACCGCGGGCTGCATCGTCGGCACCGCCGCCTACCTGGCACCCGAGCAGGTGCGCGGCGAGCAGGTCGGCCCACCCGCCGACGTCTACGCGCTCGGGCTGGTGCTGCTGGAGGCGCTGACCGGCCGCCGGGAGTACCCGGGCCGGGCCATGGAGTCCGCGCTGGCCCGGCTGCACCGCCCGCCGACGATCCCGGAGGGCCTGCCCGGCGGGCTCGGCGACCTGCTGCTGGAGATGACCGACCCCGACCAGGACCGCCGCCCCACCGCGGCCCAGGTCGCCCGGGCGCTGTCCGCGCCGGTCGTCGTGCCCCCGGCCGCCCCCGCTCCCGGCCGCCACCGGGTCCGCCGCGCCGCCCTGCTCCCACTGATCGCCGTGACGATGCTGCTGGTCACCGCGGCCGGCGCGATCGCCCTGCTGCTGGGCGGGGTGCAGCCGCTCATCGGCACCCCCGCCGAGACCCCCACCGCCGAGATCGTCCTCGACCCCCGCACCCCGCGCGGCCCGTAACCCGCCCCGCCCCCGTTCCTCCTCACCCCCACTCCGCCGCACGTGGCAGGAAAGCCACTTTCAGGACCGATTCCGTCCTGAAAGTGGCTTTCCTGCCAGGGGGCCGGGGCAGGCCGCCGCCCGATGCCGACCTGGCCGCTGGCGGCCGTGCCCGGAAGGTCGTGAGGCGCTCTCCGGGCGCGCGGCGGGGTCAGGAGCCGTGGAGGAGGGCGGAGCCGTCGGCGGTGCGGACGGTGGCGGGGGAC
>JASLAP010000519.1 GCA_030147065.1 Pseudonocardia sp. | reverse complement strand
GCCGCGCGCGGCCAGCGCGCGGCGGCGGGCGCAGCCAGACCGTGCGCCGCCCGGCCGACATCGCCCCCGCCCTCACCCGCGTCCTGGGCTGAGCGCCGCGCCGCCCCGGCCGGGAGTCACCCAGCTGAGGGCGTTCGGTGGAGGCCGTCGAGCGCCGCGAGCGCGTCCGGTCCGTCCGGCGAGCGGGGCGACGTGCACCCCAACCGATGGCCCGCGCGCGGGCTCGATCCGGGTGACACCCCTCCCACGGACGGAGACCGAGATGGCCGGACAGCGCGCGACGTGGTCGCCCGGGACGAACGACGCCCGCTCCGGCCGGGGGCCGGGGCTCGGCGAGGCGATGGTGACGGTCGTGCTCGGGCTGACCGTGGCGCACCTCCACCTCGCCGAGGCCCTCTCCGAGTGGGAGGGCGGGTGCACCGACCTGGTCGTGGTGGCCGTCTGGGTCGCGGTCCTGGCCGCCGTCCAGATCGTCGTCGGCCGCTCGGTGTTCGCGGGCCTGCGACGGAGGGGACGGTCGCGGCGCACGGCGGCCGTCACCGTGGTCGCGCTGTTGGTGCCGACGTACCTGGTGCCGTTGCTGCTCGCGCTGAACGCGGTTCCGTAGTGGCGGACTCCGGTCCGCGCGGCGGACCGGAGCCTGGCTAGCCTCCTGGGGTGGGCACCATCGTCTCCTTCCAGGCACATCCCGACGACGAATCGATCACCACCGCGGGCACGCTGGCCAAGGCCGCGGCCGCCGGTCACCGGGTGGTGTTGGTCTTCGCCACGCGCGGCGAGCTGGGTGAACCGGTGCCGGGCGTGCTGGAGCCCGGCGAGCAGCTGTCGATGCGGCGCTCCGCGGAGTGCCACGCCTCGGCCGCGGTGCTCGGCGCCAAGCGCGTGGAGTTCCTCGGCTACACCGACTCCGGGATGATGGGCGAGCCCTCCAACGACGCCCCGTACTGCTTCTGGCAGGCCGACGTCGAGCACGCGGCCCGGCGGCTGTCGGTCATCCTCGACGAGGAGGAACCCGACATCCTCACCGTCTACGACGACAACGGCGGCTACGGCCACCCCGACCACATCCAGGTGCACCGGGTGGGGGTGCGGGCGGCCCAGCTGTCGGCCGTGCCGGTGGTCGCCCAGAACACGGTGAACCGGGACTGGATGGCCCGCGGCATGCGCGGGATGGCCGCGGAGGCGGGACAGGAGTGGAACCCGCCGCCGGAGGTGCCCGAGATGGGCAAGCCGGAGGCGGAGATCACCCACCGGGTCGACGCGGTGGACTTCGTGGAGCAGAAGCGGGCCTCGATGCGGGTGCACGCCAGCCAGATGGCGCCCGACCACTTCCTGCTGGCCATGCCGGACCCGCTGTTCGCGATGGGGCTGGGCACCGAGTTCTACATCGTCGACCCGCCGCCCAACCCGGCGTCGGCCCCGGAGCTGTTCGAGGAGCTGTTCACCCCGCTGCGCTGATCAGGCCGCCCCGGCGCGGGCGCGGTGGCCGGCGAGCGCCGCGGCCAGTTCGGCCCGCAGCCCGTCGGCGGCGGGGTCGAGGTCGGCGGCGGCCAGGTGCCGCTCGAGCTGGTCGAGCGCCCACGGCGGCACCAGGTCGCGCCGGGCCAGCGCGGCGAGCGCGCCGAGCAGGGCGACCAGCGCGGTGGTGGCCTCGATCAGAACGGCCCAGGTCGACACGGTGGCCAGGACCCGGGCCTGGTCGTCGTCCAGCCGGCCCGCCGCCGCCCACGCCGTGACCAGCCGGGCCGCCGCCCGGCGCTGGTCGGGGTCGGGGTCGGTCAGGCCGCGGACGAGCTCGACGCACCGGGCCGGCTCGACCGGCTCGCCGGGCGGGACGCCGGGCAGGTTCGGCGCCTCCCCGGGCGGGACGGTGGGGGCCGGTCTCGTCCGGGCCGCGAGCAGCTCGTCGTAGGACTCGACCTCGGCCACGTCGAGGTCCGCCCGCGGGATCGCCGTCGTCACCAGGTCCAGCGCCGCTGCCGGTGCTCGGTCGTCCAGGGCCAACCCCTGCAGGGAGTCGAGGAGGCCGACGCGGACCGGATAGCGCTGCCCCTCGTGGACCGTGGTCCAAGCGAGCACCCAGGCGATGGTGACGTCCTCGCGGTAGTCCAGCTCGCCGATGCCGAACCACTGGTCGGTCACTCCGGCCCAGACGTGCCGCTCCTCGGACGAGGTGCTGGTGATGCCGCGGAGCAGGTCGATGCAGCGCCGCGGACCCACCGGGGTGCCCTCCCGGATGCGGCTCACCCGCCGTCCCCGCCGCCGGGATCGCCCAGCGCGGCGACGTTGGGCACGAACACCGGGACGTGCTTCGCGCCGGGCGAGGGCAGGTCCCGGGGATAGGGGATGTGCGTCTCGTTGGCGGCCTGCGGGCTGAAGGCGCTGGAGTTCGGGTTCACCGAGTTCTTCGTGTACAGGTTGCCGTCCGCGCCCAGGTAGTGGTTGCCCACCTTGACCCGGTAGATCGGTCCCTTCCCCGCGTTCTCCGTCGGAGAGCGGGCCGGGTCGGGTCCGTGCGCGTGGTAGTCGACCTTCTTGCCGGTGCTCGGATCCCGCCACTCGAACCGCTGCCCGACCGGGAACTTGGCGTTGGGCGTGAACGCCACCTGCTCGGCCCCCTTCGGCACCATCGGGGGCCGCCCGGTCAGCCACGTCTTGGCCCCGTCGACGGTGTGCACGGCCTTGTACCCCTTGACCGCGAACTTCCCGCCGGTGGCCGCCCACCCGAGGAACGGCACCATCGCCGCGGCCGACAGGCTC
>JASLAP010000344.1 GCA_030147065.1 Pseudonocardia sp. | reverse complement strand
GCGTGGGCCGCCCAGCGCGCCGCGCTGGCCGCCGGCACCACCGCCGTGCGCTGGGGGTCGGTCGGGCCGCGCGCGTTGGTGGACAGCAGGGCGAGCCGGGTGACCCGGTCCGGGGCGCGGCGCACCAGCGCCATCGCCACGATCCCGCCGAGGCTCAGTCCGGCCAGCGCGAACCGCGGCGGGAGCCGGTCGAGCAGGGCCTCGACGCAGCCGTCGACGGTGGGCCGGTCGAGCGGGCCGTGCACCACCGGCACGTCCAGGCCGGTGAGCACGCCGTCCCACAGCCGCGGCGAGCAGTTCATGCCGGGCAGCAGGACGAGCGGCGCGTCGCCCACCCCCGGCCTCACCCCTTGACCGAGCCCGCGTTCAGCCCGGCCACCAGGTAGCGCTGCGCGATGAAGGCGAAGGCGATCACCGGCAGGGTCAGCAGCATCGCCGCGGCGCCGGCCTGCTGCAGCATCGGCAGGGTCTGGCCGAGCTGGGTGGCGATGAACACCGGCACGGTCCGCGCCGAGACGTCGGTGAGGATGTTCGCGGTCAGGTACTCCTGGAACGCGAACAGGAAGATGAAGATCCCGGCGGTCAGGATGCCCGGCCCCATCAGCGGGATCATCACCCGGCGCAGGGTGCCGAACCGGCTGCAGCCGTCGAGCATGGCCGCCTCGTCGAGCTCCTTGGGGATCTCGGCGAAGAAGTTGCGCAGCAGCCAGATGCTGAACGGCTGGTTGATCGCCACCAGCGCGGCGGCCACCGCGAACGTGGTGTCGTAGATGCCCAGCGAGCGGGCCAGGTCGTACATCGGCAGCACCACCGAGAACCGCGGCAGCGCGCGGAACACCAGCGCCAGGATCAGCAGCACCGCGCTGATCCAGCCCGGGAACCGCGACAGCGCGTAGGCCGCCGGGATCCCGATCAGCAGCGCGGCGATCGTGCTGAGCACCGCGACGCCCAGCGTGTTCAGCACGTACTGGTAGAACAGCGTGGTCTGCCACAGGTCCACGAACGCGGTCAGCGACGGCTCGTAGAAGAAGACCGGCGGGTTGAGGAAGGCCACGTCGGTCGGCTTGGTCACCGACATCGCCGTCCACAGCACCGGGCTGAGCATCGCCCAGCAGACCAGCACCAGGGTGCCACCGACCAGCCAGCGCCGGCGGTTGTCGCGCCGCGGGCGGGGCGCGACGGAGGCGGACTTCCGCGGGGGCGGGGAGTCGGCCTCGGACGCGGACTGCTGCGGGGTGTTCGGCGGGATGTTCTGGACGGTGCTCATACCTGCCGGGCCTCCTTGGCGACGCCGCGGATGAAGGGGTACAGCAGGACCACGATCAGCGCGATCAGCAGCACGTTCACCGCGCTGCCCAGGCCGAGCTGCTGGCCGCCGTCCTGGAACGCGACGTTGAAGATGTAGAGCATGATCGACTCGTTGCCGATCTGCTCTGCCGCCGGGGACAGCGCGACGAGCTGGTCGAACGTCCGCAGCACGTCCATGATCGAGATGATGGCGACGAAGCCGAGCACCCCGCGGATGCTCGGGATGATCACGTGCCAGTGCGTGCCCCAGCCGCTCGTGCCGTCGATCCGGGCGGCCTCGATCAGCTCGTTCGGCACGCCCTGCAACCCGGCGATGATCACCAGCATGGCGAACGGCAGCATGAACCACAGCGTGTTCAACGCGACCAGCACCCGGTTCGGCCACGGGTCGGTGAACCACAGGATCTCCTGGCCGGTGGCGGCGGAGATCACGTAGTTGACCACGCCGCCGAAGTTCGCGTCGAACAGCCAGGAGAACATCACCGCCCCCACCACGTGCGGGATCACGTAGGACACCAGCAGCACCCCGAGCACCCACGGCTTGGCCCGACCCAGCTGGTTGACCAGCACCGCGAGCCCGTAGCCCAGCACGACGATGCCCGCGACCACGGCCGCGGTGAGCCCGACGGTGAACAGCACCGCCTGGCCCAGCCGCGGATCGCTCAGGGCCTGGGCGTAGTTGTCCAGGCCGACGAACTCGCCTGGTACGCCGTAGTTCACCTTCTGCAGGCTCCACTCCACCGTCCGGTAGAGCGGCAGCACCAGCAGCGCGCCCATGACCAGCACGCTGGGGGCAACCAGGGCCAGGAACTCGCGCCGTCGCATGCGCCTCACCTCGGGGACGGGGTCGGTGGACCCGACGGCGGCCGCCCGGAACCCCGGGCGGCCGCCGCATCGGCTACTGCTGGTACTCACCCAGGATCTGGGTGGCGATCTGCTGCATCTGCGCGGTGCCGTCGGCGACCGGGGTGTTGCCCACGATCACGTCGGCCACGACCGACCGGGTGTCGTTGGCGATCCGCGAGGTCCACGGGAACGGCTCGGCCGGCGGGGCCTTGCCGATGGACTCCTGGGCCGCCGCGGCGTACGGGCTGGACTCCGGGGTCACGATGCCCTCGCGCGCCGGGAAGGCCGCGGGCACCGAGGCCTGCGAGGCGTCCGGGCTGACCGCCGAGGCGATCATCTCGAACAGCAGCTTCGGGTCGGCCGAGGCGTTGACCGGGATCGACCAGCCGTCCACCGACAACGTGTTGAACAGCGCGTCGCCACCGGCCACCGAGGGCGGCGCGGCGAACGCGAACTGGTCGGCGAAGGCACTGTTGGCCGGCTGGCTGAGGTCGTTCATCCGGCCGGAGAACATGACCGCGATCGCCGCCGAGCCGTTGTACATCTGCTGCTGCACCCGCGGCTGGTCGAACGTGGTGACCTGCGGGTCCATGTAGGGCAGCAGCGAGCGCAGCTCCTCGAACGCGGTGGCCGCCTCGGGCGAGTCGAAGTTCGGGGTCATCGTCTCGGGGTCGGTGTAGTCCACCCCGAGCGAGCCGAGCGTGGCGTCGTAGACGGTGCTGATGTCCCCGCTGGCCAGCATGGGCAGCGCCAGCGGGTACTGGATCTCGCCGGCCTGCTGGATCGCGGCGGCCGCGTCGCGCAGCTCGGCGAAGGTGGTCGGCGGCTGCAGGCCGAGCTGGTCGAACACGTCCTTGCGGTAGGCCATCACGTACATCTGGGCCTGCATCGGCAGCCCGTAGAGCTTGCCGTCGTAGGACATGGCCCGGCGCATGTCCTCGTTGATCTCGCCGAGGGCGTACTTCTCGTCGAACTCGGCGAGCATGTCGTCCAGCGGCATCAGCTTCTGCTGGGAGGCGTACTGCGGCACGACGAAGCTGTAGGTCTCCACGATGTCGTAGGTGCCGCTGTCACCGGCCAGCGTGGCGGTGGTCTTCTGCACCTGGCCGGCGAAGTCGATCGGCTCGTGGTTGACCGTGACCTGGTCCTTGCTGCAGCTCTTGACCATGGTGTTGGTGAACGGGTCGATGGCCGAGGAGTTGTAGGCCAGCACATTCACCGAGACCGGCTGGGCCGGGGGCGGGAAGTCGCAGGCGACCTCGGTCGCGGACTCGGCCGCCGTCCGGGAGCCCGCGCCGCACGCCGTGGCCAGCAGGGCGGCGGCGATCGTCAGGGTGAGCGTGCGCAGCACGGTCGTTCGGGGTCTGGGCATGTCGGGCTCCTTCGGCCGCACAGGGGAGTGAATACGCATGTAACAATCAGTCCGGCACCAGGTCCAGGCGCAGCTGCGCGCTGTCGCGGTGCCCGACCAGCCCCTCGAAGTCCGAGACGGCGACGGTCGGCGCGGCCTGGCTGCGGGTCGCCGCCCGGGTGGCCCGCTGGTAGGTGAGCTGCTTGAGGAAACCGGCCACGGACAGCCCGCCGGTGTGCCGGGCGCCGCGCGCGGTGGGCAGCACGTGGTTGGTGCCGGACATCCCCTTGTCCGCGTAGACCACCGTCGACCAGGTGCCGAGGAACAGCGAACCGTAGTTGCGCAGCTCGCCGAGCCACCACTCCAGGTCCTCGGCCAGCACCTCCAGGTGCTCGGGGGCCAGGGTGTTCATCACCTCGGCCGCGGCCTCGCGGTCCCGGGCCAGGTAGACGGTGCCGTGGTCGCGCCAGGCCGCCCCGGCGATCTCCGCGGTGGCCAGCCCGGCCAGCTGCTTGTCGATCTCGCGCGGGACCTCCTCGGCCAGCCGCGGCGAGGTGGTGGCCAGGCTCGACGGCGAGGTCGGGCCGTGCTCGGCCTGGGCCAGCAGGTCGGCGGCGACCAGGGCGGCGTCGGCGGTGTCGTCGGCGATCACCGCGACCTCCGATGGCCCGGCCAGCACGTCGATCCCGACCCGGCCGAACAGCTGCCGCTTGGCCTCGGCGACGTAGGCGTTGCCGGCCCCGACGACCTTGTCGGCCGGCACCCCGTCGAGCAGCCCGAAGGCCATCGCGGCCAGGGCCTGCACGCCGCCCACGGCGTACACCGCGTCCGCGCCGGAGATCTTCGCCGCGTACAGGACCGCGGGGTGCGCGCCGCCCCCGTGCGAGGGCGGGGTGGTCGCCACGATCCGGCCCACCCCGGCCACCCTGGCCACCCCGACGGTCATGAACGCGCTGGCCAGCAGCGGGAACCGGCCGGCGGGCAGGTAGGCGCCGACGGTGTCGACGGGCACGAACCGCTGCCCGCACACCACCCCGGGGACCACCTCGTCCTCGAAGTCCTGCAGGCGCGCGCGCTGCATCGCGGCGAACCTCGCGGTCCGCTCGGCCCCGGTGTCGAGGGCCTCGCGCAGGGCCGGCGGCAGCTGGTCGCCGGAGCGCTCCAGCTCGGCGGCGGGCACCTCCGGGCTGCGGCCGGTGAACCCGTCGAGCTCGCGGGCGTAGTGCAGGACGGCGTCCATGCCCTCGCGCTCGATCCGGCTCAGCATCGCCGAGACGGTGGCGACGACGTCGGGGTCGCGGGTCGGCCGCCCGGTGGCCGCCGGCTCCTTGACCACCTCGACCCGGTCACCGAGCCTGCGCTTGTCCGCATCGGTCAAATGCATACGCATACACTAGGGATGACCGGCCGGGCTGGCAAGCGGTGCGCCGTCACCGCCCGCCGCGCCCCGGTGGTCCGCGGCCCGGCCGAGGAGCAGGTAGTCCGCGGCGACCGCGGCGAGCACCCCGGGCGAGGCGGTGCCCCGGCCCAGCCCGATGTCGACGATCGCGTCGAACACCCGGCGGTCCCGGGCGGCGGCGGTGACCGCGGCGTCGACGAACCGGGCGTGCGGCATCAGCCGGGCGAGCGCGCCGACGTGGCGGTGGTGGCGCCCGAGCAACCGGCGCAGCGCGCTGCGGTGCCGCGCGCCGGCCCCGGCCCCGTGCCCGGCCGCCCGCGCCGCCAGCACCCCGGAAACCACCGCGTAGTAGATGCCTTCGCCGGTGAGCGGGTTGACCAGGCCGGCGGCGTCGCCGACCAGCAGCACCCGGCCGTCGGGCTGGAACCGCGGGCCGGTGGACAACGGCAACCGGTGCCCGCGCACGCTCGCCGGGTCCAGCGCGTGCCCGGGGAGCTGCTCGGCCACCTGCTCCAGCAGCCGGCTCCGGGTGGCGCCGGTCCCCACGGAGAACACCCCGAACCCGACGTTGGCCCGGCCGTCGGCCAGCGGGAACGACCAGGCGTAGGCCGGCGGCCGGTGCGGGGCGAACGCGATGACCAGCGAGTCCGGGTCCACGACCGGGCCGGCGGTGTACCCGCGCACCGCCACCGCGGTGGCGGTGTCCCGGGCCGCCGGTGCCCCCAGCGCCCGCCGGACCACCGAGTTGGCGCCGTCCGCGCCGATGACGACGCGGGCCGCGATGGCGTCGTCGAGCACGACGTGGTCCGGGCGGGGCACGACCCGGCGCACCCGGTGGCGGCGCAGCACCGCGCCGCGGGCCACGGCCGCGTCCACCAGCGCGGCGTCGAACACCTCCCGCCGGATCACCCGCTGCGGCCGGTCGCAGTGCGCCGCCACCACCCGGCCGCCGGGCGACCGGACGCGCAGCCGGCCCAGCGGCGGACCGAGCGCGTCCAGGCCGGGTGCGCCGAGCGCGTCGAGCAGGTCGAACACGGGGGCGGCCACGCCGTCGCCGCAGGTCTTGTCGCGCGGGAAGGCGGCCGCGTCGAGCAGCAGCACCCGGGCGTCGGGGCGCAGTTGCAGGACCCGCAGCGCGGCGGCCGCGCCCGCCGGCCCGGCGCCCACGACCGCCACGTCGACCACCGTGCCCATCCGGCCCTCCCCCGGAGCGCCGCGGAGCGGCCCCCACGGGCATCATCGCCCGCGGCGCCGTCCGGCGCGCCCCGACGGGAGCTGGCTCCGCCCGTCCGGGTCGGCCGGACCGTCGGACCGGGTGCCCGGTCGGGCCCGGCTGCGGGCGGGTCAGCCCGCCGGTGCCCCGGAGGTCGCCGGGACCCGGCGCGCGTCCCGCGCCGCGAGCACCGAGGCCAGGATCTCCCCGCTGCGCACCGCCACGTTGGACAGCAGCGTGGAACCGATGCCGTGGGTCTGCTCGGTGGCGCCCTGCACGTACACCCCGGCCGCGGTCTCCGGGACGACCAGCCGGTAGTCCCGGGTGATCGACGGGCGGCCGTCCGGGCCGCGCTCGGCGGTCAGCCCGCGCAGGAAGCGGGTGGGGTCGCCGGAGCGGTAGCCGGTGGCCAGCACCACGACGTCGGAGTCCAGCTCGGTGACGGTGCCGTCGAGCCGCGACCGCACCACCACGCGCACCCGGCCGGCCTCCTCGCGCAGCTCCTGCACCGTGCTGACCTTGTGGAAGCGCAGCCGCTCGGTCCCGGCGACCCGCTCGGCGTAGTGCCGCTCGTACAGCTCGCGGATGAGGTCGCCGTCCACGACCGAGTAGTTGGTGTTGCGGTGCACCGCCATCAGCTGGATCCGGGTCTCCGGCGGGGCGGCGAAGAACTCCTCGGCCGCGGCCGGGTCGAACACCCGGTTGGCGAAGCCGCTGTCGTCGGCGGGGCTGTAGCCGTAGCGGTTGAAGACCGCGCAGACCTCGGCGTCGGGGAACGAGCGGTGCAGGTACTCGACCGCCTCGGCCGCGCTCTGCCCGGCGCCGACGACCGTGCACCGCCGGGGCTGCGGACCGGCGGCCAGCTCGGCGACCCGGTGCACCAGGTCGCGGTTGTGCCACACCCGCGGACCGAGGGCGACCCCGTCGGGCACGTGCGGGTGCAGTCCGGTGGCGACCACGACGTTGCGGGCCCGCAGCACGACCGGCCGGCCGGCCCGCACCGCGTGCACCTCCAGCACCGGCCCGTCGCCGTTGGTGCGGGCCGGGCGGACCTCGGTGACGTCGGTGGCGTAGTCCACCGGGACCTCGACCCGCTGGGCCGCCCAGTCCAGGTAGTCGTGGAACTCCAGCCGGGTCGGGAAGAAGCTCTGCCGGTTGAGGAAGTCCACCAGCCGGCCGCGCTCGGACAGGTAGTTCAGGAAGCTGTAGCTGCTGGTCGGGTCGCGCAGGGTGGCCAGGTCCTTGAGGAAGGAGACCTGCATCCGGGCGTCGGCGATGAGCATCCCGCGGTGCCAGCCGAAGCGCGGCTGGCGCTCCAGGAACCGGGCCCGCACCCGGTGCGCCGGGTCCACCCGCCGGTTGTGCTCCTCGACGGACACGCCCAGGCCGAGGTTCGACGGGCCGAAACCGATCCCGACCAGGTCCAGCACGGGCGCGGGATGCCCGGGGTCGTCGGTCGCGGTGTCGTGGGGGGACGGACCCGACATCAGCATCCTCTCCGGCGGCGAGCACTGGTGAGGCTAGGCTAACCACATCACCGGTCGCGGGGATAGCCCGCCGCTCAGGTCCGCAGCGCCAGCAACTCCCCCTTCCCGACGTCCACGGTGGTGGTGACCAGGTCTGGGTCGGCGTCGACCAGCTCCCGCAGCGGGGCGATCTCGGCCGGGTGCGACAGCGCGTTGTCCGCGACCAGCACTCCCCCGGGCCGCAGCACCCGCGCCGGGTGCGGCCACCAGCCCGGGTACTCGGTCCGCTCGGCGTCGAGGAAGAGCAGGTCCACCCCGCTGTCCGGGAGCCCGGCCAGCACCGCCCCGCCGTCGCCGACCCGGAACGTCACCGACCCCGCCAGCCCGGCCTCGGCCAGGCTGCGCCGCGCGTCGTCCTGCGCCTGCGGGTCGGTGTCCACGCTGAGCACGTGCCCGCCGGTGGCCCGGGCCGCCTCGGCCAGCCACAGCGTCGACACCCCGCGCGAGGTGCCGATCTCCACGATGCTGCGGGCGCGCACCGCCCGGACCAGGAACCAGACCAGCTTCCCGGCCTCGGGTTCGAGCACCCGCCAGCGCTGCAGCCGGTCGGTGCGGGTCTCGTCGTGGCGCTGGGCGGCGGCGAACAGGTCGTCGACGACCTTCTGCACGGTGGGGTCCACCTGTCGATCCTGCAACACCCGGGCACCGCGCCCGGACAGCGCTGGCCCGCCGCAGCCGACCCGGATACGTTTCCGGCTGCGCCGTCGGACACAGGAGGTAACCGCAAGATGAACGTGAGCCTGAGCAAGGGCGGCAACGTCAGCCTGAGCAAGGAGGCGCCCGGGCTCACCGCGGTCCTGGTCGGGCTGGGCTGGGACGTGCGGGCCACCACCGGCGCCGACTTCGACCTGGACGCCTCGGCGCTGCTGTGCGGCCCGGACGGCAAGGTCATCTCCGACCAGCACTTCGTCTTCTTCAACAACCTGACCAGCCCGGACGGCACCGTCGAGCACACCGGCGACAACCTGACCGGCGAGGGCGAGGGCGACGACGAGGCGATCAAGGTCAACCTGGCCGGGCTGCCGGCCCAGGTGGACCGGATCGTCTTCCCGGTCAGCATCTACGACGCCGACAACCGCCGGCAGAGCTTCGGCCAGGTCAGCAACGCCTTCATCCGGGTGGTCAACCAGGCCGACGGCCGCGAGATCACCCGCTTCGACCTGTCCGAGGACGCCTCCACCGAGACCGCCATGGTGTTCGGCGAGCTGTACCGGCGCGGGCCGGAGTGGAAGTTCCGGGCGATCGGGCAGGGCTACGCCTCCGGCCTGGCCGGGATCGCCCGGGACTACGGCGTCAACGTCTGACCGCCGGCGGCCGGGCCGCCGCCACGCCGCCACTCCCGGCGGGAGACCCGCCACCCCTCCCCCTGCACACCCGAGCGAGAGCGACTCTCGTCCCGCACCACCGCGCGAAAGTGACTCTCGTTCGACGCCACCGCACGAAAGCCACTCTCGCCCCACCTCGCACGAGAGCGACCCTCGCTCGACGCCACCGCACGAGAGCGACTCTCGTCCGACGCCACCGCACGAAAGCCACTCTCGCTCGAGGCGGGTGCGGGTGCGGGTGCGGGTGCGGGTGCGGGTGCGGGTGCTTACCTCGCGTCGCGCAGCCCGCCGCAGCACCGCGCCCGCTACGCCAGGACCTCCCGCGCGACTGCCATCGACCGCTCGCGCAGCCCGTGCGGTGCCCGCGCAGGCCGCCTGCGGTCTGCGACGACGCACCACGGGCTGCGCGACCGTGCCGGGAGCTCCGCAGGTGTGCCCGGCCGGTGCGGGCCCGGTCGGTCAGGGGGCCGGACGCTCTCAGCCGGCCAGAGCGGAGGCGAAGCGCGCGTCGTCCCAGTCGTCGCGCACCGCCTCGGCGAGCAGGTCGGCGCGGGTGGGCGGGGTCAGGCCGTCGACCGGCGGGGTGCGGTCGAGGTCGGCCGGGAAGGGGTAGCCCTCGGCGGCCGCGGCGACGACGTTGCGGAGCTGCTGGTCGGGGGCGCCCGCGGCACGCATCCGGCGCAGCGCGGGCAGCACCGCGGCGGCCACCCGGTCGCGGTCCACCCGCTCCATCGCCCGCCCGAACGCCGAGGAGACCTGCAGCAGGTTCGCCATCCGCCGGACGTCGGCGGAGCGGTTCTGCCCGGCCCCGTGCAGCAGGGCCGGGTTGAAGAACGCCGCGTCCCCCTTCGCCAGCGGCAGCTGGACGTGGTGCTCGGCGAAGTAGGCGCGGAAGTCGGCGCGGTCGGCGACCAGGTAGCCGGGCGGGTACTTCTGCGAGTGCGGCAGGTAGAGCGTGGGGCCGGTCTCGACCGGCATGTCGCAGTGCGCGACCGCACCCTGCAGCGTGAGCGCCGGGCTCAGGCGGTGGACGTGCGCGGGGTAGCGGGCGGCACCGGCGGGCGTCTGGAACCCCAGGTGGTAGTCGCGGTGCGGGCTCTGCGCCGCTCCGCCCGGGTTGACCACGTTGACCTGCGAGGTGACCTGGTAGCCCGGGCCCAGCCAGGCGTCGCAGACCAGGGCGAGCACGTCGTTGGCGTAGTAGGCGGCGAAGGCGTCCGGGTCGGCGACGGCCAGCTTCTCCAGCGCGTTCCAGACCCGGTCGTTGCGGCCGGCGGCGGCGAAGTGGTCGCCGGGCGCGGTGCCGGCGGCGTTCTGGGCCTCGATCAGCGCGGCGAACGCCGCGGTGACCCGGTCGACGACCTCGGCGTCGGGGAAGGCGCGGTGGACCACCACGATGCCCGGACCGTCCAGCAGCGCGTGCACGAACTCGGCCTGGGCGGCGCGCCCGGCGTCCGGGCCGGCGGCCTCGGCGCGCAGCCGGTCGCCGTCGTAGACGGGCACGCCCTGCTCGATCCGCGCGTGCGGGAACGCGCCGGGATCGGTACCCGGTTCGACGACGGCGTGCAGGTCCTCGACGCGGCAGGCCGCCGGGTCGAGCCAGGTCGCGGGCACTGTGCGGGTCATGCGGGACCTCCGTCGTTGGACCGGTCCAATCGAGTATCGGAGCGGCCCGGGAGGTCCGTCAAGGGCTGACTGGGCTCCGTCCAGCAAGGTTCGCCAGGCATCTCGGCGGCCCAGCTCCACGCCGGCCGCACCGGCGGACAGCCCGAGTACGCCGGTACGAGGGCTGCCCGCCAGTGCATCCAGCGAGACGCTGGATCCACCGATACACCCACCGACCTTGCTGAACGGGACACTAGACTCCGGCCGTGCCACCCGGGCCCGACCGTTCCCCGACGATCCGGACGGTCGCGGCCCGGGCCGGGGTGTCGAAATCGCTGGTCTCGCTGGTGCTGCAGAACTCCCCGCGGGTGAGCGTGCAGCGGCGCCGGGCCGTGCTCGACGCGATGGCCGAGCTCGGTTACCGCCCCGACCCGGTCGCCCGCAGCCTCGCCGAGCGGCGCACCCGCACCATCGGCGTGGTGCTCGACGACCTGTCCAACCCCTGGTACGTCGACCTCCTGCACGGCCTGCGCCCGGTGCTGCACGGCCACGGCCTGCGCCCGCTGCTGGCCGACGGGGCGACCGAGCCGGACGCCGTCGAGGCGCTGGCCGACCTGCGGGTCGACGGGATCGTCCTGGTCGGCACGCCCGCCGCGACCGCGGTGGAGCAGCTCGCCGCCCTGCGCCCCGGCCCGCCGGTGGTGGTGGCCGGCACCCGCGAGCCGCGGCTGGCCGGCACCGACCTGGTCGCCAACGACGACGACGCCGGCTCCCGGGCCGCGACCACGCACCTGGTCGAGCTGGGGCACCGGCGCATCGCGCACGTCGTCGGCGAGGGCGAGGTGGGCCGGCTGCGCCGGGCCGGCTACGCCGCCGTCGTCACCGCCGCCGGCCTGGACCCGCAGTGCGTCGACGGCGGCTGGACCGAGGCCGCGGGCGAACGCGCCGGCCACGAGCTCCTGCGCGGCCCCGACCGCCCCACCGCCGTGTTCGCCGCCAACGACCTGGTGGCCGTCGGCGTGCTGACCGCCGCGGACGCCCTCGGGCTGCGGGTGCCGCAGGACGTGTCGGTGGTCGGCTACGACGACACCGTGCTCGCCCGCCTCCCCCGGCTGTCGCTGACCAGCGTCGACGCCCACATCGCCGAGGTCGGCCGGGCGGCCGGCGAGGTCCTCACCGCGCGGCTGGCCGGCGACCGCACCGACCAGCCGACCACCCGCCTGATCACCCCCAGCCTGGTCACCCGCTCCTCCACCGCCCCACCCCCCTGACCGGCGCTCCCCCCACGAGTCGAACGAAGGCCACTCTCGCCCGACCACGCGGAGCGAAAGCCACTCTCGCCCCACCACGCCGAGCGAAAGGCGCTCTCTCCACATCGAAAGGCGCTCTCTCCACCACGCGGAGGGAAAGGTGCTCGCGCCCCACCACGGGACCAAAGCCACTCTCGTCCCACCACACGACACGAAAGCCACTCTCGCCCCACCATGTGGAGCGAGAGGCACTCTCGCCCGACCACCCGAGACGAAAGGCTCTCGCCCCACCACACGGGACGAAAGCCACTCTCGCTCGACCACACGGAACGAAAGCCACTCTCGTTCGACCACGGGACGAAAGACACTCTCACCTCAGGAGGCAAGAAGAAGGCACTCTCGCCCACCCATGCGAGACGAAAGGCACTCTCGCTCGACCACGCGGGACGAGAAGCACCCTCGCCCACAATGCGACACGAGAGACACTCTCGCTCCACCATGCGACACGAAGGACACTCTCGCTCCACCACGCGACACGAAAGACACTCTGACCCCACCACGCGCGACGAAAAGCTCTCGCCCCACCACACGGGACGAAAGCCACTCTCGCTCCACCACACGGGACGAAAGCCACTCTCGTCCCATCACACGACACGAAAGCCACTCTCGTCCCATCACACGACACGAAAGCGGGCCTTGCCCCCGGATCGTGGACACGGGGTGGATTACGCAGCGTCCGGGACGGTAGCTGCGTGGGTCTTCTCGTAGGTGTTCGGGGTCTGGTAGCGGCACCAGGAATGCCGGCGACGGGTGTTGTAGCGGGCCAGCCATCCGAAGAGCTCACGGCGGCAGGTCGGGGCGTCGGGCCAGGTCGTGGCGTCTTGGAGGACCTCGCGTTTGACGGTGGCGTTGAACGACTCGGCCAGGGCGTTGTCGGCGCTGGACCCGATCGCTCCCATGGACCGGGTCACTCCGAGCTGCTGGCAGAGCTGGGCGTAGGCGCGGGAGGTGTAGACCGAGCCGTGGTCGGAGTGGAAGATCGCCCCGGCCAGGCTCCCGCGGGTGTTCGCGGCGGCGCGGAGGGCGTCTTCGACGAGTTCGGTGCGCATGTGGTCGGCGATCGACCAGCCGGCCAGCCGGCGGGAGTAGCAGTCGATGACGGTGGCCAGGTAGAGGTTGGCGCCGTCGGCCAGGGGTAGGTAGGTGATGTCGCCGACGTAGACCCGGTTCGGGGCGGGCGCGGTGAAGTCGCGCCCGAGCAGGTCGGGCGCCGTGGCGTTGGCCTGCTCGGGGATGGTGGTGCGGACCCGGCGGCGTCGGCGGTAGCCGCGGATGTTGTGGGCGCGCATGATCCGGGCGACCCGCTTGTGGTTGACCCGCCGGTCGGGCTCGGCGCCGTCGTTGAGTTCGGCGGTGATCCGGGGCCGCCCGCAGGTCGTGTCCGCGGCGTGCACGGTGCGGATCCGGGCGGCGAGGTCGGTGTCGGTGGCCGCGCGTGCGGCCCGGGTGGGGGCGGCGGTCTTCCAGGCGTAGTACGAGGATCGTTGCAGGTCGAGTAGTGCGCACAGCCGCTTCACGCTCCAGCCCGGACGGGCGGAGGTGGGGGTGGTGTGGTCGGCGACGAACTGGAAGCGGCTCACCAGTTCGTCTCCCCGGCGAAATACTTGGCCGCCGATCGCAGGATCTCCCGTTCGGTGACCAGCGTGGCCTTCTCCGCCCGCAACGCGGCGTTCTCGGCTTCCAGCCGGGCCAGCCGCTGCTCGGTCGTCTCCGCAGGGCCCGGCGCGCCGGTCCTGGGCCGCGGCGTCTGGGCAGGTCGTGGGCTGCGGGTGGTGGCGCCGTCGGCCGTGGTGCGGGTGCCGGTGCCAAGCCGGTCGAGCCACAGCCGAAGCGTGGTGCGCTCGATGCCCAGGTCGGCGGCGATGCCCTTCACCGTGGCGCCCGGGGTGGACTCGTACAGCTCGACGGCCTGCCGACGGAACTCGTCGGAGTAGTTCTTGCGGGCCATGGTCGTGGATCATCTCGCTTCCCCCGCAGTGCGGGGATCAGCGTGTCCACGATCCGGGGTCAAGGCCCAGCCACTCTCGTCCCATCACACGACACGAAAGCCACTCTCGCTCCATCACGCGGGGCGAAAGCCACTCTCGCTCCACCATGCGGGGCGACAGGCGCTCTCGCTCGACCAGGCGGGGAAGGGCTCTCGCCCAGCGCACGGGCGGCGGCGCGAGCCGCCCGGCGTCAGCGGGCTCGGGTCAGCCGGCGAGGGTGCGGAGGTGGGCGACGCTGACCCGGACGTCGGTCACCGGCCCCTCCCCCGCCGGCTCCCCCGTGAGCACCGTGTCCTGCTCCAGCACGTACCACCCCTGGTAGCCGTGCCCCTCCAGGACGCCGACCAGCGCAGCCATGTCGATGTCGCCCTGGCCGAGCGGGCGGTACAGGCCGTCGCGGACGGCGTCGGTGTAGCTGACCTCGCCGGCCCGCACCCGCTCGGCCAGCGCGACGTCGACGTCCTTGAGGTGGGTGTGGGCCACCCGGTCCGGGACGGCCTCGGCCAGCGCCACCGGGTCGGTGCCGCCGATCAGCAGGTGTCCGGTGTCCAGGCAGAGCGGCACCGACGAGCCGACCAGCACCCGGTCGACCTCCTCCCGGCCTTCCACCATCGTCCCGACGTGCGGGTGCAGCACGGCGGTGACGCCGCGGTCGCGGGCCAGGTCGACGAGCCGGTCGAGGTTGCCCAGCAGCGTGCGCCAGGCCCCGTCGTCGAGGTCCGGGCGCGAGTCGTAGCCGTCCTGGCCGGAGGCGGCGGCGAGCACCAGCACCCCGGCCCCGGCGGCGACGAAGCCGTCCAGCTCGCGGTCGACGGCCGGGAGCGGGTCGTGGTCGCGCTCGTGCAGCACCACCGGGACGAACCCGCCCACCGCGGCCAGCCCGTAGCCGCTCAGCTCGGCGGCCTTGCGCCGCGGGTCGGCGGGCAGGAACCCGTCCGGGCCGAACTCGGTGGCGGCCAGGCCGACCTCGCGCATCTCGGCCAGGACCCGCGCCGGCGCGAGCTGGTGGCCCCAGCCCGGCACCTCGCAGACGCCCCAGGAGATCGGCGCGCCGGCTACCCGGTCCATGATCATGGCTGGTCCTCTCGGGTGGAAGGGAGCCCCCGGGGGTGCCCGGCGAGGTCCACGTGGCGGTCGCAGCAGCCCCGAACGGGACCCGGCGGCGAATCCCGGCGGACCCGCGACCACGGAATGGACCGGTCCAACCGTGACACACCGGGCCAGACCGGTCAACGGCCGGCCGCCCGGGCACCTCGTCCAGCCGGCCCGACGGCGCGTTCGCCCCCACCCCGCCGAGCGAACGCGACTCCCGCCTCCCCAGCGGCGCCAGGATCACCGGCACGGATCGCCCGATCGCCTGACGAGACCCGGCACCCCACGAGCGAACGCGACTCCCGCCCTCCCCGGCGGCGGCCGGGCTCGCCCGCGCGAATCGCCTGACCACCTGACAAGGCCCGGCACCCCACGAGCGAACGCCACTCCCGCCCTCCCCAGCGGCACCCGGGTCACCGGCAGCGGGTCCCCTGACCACCTGGCAAGGCCCGGCACCCCACGAGCGAACGCGACTCCCACCCTCCCCGGCGGCGCCCGGGTCGCTTGACCGCGCGGCGAGGCCGGGCACGCATCCCGGTTGTCAGCGCGGCACCCGGGCGGCGAAGCTGTCCCGGTGGCCGCCCCCGGACCTTCCGTCCAGCTCTACACCGTCCGGGAGGCCCTGGCCGAGGACCTCCCCGGCACCCTGCACCGGCTCGCCGACCTGGGCTTCACCCGGGTCGAGCCGTACGGGCTGACCCGGTACGCGGCCGAGCTGGGTCCGGCGCTGGCCGCGGCCGGGCTCACCGCGCCGACGGCGCACCAGTCGTTCGTCGGTCGCCCGGACGCCGACGCCGTGCTGGCCACCGCGGCCGCGCTCGGCGTCGGCACGCTGATCGACCCCCGGGTCGACCCGGCGCGCTGGACGACCGTCGCCGGGGTCGCGTCGATCGCCGCCGACCTGGCCGGGGCCGCCGACCTCGCCGAGCGGCACGGGCTGCGGGTCGGCTACCACATCCACGCCCACGAGCTGGAGACCGAGGTGGACGGGACCACCGCCCTGGAGGCGCTCGCCGCCCGGCTGGACGACCGGGTGGTCCTGGAGGTCGACGCGTACTGGGCGGCGGTCGGCGGCCAGGACCCGGTGGCGCTGCTGGGCCGGCTCGGTGAGCGGGTGCAGGCGCTGCACCTCAAGGACGGGCCGGCCACCGCGGACACCCGCGACCAGGTCGCGGTGGGCCGCGGCGGGTTGCCGATCCGGGAGATCCTCGGCGCCGCCCCGCAGGCGCTGCCGGTGATCGAGCTGGACGACACCCGCGGCGACCGCTTCACCGCCGTCGCCGACAGCCTGGCCTGGTTGCGCGAGCAGGGGCTGGCGTGACGGACCGCTGCGGATGAGCGACCGGGTCGGGGTCGGGGTCGTCGGCGCCGGGGTGATCAGCACGCAGTACCTGGACACCCTCACCCGGGCCGCCGACGTCGAGGTCCGGTTCGTCGCCGACCTCGACCCGGCGCGGGCCCGGGGCCGGGCCGCCGAGTTCGGCGTGCCGGCCGGCGGGACCCTCGACGAGCTGCTGGCCGACGACGCGATCGAGATCGTGGTCAACCTGACCGTGCCCGCCGCGCACGTCGAGGTCGGGCTGCGGGCGCTGGCCGCGGGGCGGCACGTGTGGAACGAGAAGCCGATCGCGCCGGACCGCGCCGGTGCGCGGGCGCTGCTGGACGCCGCGCGCGCCACCGGGCTGCGGGTGGCCGCGGCCCCCGACACCCTGCTCGGACCCGGCTTCCAGGCCGCGTTGCGGCTGGTCGCCGAGGGCGCCGTCGGCACCCCGGTCAGCGCGCTGACCCTGCTGCAGACCCCCGGCCCCGAGCGCTGGCACCCCGACCCGGCGTTCCTGTTCCAGGACGGGGCCGGGCCGCTGCTGGACATGGGGCCCTACTACCTGACCGCGCTCGTCCAGCTGCTCGGCCCGGTCGCCGGGGTGCAGGCGCTGGGCTCGCGGGCCCGCGCCGAACGCACGGTCGGCTCCGGCCCGCGCGCCGGGCAGCGGTTCGCGGTGACGGTGCCGACCCAGGTCAGCGCGCTGTACCGGTTCGAGGGCGGAGCGACCGCGCAGAGCGTGTTCAGCTTCGACTCCCCGCGCAGGCGCCGCCGGATCGAGATCACCGGCACCGAGGCCACCCTGGTCGTCCCCGACCCGAACACCTTCATCGGCGCCCCGGAGCTGCACCGGGCCGGTGGTGAGGTGCACCGGTTGGCCCGCACGGCGACCACGGCCGGCCGCGGCACCGGGGTGGTGGAGCTGGCCCGGGCCGTCCGCGACGGCCTGCCCGAGCGGGCGTCCGGCGAACTGGCCTACCACGTGCTGGACACGATGCTGGCCACCCTGGAGGCGGCGGAGTCGGGCGGGCCGGTCGCGGTGGCCAGCTCGGCCCCGCCGGTCCCCCCGCTCCCGGACGGCTGGGACCCGCTCGCCGCCGGCTGAAGGCCGGCGGGCCGGGGCGCAAACCGGTGGACCGGCGGCCGCCGGGTGCCGACGATGGTTGGCCCACCCCCGGCTGGAGGAGCCCCATGACCACCGCGGTCACCGCACCGCAGACAACCCCACCGACGCCCCCACCGAAGGCGGCCGCCACCTCGCGCCGCCACCCGGAAGCGCTGCGCCTGGCCCTGCGCCTGTACTTCCGCGAGCTGGCCCGGCACAAGCTGCTCAGCGCCACCGCGCTGGTGCTGCCGGCCCTGGGCACCATCGGGCTGGCCTACCTGCCGGCCCTGTTCGTCGGGCAGCTGGTCGGCCGGCTGGCCGCCGGCGAGGCGCTGACCCCGGACCTGGTCACCCCCTACGTGCTGGGCTTCGCCGGCTCGATGCTGGCCGCCGAGGTGTTCTGGCGGATCGGCGTCCACTGCCTCAACCGCACCGACGCCCGCGGCATCGAGCGGCTCTACATCGACGGCATGGACGCCCTGCTGGCCAAGGACGCGGTGTTCTTCCACGAGAACTTCGCCGGCTCGCTGACCAAGCGGGTGCTCAGCTTCGCCGGGCGCTACGAGGACTTCGTCGACACCATCGCGTTCCGCATCGTCGGCCAGCTGCTGCCGCTGGTGTTCGCCTCGGTGGTGCTGTGGACCTACGACCCGCGGCTGGTCGGGTTGCTGGTGGCGATGGTGGTGCTGACCGTGGTCGTGGTGACGCCGCTGATCCGGCGCCGGCAGGCGCTGGTGGACGCCCGCGAGGAGGCGTGGGCCCGGCTGTCCGGGCACGTCGCGGACACGCTGAGCAACATGGACGCCGTCCGCTCCTACGCCTCGGAGCCGCGCGAGGCCGCCGAGCACCGCGTGCGGGTCGCCGAGAACCGCCGGCTGAACCTGCTGTCCTGGGACTACCACAACCTGCGCATCGACACCGTCGTCGGCCCGCTGACGATCGTCACCAGCGTGGCCGGGCTGCTACTCGCGCTGGGCGTGGCCGCCCGCACCGGCGGGGCCGGGGTGGAGGCGGTGGTGGTCACCGTGGCCTACTTCACCCAGGTCACCCGGATGCTGTTCGAGTTCAACCAGACCTACCGGCAGCTGGAGCGGTCGGTCACCGAGGCCGCGCAGTTCGCCGAGCTGCTGCTGACCGGGCCGACCGTGCTCGACCCGTCGGCGCCGGCGCCGGTCGCCGCGGTCACCGCCGCCGACGTCCGGTTGGAGCGGGTCCGGTTCACCCACGCCGGCAGCACCGAGCCGCTGTTCGACGGGCTGGACCTGGCCGTGGCCGACGGCGAGCGGGTCGGGCTGGTCGGGCGCTCGGGCGGGGGCAAGACCACGGTGGTGCGGCTGCTGCTGCGGCTGATGGACGTCGAGGGCGGGCGGATCCTGGTCGGCGGGCAGGACATCACCGCGCTGTCCCAGGCCGACCTGCGCGGGCTGATCGCCTCGGTGCCGCAGGACCCGGTGATGTTCCACCGCACGCTGCGGGAGAACATCGCCTTCGGCCGGCCGGACGCCACCGAGGCCGAGATCGTCGCGGCGGCCGCGGCCGCGCACGTCCAGGAGTTCGTCGAGACCCTGCCGCTGGGCTTCGACACGCTGGTCGGCGAGCGGGGGGTGAAGCTGTCCGGCGGGCAGCGCCAGCGGGTGGCGATCGCCAGGGCGATCCTGCGCAACGCGCCGATCCTGCTGCTCGACGAGGCCACCAGCGCGCTGGACTCGCAGAGCGAGGCGCTCATCCAGCAGGCGCTGTGGACGCTGATGGAGGGGCGGACCGCGCTGGTGGTGGCGCACCGGCTGAGCACGGTGGCCGGGATGGACCGGCTGGTCGTGCTGGACCGCGGCCGGATCGTCGAGCAGGGCTCGCACGCCGAGCTGCTGGCCCGCAGCGGCGGCTACGCCGAGCTGTGGAGCCGCCAGTCCGGCGGGTTCCTGGCCGAGCGGTAGGGGCCGTCGCACCGGGGGGTGCGACGGCCTCAGCTCGCCGGGCGCCGCGAGCCGGCCTGCTCCCGCTCGACGGCCGGCCGGGGCGGCGCGGGCAGGGCGCGACCCTCGGCCAGCTCGCTGCGGGCCGCGTCGAAGGTGATGATCCGATGCGCCCGGGTGTTGCCGAACCAGCGCGCCCGCGCCCAGGTGTAGAGCGTGCCGACCCGGTTGCCCCAGCCGATCAGGTAGAGCACGTGGATGAACGCCCACATCGCGTACGCGACGACCCCGGTGAACGACATGCCCAGGGCCCGGGCCACCGCGGACCGGTAGCCGATCGTGGCCATCGTGCCCAGGTCGCGGTAGGCGAACGGCTTCACCGGCTCCCCGGCCTGCCGCGCCCTGATCACCGAGCCGACGTACTTGCCCTCCTGCAGGGCGGGCTGGGCGACCCCCGGCAGGTTGTTCAGCGAGACCATGTCGCCGATGGCGAAGACCTCCGGGTGCCCGGGCAGCGTGCAGTCCGGCTCGACCGGCACCCGCCCGGCCCGGTCGGTGTCCAGCCCGGCCTGCTCGGCGAGCATCGCCGCCAGCGGCGAGGCCTGCACCCCGGCGGCCCAGATCCGGGTCCGGGCCCGGATGGTCTCCGGCCCGTCCGGGCCCTTGACCGTCACCGACTCGTGGTCCATGTCCACGGCCAGGCTGTTCACCCGGATCTCCACCCCCATCTGCTCCAGCTTGCGGCGGGTGTAGCGCTGCAGGCCGGGCACGAACGGCGGCAGCACCGCGTCGGCGCCCTCCAGCAGGATGATCCGGGCCTCGCGGGTGTTCACCGAGCGGTAGTCCTGGGGCAGCACGGCGTGCGCCAGCTCGGCGATCTGCCCGACCAGCTCGACGCCGGTCGGCCCGGCCCCGATGACCACGAAGGTCAACCACTCGGCGCGCTCGCGGGGATCGGTGGCCAGCTCGGCCAGCTCGAACTTGGACAGGATCCCGTCGCGCAGGTGGCGGGCGTCCTCGATGGTCTTCATGCCCGGGGCGAACTCGGCGAACCGGTCGTTGCCGAAGTAGGAGTGGGTCGCCCCGGACGCCACGACCAGGGTGTCGTAGGGCAGCTCGACCTCCCGGCCGTCCGGGCCGTGGGCGTGCACCCGCCGCTCGGCCAGGTCGATCCGGTAGACCTCGGCCAGCAGCGCCCGCGCGTTGGCCTGCTTCTTGATGATGCTGCGCAGCGCGGGGGCGATCAGGCCGGGCGGCAGCAGCCCGGCGGCGACCTGGTAGAGCAGCGGCTGGAAGAGGTGGTGGTTGGTGCGGTCCACCACCGTGACGTCGACGTCGGCGCCGTCCAGGGACTTGACGGCGTTCAGTCCGCCGAACCCGCCGCCGACCACCACGACCTGCTCACGTGCCATTCCGGTGCTCCTCCCGATGAACCACCGGGTACCCGCCCACGGGTGGGGCACACCGGTGGCGTCCGGCCGCGCGAGCCCGGACAGCGTTGACCTTGACACGGTGACAAGGTCTTGACTGACGCCATGGAGGCCCCGAGGACCATGCCGGACGAGGACACGACCGCGGCGCGCGCCGTCCGCGGGCTGGCGAGCAGCAGCCCGTCGGTGCGGTTGCAGGCCGCGATGGCGATGGGCACGTCCCCGGACCCGCGGATCGTCGACGCACTCGTCGAACGGTGCGCGGTCGAGCCCGACTTCTCCGTGCGCGAGACCCTGACCTGGGCGCTGACCCGCCACCCGTCGTCGACGACGGTCCCGCGGCTGGTCGACGAACTCCGCTGCGACGGCGCGCAGGCTCGCAGCCAGGCGTTGCACACGCTGTCCAAGATCGGGGACGGGCGGGCCTGGCCGGCGATCACCCGGACGCTGCTGACCGACACCGACGACGAGGTCGCGCGCAGCGCCTGGCGGGCCGCGGTCGTCCTGGTGCCCGACGACGCGAAGCCGGAGCTGGCCGGCGTGCTGGCGACCCAGCTCGGGACCGGCGGCCGGGAACGGCAGCTGAGCCTGAGCCGGGCGCTGATCGCGCTCGGTGAGCCGGTCCTGCCGGCCCTGCGCGCCGCGACGACCGACCCCGACCCCGACGTCCGCCGGCACGCGATCGCCACCCAGCGGCTGTGGCGCGACCCGGATGCCGGGTTCGAGTTGGCGATCGAGGAGGCCAAGCGCGTCGTGGCGCTGGGCCCGAGCGGCCGGGAGGGGTGATGCGCGGTGCTGATCGGTGACGTGGCCCGACGATCCGGGGTCAGCGCCCGCATGCTGCGCCACTACGACGCGCTGGGCCTGGTGCGGCCGACCGGGCGCACCGGGGCCGGCTACCGCGAGTACTCCGGCGAGGACATCCGGCGGATCTTCCACATCGAGAGCCTGCGGTCGCTGGGGCTGTCGCTGCGCGAGGTCGGGCGCGCCCTGGACGATCCCGGCTTCACCCCCGCCGAGCTCGTCGACGACCTCATCCGCCGGACCCGGGAACGCATCGCCGCCGAGACCGAACTGCTCGCCCGACTCCGCCGGACCGGTGCCGCGGAGCCCGCCGACTGGGAGGACGTCCTGCAGACCGTCGCGCTCCTGCAGGCCCTGGGGTCGGAGAGCGCCGGGCGGCGCCAGCGCGCGGCGCTGTCCTCGGGCGACGAGGGTCCGGCGCCGGTGGAGGCGCTGGTCGAGGCGGCGCTGGGCGAGGCGGACCCGAACGTCGCCGGGGCCCTGCGGTGGGCCCTGGCCCGGTCGGGCGGCGCCGCAGCGGCGCTGCTGGCCGACGGTCTCGACGCACCGGCGGCCGAGGTGCGCGAACGGGCCGTCCGGGCGCTGGCCGAGATCCCGGGTGACGAGGCGACCGCGCTGCTGCACGACGCGCTCGCCAACTCCGAGTCGGTGGTCCGCAGGTGTGCGGCTCTGGCGCTCGGGGCGCGGGGCGTCGCCGACGCGGTCCCGACGCTCGTCGACATGGTCGTCGAGGGGACCAACGACGCCGACGCGGCCGACGCGCTGAGCCCGCTGGCGGCGGATCCCGCGTCGGCCGAACAGATCGCCACCGCGCTGGCCGCCCGCCTCGCCGGGGGCACCACCGATGCGGCCGCCCGTCGGCGGCTGGCCCAGGCGCTCGCGGACATCCCGGGACCCACGTCGTCACGCGCCCTCGCGGACCTGTCGCGCGACGAGGACCGCGCCGTCGCGCTCACCGCGACCTACATCCTCCAGCAGCGCGACGCGCACTGACGCAGCGCGCCGGATCGACGGCGGGGCCGGCGTTGTCTACCCTCGATCCCGTGAGCCAGGATGACGTCTCATCCCACGGAACGCTGCTCGGGCTCCTGCGCCGGTCGGGGGTGCTGCCGGTCCTGCGCTCCGCGTCCCCCGCCGACGCCCGCGAGCAGGTGGCCGCACTGGCCGGGGCCGGCCTGCCGGTCGTGGAGCTGACCACGTCCACGCCCGGCTGGCCGGAGGCGCTGGCCGCCGCCGTCCGCGACCACCCCGAGCTGCACCTCGGCCTGGGCACCGCCCGCGATCGCGACGACGTCCTGCGCGCGGCCGCGGCCGGGGCCCGGTTCGTGGTCACCCCGTGGCCCGCCCCCGACGTCCGGGCGGCCGCGGCCGAGGCGGGGCTGCCGCTGGTGGAGGGTGGCTTCACCCCGGGTGAGGTGGCCGCCGCGGTCGGCCGCGGGATGGCCAAGCTGTTCCCGGCGCACGTCGGCGGGCCGAGCTACCTGCGCTCGCTGCTGCCGGTGCTGCCCGGGGCGGTGATCGTGCCCACCGGCGGGATCGGGCTGGCCGACGTCCCGCAGTGGCTGGCCGCGGGCGCGCCCGCCGCCGGGGTCGGCAGCGACCTGCTGACCGCGCTGCGCCGCGACCCGGCCGCGGTCGCCGACCGGCTGGCCGAGATCGCCGAGATCGCCGCCACCGGCTCGTGACCGGGTACGACGTGCTGGTGGTCGGCGAGCCGCTGGTCGAGCTCACCTCGGCCGAGCCGCTGGACCGGGCCACGCGGTTCCGGCTGTCGTTCTCCGGCGACGCGCTCAACGCCGCGGCCGCCGCGGCCGCCGCCGGGGCCCGCACCGCGCTGCTCACCCGGGTCGGCGAGGACCCGCTGGGCGAGCGGCTGCTCGAGCGGATCGCCGAGCTGGGCGTCGACCCGCTGGCCCGCCGCGGACCGGGGCCGACCGGGGCCTACCTGTCCGGGGCCGACCCGGACGGCCTGGCCGAGTTCGTCTACCTGCGCCGGGGCAGCGCCGCGTCGGCGCTGTCCCCGGACGACCTCGACCCCCGGCTGCTGGCGACCACCCGGTGCCTGCTGGTCAGCGGGATCACCGCGGCGCTGTCGGCGTCCGCGACCGGGGCCGTGCTGGCCGCCGCGGCCGCGGTGGCCGCGGCCGGTGGCGCGGTGGTCTACGACCCGAACTTCCGGGCCCGGTTGACCACCCCGGCGGCCGCGGCGGACGTGCTGGAGCGGATCGCCCCGCACGTCGCGCTGGCCACCCCGTCCTGCCCGGGCGACGCCGACCCGCTGCTCGGCACGACCGACCCGGCGCGCACCGCCGAGCTGGTCGCCCGGGCCGGGGCCGCCGCGGTCGCGGTGACCATGGGCGCCGACGGCGTCCTGCTGCTCGCCGGGGACGCCGGTCCGGTCCGGCTGCCACCGGTCGCGGCGGAGCGGGTGGTCGACCAGACCGGCGCCGGCGACGTCCTGGCCGGCACCGCCGCCGCCCGGCTGGCCCTCGGCGACGACGTGCGCACCGCCGTCTCGCTCGGCTCCGCCGCGGCCGCGCTGTCGCTGGCCGGCGCCGGCGGCACGGGCCACCTGCCCACCCTCGACCAGTCCCGCACCGCCCTGGCTCGTGCGTGAGTCAGGGGGCGCCGAGGCTGCGGGAGATGTCCCGGGCCGCCGCGGCGACCGCCGGGCCGATCTCGTCGGCCGGGCGGCCGGCCGGGTCGCTGACCAGCTGGGAGACGCTCAGCGCGCCGACCACCCGGCGGGTGTGGTCGACGACGGCGGCACCCGCGCAGCGCACGCCGGCCTCGTTCTCCTCGTCGTCGATCGCCCAGCCGCGCTCGCGGACCTCGGCCAGGTGGGCGACCAGCCGGTCCGGGTCGGTCAGCGTGTTCGGGGTGCGGGCCACCGGCCGGGTGCGCGCCAGCAGCGCGCGGACCTCCGCCTCGGGCAGCTGGGCCAGCACCGCCTTGCCGATCGAGGTGCAGTGCAGCGGGATGGCCATGCCGATCCGCGACGCCATCCGGTAGGGCTTGGCCCCCTCCACCTTGGCCACGTAGACGGCCTCGTCGCCGTCGAGCAGGGCCAGGTGCACGGTGCCGCCGCACTCGGCCTGCAGCGCGGCCAACCGGGGCCGGGCCCGCTCGGCGGCGTCGGTGCGGGCGAGCACCCGCCCGGCCAGCCCGAGGATCCGCAGCCCGCCCTGGTAGGTGCCCTGCTCGGTGACCCGGGCGTAGCCCAGCCGGGCGAAGTCCTGCAGGATCCGGTGCACCGTGGACTTGTGCAG